>CANQVT010000002.1 GCA_947627365.1 uncultured Lachnospiraceae bacterium | reverse complement strand
AAGAAGTATGAGCTGTACGACAACAAGATCTGCACCGGGGATGAGTCGGCGCAGTGCAGGCATTGTCTGGAGCAGCGTATGAAGTCGATTGGCTATCATGTCGTGACCGCACGGGGCGACATCAGTGGATGGAAAGATCCACATTAAGTCGAGGATAAAAAGCGCTGTGAGAAAAGAACGAAGAGTATCGAAATGATCTGACCGAAGAAAAAAGGACAGAGAAAATAAAGAGAAGAAAAGAGGAATGCAAGATGGCAGTTTACAACCCGAAATCACTGAAGGCAGAAGAATTCATCAACCACGAGGAGATTCTGGAGACGCTCGAATACGCGGAAAAGAACAAGGATAACGTAGAGCTGATCGATCAGATTCTCGCAAAGGCGCGTCCGCAGAAAACGGCGACCGGGGCGGTCTGTCAGGGTTTGACACATCGGGAGGCCTCCGTGCTCCTGGCGTGCGACATCCCGGAGAAGGTCGAGGAGATGTACCAGATCGCGAAAGAGATCAAGCTGGCGTTCTATGGGAACCGTATCGTGATGTTCGCGCCGTTGTATCTGTCAAATTACTGTGTGAACGGTTGCCTCTACTGCCCGTACCATTTGAAGAACAAACACATCGCGCGCAAGAAGCTGACGCAGGAGGAAGTGCGCCAGGAGGTGATCGCGCTGCAGGATATGGGGCACAAGCGTCTCGCGATTGAGGCGGGCGAGGATCCGATCAACAATCCGCTCGAATACATACTGGAGTGCATCAAGACGATCTACAGCATCCAGCACAAGAATGGTGCGATCCGCCGCGTGAACGTCAACATCGCGGCGACGACCGTCGAGGATTACCGCAAATTAAAGGAGGCCGGGATCGGCACCTACATTCTTTTCCAGGAGACTTACCACAAGCAGAGCTATCTGCAGCTGCACCCGACCGGACCGAAGCATGACTACGATTATCACACCGAGGCGATGGACCGCGCGATGGAGGGCGGCATCGACGACGTGGGACTCGGCGTTTTGTTCGGTCTTGAGATGTATAAATACGAGTTCGCCGGCTTGCTGATGCACGCCGAGCATCTGGAGGCTGTGCATGGCGTCGGCCCGCACACGATCAGCGTGCCGCGCGTGAAGCACGCCGATGATATTGATCCGGATGTGTTCGACAATTCGATTCCGGACGAGATGTTTGAGAAGATCATTGCCTGCATCCGCATCGCGGTGCCATACACCGGGATGATTATCTCGACGAGAGAGTCGCAGGAGGTTCGCGGCCGCGTGCTCGATCTCGGCATCTCGCAGATCAGTGGCGCGTCCCGCACGTCTGTGGGCGGCTACACCGAGGAGGAGCGTCCGCACGATTCCGAGCAGTTTGACGTGTCCGACCAGAGGACATTGGACGAGGTGGTGCGCTGGCTGATGGAGCAGGGGCATATCCCGTCGTTCTGCACGGCCTGCTATCGCGAGGGAAGGACGGGCGACCGTTTCATGAGCCTGTGCAAGAACGGGCAGATCCTGAATTGCTGCCACCCGAACGCGCTGATGACGCTGACCGAATATCTCGTGGACTACGCGTCCGAGGAGACAAAGAAGCTCGGCTTCGAGTTGATCGAAAAGGAGCTTGCGAAGATTCCGAAGGAGAAGATTCGAAATATCGCGGCGCAGCACATCGAGGACATCAAGAATTCCAACCGCAGAGATTTCCGATTCTGAGGAATGTGTATCATATGGTAGAGAGCAGGGAATTTGCAGATGAAAGAACGGGTATTTGACCGGGCGATGTCCCGGGAAGTGAAGCTTGGATCGCTCAGATGCCAGGTAGTGGATTTGGTTTTTGTATGTTGTATACTAGTGCTGGCGTTTCTGGCGCGTCTGAGATTGCTGCCAATCGTTTCCGGGGACTACTATGGGGCCTTTAAGCCATGGATGGACCAGATACGGGAGAATGGCGGTTTTCGCTCGCTCGGAATGGAGATTTCCAATTACTCTTCACCGTATATGTACATTATGTGCCTGCTGTCTTACCTGAAATTTGATGACCTGTATCTGTTGAAGCTGGTCTCAATTCTGTTTGACTATGTGGCGGCGGCAGCAATGTTTCTGATCGTTCATCGGCTCAGCGGGAATGTGAGAAAAGCGATTCTGGGGATGACCTTCCTGCTGTTTTCCCCAGCGGTCCTGCTGGATGGAGCGTACTGGGCGCAGTGTGATATGATCTACACGGCGTTTCTGCTGTTCGCGCTCTATTGGCTTTTCAAAGGAAACAGCAATGCTTGTCTGATTTTTGTAGCAGTCGCCTTCGCGTTTAAGCTACAGGCGGTGTTTCTGCTTCCGTTTCTGATTATTCTGTGGGCGAAGCAGAGGACAATAAAGCTGCGCCATTTTGTCTGGATTCCGCTTATCTATGTGATCAGCATTATTCCGGCGTTTTTGATGGGCAGAAGCGTGGCCAGTCTGATGGGGGTCTATTCTGGGCAGGCGGAGCTTTATCCGTGGGGGACTTTGAATTATCCGAATCTGTATACGCTGCTCGGAGAGGCGATGCCGGAGCTGCACCATGCGGCTGAGGTGAGCGGTGCGGGGATCCTGCTGACCGTCGCGATCTTGGGTGGGATTGCCTACTATCTTTATACAAAAAAGATTCGCCTCACAGATTGTCTGATCGTGACGCTGGCGCTTTTGACGGTGGCGGTGACGGTCTATACTCTGCCGCACATGCATGAGAGATACGGGATACTGTTGGATTTGTTGGCGATTGTCTATGCGATGCTTGACGTGAGGAAGCTTCCTGTCTTTTTTGGCTTTTCGCTGATCTCTGTCGTGAGCTTTATGCCATTTTTAATTACAGTAGAGATCGTTCCGCTCCAGTATACGGCAATAGGGCTGCTGGGATTGATCCTGTATGTGGGCTTTGATTTTTACAGGCAGGTTGAGGCTGGAACACGCTAAAGCACGAGGATCCAGTCTTTGAGCCAGCGCAGATGGAGCCCCCATTCTGTATAAAAGGGGTATCCGGAGACAACCGGATAAAACAGGAGAAAGAAGCAGGCGGCGACCGTCAGATATCCGACGATGGCTGCCCTTCCTTTTTCCTGAAATTTGCAGAGAATGCGGCTGATCGTGTAGCCCATGCACAAGAGCATCATGATGGAGGCCGGGAAATAGTGATAGATAAACGTGAGGCGGGGTACCAGCATCCACGGGATATACTGCGCCAGGTATGCAATGGAGAGAAATCCTGCCTGACGGTCTCTTCGGAAGATCCAGCGGAACAGGACATAGAGACAGCAGAGCATGCCGGGCCACCAGATTGCCGGGTTGCCCATGTAGTTGACGGCGCTGGTCTTCGCAGCGCCAACGGTGTTGCTGGCGGCGAGCAGCGGCATCCAGATAACTGGCCATTCATAGAAGGGTGAGCCGTAATAGTGCTTGTTCGTCAGATTGGAGTGATAGCGGAACATGTTCTGCGTACACCTGATAGCTTTTTCCAGCAGATTTGAATATTCGGTGTAGGTGCCGGCAGGCAGAAAGCTGAGTGTGTAGAGACCGAGCGGGATCAGGATGAAAAAGATACAGCAGAAAAAGAACAGGCGTAACATCTGCCCGCCGGGATTATGACGGATCGTGTGTAGCAGGAAGATGAGCGCAAGACCCGCTCCCGCGTAGACTCCCGTCCATTTCGTGGCAATGCCGAGCCCCATGCTGACGCCGCAAAGCGCGAGCGGGAGGAGCACTTGACGCGGCGGAAGCTTGCCGCGCATAGGCGATGTGGAGGAGACAGCAGTTGAAGTTGTTTTGCTCTGCCGGTATGCCGTATCTTTCTCGATATAGCGGTACATAAAGTAGTACATCAGCAGAATGAAAAACGCAGCGAAGATATCGAGTGTAGCAATTCGGGAGAGTGTGAAATGCATGCAGTCGAAGACCAGCAGAAAGGCGGTCGCCGTCGCGCAGAATGTATTTTTGAAAAGGCGTTTCGCGAAGAGATAGATCAGCGGTATTATCAGGATACCGAAGATCGCCGACATGAAGCGCATACCGAAGGGCGTCATCCCGAAGAGCGCGATGCCGAGGGAGATCAGGGTCTTTCCGAAATATGGGTGCGTCGTTTCATAGACGGGAAGACCGTGCAGAATTTCATAGGCCGTACGCCCGTGATAGACCTCGTCAAACATTGTGCCGTCCATGTAGGTTACGTATTTGGGAAACATATCCTGTTCGTCGAAAAGCTCCGGGTATTCGCCTGCGTTCACAGGCAGGATCACGTCTCCCTCCGTAGTCACGGCGACTAGTTCGTTCAGAACCGTGTCGCTCTCCAGCGCGACAAGCCCCAGATATCGCAGGTTATAATTGACATTCAATTTATTCCAGGTGAAGACGGAGGAGGCCTCGGCGTTCTCGTTGAAAAGCTCCCATTCCCGGGTCACTTCATTGTAGGCGGAGAGCGTAAAATGACGTTTAGCCTGGCAATTCAGATAGAGTGATACTGAACTGATGCCGATGTAATCTCCGAAATCCAGGACGATATCCGGATTCTCCGCCAGAGCAGTGTAGGCTGACTGGGGCGCGTAGGTGTTGCCAATCCGAAAGAATGCCATCAGGGCGAAGAGCAGGGTCAAAGTGAGCATGCAGAGCCAGTCCGCCCTGGTGAGACGATCGGAGTGGGGACTGAAATCGCTGTGCAGATGAAATATGTCTTTTATAGAGATAAAAGCTTTCACTGTATTTTACTCTCCGAAAAATAAAGTTTATGTCACAAGAGATACGCTCTGGTAATGGGAGCTGTCCGCATGATGGTACGGTACATCCCTTCATCAGTATAACAAATGGATAGAAGACCATCAATACAAAAAGAAAGAAAGGCGTAGGATCAATGGAAGAACGTATTGAGAAAACCAAGCAAATACACAAGATTGCGGTGATATCCGATACGCACGGGATCTTAAGGCCGGCGGCGGTCGAACAGCTTCGGTCGTCGGAGTTGATTCTGCACGGCGGAGATGTCGCGGATCAGAAGACATTGGACAGACTGGGCGAATGCGCGCGGGTGATTGCGGTGCGGGGGAACTGTGACAAGGAGTGGGCGGAGGAGCTGCCGCAGGAGGCCTGCTTTGAGCTGTACGGCAAAAAAATATATATGGTTCACAACAGGCAGCAGATGTCCGCGAAGGCGGAAGGGGCAGACGTCGTCATTTACGGACACTCGCACAAGTACGAGGAGAAGGAAGAAGACGGCAGGCTCTGGCTGAATCCGGGGAGCGGCGGGCCGCGGCGTTTCGGACGGCCGGCGACGATGGCTGTACTGGAGATCAATGAGGAGAGCGGAAACCTGACGATAAAGCGGATCGAGCTGACGGAGGACGAAGCGCAGAATACGGCCGGAGCTGCCGCGGACGGCCTGTGTCCGGAACTCGGCAGCGGAGAACTGCGGGGCATTGTCGAGATGATCGTGAGAGATCTCGGGCGCGGGAAGTCGGTTGACCGCATTGTGAAAACGCGCGGGATCAGCCGCGCGCTGACGGAGCAAATCTGCCAGATTTACTTCACCCATCCCGGTATCGATGTGCAGGGAGTGATGGATCGGATTGAGATCGCTGGGCGATGATTCTGGGATAGATTCGGACGAGCGGAGAACCGGTGCAGTCCCGGAATTTCGCTGCGCGGGGTTTTCTGCTTCGATTTTTCAACTCATAAACATTGAAATGCGGAGGAGGATGCAATATGCTCACGACAGAGGATCTGATTCTGGATAAAGCTAAGTATTCTGACTGGAAGGATATGTACGACAACGTCTGGTCGCGGCCGGAGAGCGCGAAATACATGCTCTGGGAGCTGACGCCGGATGAGGAGGGAGCCAGGCGCAGGATTGAGCGGACGATCGCGTTTCAGAAGGATCACGACGCGTTTCTGGTCTACGAGAGGACGAGCAGAAGGGCAATCGGTTTTGCGGGAGTTGTGCAGACGGGTCCGCATACGTATGGGGATACGGGGATCTGTGTCGGGCCGGACTATGTGCGCAAGGGATACGGGAAGCAGATTGTCCAAAGACTGATGCAATTCTGCAGGGATGAGCGCGGCGCGAAAGAATTCGTTTACACGGCGCGGGAGGAAAACGCGGCGGCGAACGCGCTGGCAAGATCGCTCGGATTATCGCTGGTCGGCGGGGAGGACAGGACGGACGCCAGGGACGGACATGTCTACCGGCTTCTGGAATACCGAGTCGCATTGCAGGCGGGGCTTTATGAGCGTTTTGAATTCCGGAGCATCAGGCCGGAGGAAGCAGAGGAGGCGGCAGATATCGAAGAAGTGTGCTTTCCGCCCAATGAGGCATGTCTGAGGGAGCATATGCTGGCACGCATTCAGGCAGCAGGAGATCGATTTCTGGTGGCGGTTGACCGGGAGAGCGGAAAGCTTGCCGGCTTCCTGAATGGCATTGCCACGAATGAAATGTCCTTCCGGGATGAATTCTTTACGGACGCGTCAACGCACGACCCGGATGGGAAAAATATCATGCTGCTTGGCCTCGATGTGCTGCCGGAGTACAGGCGGCAGGGCCTGGGTCGGGAACTTGTTCTGAATTATTGCCGCAGGGAAGAGATGAGGGGCATTGAGAGAATGGTCCTCACCTGCCATGAGGACAAAGTGGAGATGTACACAAAATTCGGATTCCGGGATCTCGGTGAATCCGCGTCCAAATGGGGCGGAGAAAAGTGGCATGAGATGGAGATTCTTTTGAATGGATAATGCGGAAGACAATCTGATGAGAGTGTGCAGCAAGGATATCGCTGCGGAGCTTTTGGAGATAACGTTTGGGACAGAGAAAGAAATGCAAAGGTGGTAGCCGAGGGCGCTGTGTTTATGGTATAATGAAACCAGTTTACAGGAAAAGGACGAATCGGAAATGGATGCTGAGAAAAAAATAAGCGCAGCTAAATTCATTGATAATTTGATTGACAATGTGGGACAGGACAGGGATATCTCTGAAGTCGGAGATTATACGGGAGAAGAGTTGAAGTTCGCGGTTTTCTGCATAGAAAATGTCGCTGTGCGTCTGCGAGTAGATGCGTCTGTCATTTATGATGCATTCACGAGAAACAGTGATATTCTGGATAACTATATTATTCCTTGTTATGATGTGCTTCACACGCAGGGGAAGGATTACATTGTGAACGATCTGCTCGATAGGATGAAAGAAAAGGGAGTAACGGTATGATTTTATTTCACGGATCTGACAGAATAATAGAAAGACCGGATATTTTGCATTCTCGGAAAGAGGTAGACTTCGGAGCAGGTTTTTATACAACGCCAATCGAAAAACAGGCAAGAAACTGGTGCAAAAAGTTTATTCGCAGAGGGATGAAGGGAATTGTTTCTGTATACAATTTTGATGAAGCGGCATTGAGGATATACAGTGAGAGAAAATTTGAAACCTATTCAGAGGAATGGCTGGATTTTATTTCGCAGTGCCGTATGGGAAAGGATGTATCAGATTATGATATTATAACAGGCGGTGTGGCGAATGACCGTGTATATGATACTGTGGAGTTGTACTTTGAGGGGTTGATCAGCAAGTCGGCGGCGATTGGCAGACTGGCTATGGAGAACCCAAATTTGCAGATCTGCTTCCGCAGTCAAGAGGTCTTGGATCACTATCTGAAATTTGAGAGGAGTTTTGAAGTATGAGGGCTAACGCTACTTTACTGCAGATGAAATATGGTCGTGTTATCCTGCGTTTTGCCGAGCTTGCAGGTATCACCGTCAGAGAGGCGATGGACTTTTTTTATCATTCGGTAGAACGAGAACTGATCCGGGACGGAGTATCAGATCTTCACTGCATGAGCGATGGCTATCTGGCGGAGGATTTGCTGGAGGAATACCGGGCGGCGGAAAATAGGCGCGGCAGAGACGGATGAGGACAGCTGGAGCGCCCGGCTTTTCAAAAAAGTGAAGGAACAGCTTTCGTTATAAATAAAGATGAGGTTGCAATTGCCTTTTAAAAAAGATACGCTATCTGTAAACGAATGAAAGGAATGGAAAAGGAGAGCGTTATGGAAACACAGGAAGCGTATTTACGGGGATTAAAGCAATGGCTTCAGGATACGGAGAATGCCCCGCTGGAGGAGATGGCGGAATTCTTCGCGAAGCGTCTGGACGGCTATGAGGAGCACATGTCTGTCTGGAAAAAATCGTATCGGCTGGTCGCCGAAGCGGTGCCGGACGGATGCCGGAAAATTCTGGATCTGGGATGCGGCACAGGACTGGAGCTGGATCTGATCTGGAAAAAGGATCCGGATATAGAGGTAACAGGAGTGGATCTGTGCCGGGACATGCTGGATAAGCTGATAGAAAAATATCCGGACAGGCATTTTAATGCAGTGTGTCAGGATTATTTTCAATACGATCCCGGGCATGAACAGTGGGATGCCGTGATCTCCTTTGAAAGCCTGCATCATTTCCTGCCGGAACGCAAGGAGGAACTGTATCGGAAAATTTACCGCAGCGTGAAGGCAGGCGGTTTTTTTATCCTGGGAGACTATATCGCCTGCTGCGACGAGGAGGAAGAACTTTTGCGGGACGTCTATCTGAAGAGGAGAAAGCAATCCGCGATTCCGGAGGATCGCTTTGTCCATTTTGATATTCCGCTGACTATGGAGCATGAGACGGCTCTGCTGCGAAGCGCCGGATTTCGGCTTGAAAATATCATGGATGAGGACGCGGCGGTCATTGTATGCCGGAAAGAGGAATAAATCCATTTCATAGACTTGTGTAAAGCGTCGTCCCCTTTTTATCAAATACAGCGTCACCGTTGGTCAGCACGTAATCTTCTCCGCCGAGGATCGCCCTGCAGTAATCCTGCACGGACGGAAGCCGCCGCTTGAAGGCGACACCGCCGCCCCGCAGGTCTGAGCCGTGGATGTCTGAACCTGCGGTGATCGGAAGGCCGTGCTCATTGGCATAGCGGACCGCCCGACGGTCGTACTCCGGGTGATAGTGGCTGCTGCCGGTGTCGGAGTGGGAAGCGTTGAATCCCTCCACTCCGTCCACATATTCCGGGTACAGTCGTATCTCGGGGATATACTCGGCCTCACGGAACGGGTGCGCGTGGATAACCATGCCGCCGCCCTCATGGATCAGCCGGTATTGTTCTTTCACATCTGCATCGCGGATCTCTGGGTGCGCCTTTAGCCAGTCCGGCGTAACCCCGTAGATCAGAAATTCTGTGCCCTGATATCCCGCCTCATATCCCCAGAATACGTCAAGGTCGTGTGCCTGTCCATATTCCAGGGCTTCTCTGTAGCCTGTCGTAAAGTCGTCCACCCACTGTTCCCAAGGCAGAGTCCGGTCGATGCCGGTATTGCCGCCCCAATTGTGATCTGTTATAATAATCCCTGTATAGCCCATAAGATGAGCTGCCTCTGCCATCTCTGCACCGGAGTTGCGCGCGCAGGCACTCCCGGGCCGGGTGTGCATATGGGTCTCGTAAAGGTAGGGGTAATCTTTCACCGTCATCTGATCCGCCTCCGTAAATCTTCCGTCAAATCTTCTCTTTGCGTACTTTCATTATACACGAAGACGATGACTTTTCAAGAAACTGTATCCTGTAGAAAAGAAATTTTAATTAATCCCCTTGCGTAAGGTATTGCTTGTGACGCTGCGTAATGTAGTAACATGAGCGCGAAAGGAGGAAAAAGCTATGTCAAAATACACGACTGGAGAAATGGCGAAGCTCTGTGGCGTATCCGTCCGGACTGTACAATATTACGATACCCGCGGCATCCTGACGCCAAGCGAGCTCTCCGAAGGAGGCAGACGGCTCTATTCGGAAGATGACCTCAAGCGCATGAAGATCATCTGTTTTCTCCGCGACGCCGGGCTTTCCATAAACAGCATTGGAGAGCTGCTGTCTGAGGCGGATCCAGGAAGCGTGATCTCTGTCCTTCTGGAGCAGCAGGAGCAGGCGCTTTCCGGGGAGATCGAAGAACGGCAGGCAAAGCTCGAGCTGCTTGGCGGGATCAGGAGGGCGTTAAAAAGCGTCTCCAATTTCTCCATCGAATCGATCGGTGATATAGCTTATCAGATGGAAAACAAAAAAGAAATGAGGCGGCTCCATGCCGTTTTGCTGCTCACGGGTATCCCCCTCAGCATCCTCCAATGGGCATCGCTTATCCTCTGGATCGCCGAGGGATTTTGGCTTCCCTTTGTTGTTTATGTTTTTATTGCCATTCCCTATGCGGTCTGGGTGACAAGGTACTATTTTTCAAGGGTCGCATATATCTGTCCGCAGTGTCACGAGGTTTTCAAACCTGGTCTGAAGGAAGCATTTTTTGCAGGGCATACCCCGACCCTGAGGAAGCTCAGCTGCACACACTGCGGGTACAAGGGCTTCTGTGTAGAGATTTTCAGAAAGGACGAAAAATAGAATGGAAAAAATTATGGAAAAAATTACAGAACTCCTCCCCTTCCTCATTCCGCTTGCGATCGTGGAATTTGCCCTTCTGGGCTACACGTTGTATCACATTCTGACCCATAAGAATTACAAAAGAGGGAATCGCACGCTGTGGCTTGTCGTAGTGATCATCGGCATGGAGTTTATCGGTCCGATCCTGTACTTCCTGCTTGGGCGGGAAGACATTTAGTGTACTATATGTGCCGCCGGCGAAATTAGCAGGAAGGATCTGGCGGCGGAATGGAGACGGATATGGACATGGAAATACTGGCAATAGAGAATCTGAAAAAGAGCTTTGGCGGTAAAGAGGTGCTTCGCGGACTTGACCTGACCGTGCCGGAACATAGTATTTTCGGCTTTATCGGCAGAAACGGAGCAGGGAAGACAACGACGATGAAAGCGATCCTGGGACTGCTGAAACCTGACAGTGGGCAGGTTCACGTCTGTGGCGAAAAGGTATGCTTCGGGCAGACTCGCACAAACCGGCACATTGGCTACCTTCCCGATGTGCCGGAATTTTATGCGTACATGACGCCCCTGGAATATCTGCGTTTCTGTGGGGAGATCAGCGGAATGGGTAAGGCGGATTTAGCTACGAGAAGCAATGAGTTGCTAAAGCTGGTGGGCCTTGGGCAGGAGCGGCGCCGGATCAAAGGCTTTTCAAGAGGTATGAAGCAGCGCCTGGGAATTGCTCAGGCACTGCTGAACCGGCCGAAGCTTTTGATCTGCGACGAGCCGACGTCTGCTCTTGATCCTGTCGGCCGCAAGGAAATACTGGATATCCTCCTTGCAGCCAAAGAGCAGACTACGATACTTTTCTCCACGCACATTCTCTCTGATGTGGAGCGGATCTGCACTGAGGCCGCGTTTCTGAACGACGGAAAGATTGCAATGCAGGGAACGATCGAAGAGCTTCGAAGTATGCGGCCGTCGGACGGATTTATCATCGAAACGGAACAAAAGGAAGACGCCGGCAACCTGATAAAAGCATTCAATGATCTCAAGACCGGAGAAGAAAATACGCTCACTTTCCATGGCGATAAGGAGCGTTTCTTTGACATTGTGCGATATGTTGCCGAGAACAGAATACCCATACAGAGGATCGAGCGAATCGAACCGACACTTGAATCGCTTTTTCTGGAGGTGACGAAATGAAGCCATTGTTTGCTTTTATGAAAAAGGAAATTCTGGAAACCGCGCGGACAGGCAGGCTCATCATTCTTGTATTGTTGTTTGCCCTGTTCGGCATAATGAATCCCGCGATCGCGAAGCTGACGCCGTGGATGATGGAAATGTTTTCTGCTTCACTGGCGGAAAGCGGATTGACCGTCGCAAACGTCCAGGTGGATGCGATGACCTCGTGGGGACAGTTTTTTAAGAATATCCCAATCGCCCTGATCGCCTTTGTACTGATTTTCAGCGACAGTTTTACAAAAGAATACAGATCCGGGACACTGCTGCTTGCGCTGACGAAGGGCCTGTCGAGATATAAGGTCGTATTGGCGAAGACTGTGCTGCTTTTCTCTCTGTGGACATTGGGCTACGGACTTTGTTTCTCGATTACCTACGGCTATACCGTTTATTTCTGGGACAACGGGATTGCGCGTCATTTGTTTTCGGCGGCAGCCATGTGGTGGCTGTTCGGCGTGTGGGTCATCAGTCTCGTTGTTCTGTTTTCGTCACTGCTGCAAAATAATACGAGCGTTATCCTGTGTACCGGCGGAATAGTACTGCTTGCCTATGTATTGCGTGCCATACCGAAGGCAAAGGCATACTCGCCCGCTCTGCTGATGAACGTTAATTCTCTGCTGTGCGGCGTGGAAGAAGCAAATGTATACAGAGAAGCCGTCCTTGCTGCCGTTGCCTTTGCCGCGATATTTGTCGTCCTGAGCGTGCTGAATATGAACAAGAGGCAAGTGTAGCAAAGACAAACCGTGCATGGCAAAAGCAAGGATATAAAAGACTTGAATAAAAAGCAGCTTTATGGCATACTGTATGTAAGAAAATCTTACAAAGGTTTGTTTATGGAAGGAGTAAGTTTATGAATATGCAGATTTTGACTGTATCCTCGAAAGGGCAGATATCGCTACCGGTCAGCATACGGAAAATGCTCTCCATTGGCACAGGGGATAAGCTGGTTGCATACGCCTCCGGTGATGCCATTATGCTAAAGACATTGAAGCTTCCTACGGTACAGGAGTTTGAAAAATCCTTGGATGAAGCGCAAAAATGGGCGGCATCCGTTGGATATGAGGAAAGCGACGTGAACGATATTATTAAGAGCGTGAGGAAGAGAGGCAGGAAGTGAGAATTGTTGTTGACAAGTAGCATAGGGAGAAAGGGAGAAAAATGATCTTATATGTGAATGCCTGTGTAAGGACAGAGTCGAGGACAAACAGATTAGCAAAAGCCTTATTGGACAAGCTGGGAGCTTTTGAAGAGGTCAGATTAACTGATCTGGAGATTAAGCCGCTTAATGAGGAAAGCCTGAATTATCGAGAAGCTCAGATTGAAAAGCAAAATTATGATGACAGCATCTTTCATCTGCCGAAGCAGTTTGCCGAAGCCGATGTGATAGTGGTATCAGCCCCGTACTGGGACGGCCAGTTTCCGGCTATTTTAAAAACATATTTAGAAAATATCTATGCGATAGGGATTGTTACGAAATATAATGAAGATGGACTCCCGCAGGGATTGTGCAAAGCAAAGAAACTATATTATATTACGACAGCCGGGGGAAGATACAATCCGAGATTTAGTTTTGACTACATAGACTATTTGGTGAAGAATATGTTCGGCATTAAGGAAACGGAATTGATCTGTGCGGAATATTTGGATATTGAAGGTAATGATGCAGAGGAAATATTATCTAAGGCGATAAGAAATATAAATAGTTGATTTGATGTGGCGCAAGTTTATTTATAAACGTTCTTAAGGTTGAAATGTAAGCTTCGGCCACATATGATTAAGAAAAATATGTTTATGTAGTAGGAAAGGAGCGTAGCTTTATGACCAGAAGATCTGTTATTGCTCAGTAGTCTGAGCTTAAATAAATGAATCGTAAGCTCAGATGAATCCGGAGAGAGTATGATCTGGAGGAGCATTATGAGCTATATTAAAGCGGAGAATGTGCTGCCGCGGGAATTAATAGAAACGATTCAGCAATATGTAGACGGAAAATTGATTTATATTCCATGCAAGGAGAAACAGGAGTGGGGCAGTACGACCTCCGCCAAGGCCTTCTTTCGTGAGCGCAACGAAAGAATTTATGAGGCCTACAAAAGCGGAATGGGCTTACAGGAGCTTGCCCACAGTTTTTCTCTGTCGGAGAAAAGCATTCAGAGGATTCTCAGGAAGCAGAAACTTGCCGTAAGCGAAGGCGTTGAAAGCGTCTGAGAATACAGAGATAAGAGTGTACTTTCTTAACTTTTTGAAGAGAAATAATGCTGAATTCAAGTGAAGGTCGGTCGGACTCAGGTCCGGCCGATTGTAATAAATGAGAAAATAGAATGACAGAGGAAACAGAAAGATGAGAATAGAGACAGAGAGATTGATCATCCGGTCAATCCAACAGGGAGATGAAATTGCGTATGCCGAAATGGCGAGAGACGGAAGCCTGAGCGAAATCGGCTTTGATGAAGATTTACATGAATGGATGGGAGACTGGATAAAGGAGGCGCTGGAGCTGACGAAAAGGGATGACCCAAGGGCAGATTATATTCCGTGTACAATCCTGCTGAAATCGACGGGAGAGATCATTGGAAATGTCGGCTGTACATTTTTTGAAGACATGAAAAAGGTGGGGATCTGTTACTTGGCGGGATCCTCATTTCGAAGAGCGGGTTATGTCACGGAGGCTGCAAAGGCATATATTTCCTACTTTTTCGAGCATTATCATGAAAGTGAAATAATAGCGTTGATTCTTGATTCGAACAGTGCATCCTGGAGAACGGCAGAGAAGATCGGCTTTGAATTATCCGAGATTAAAATGTATAAAGATGCCTGTGAAGAAAAGGAAAATCTATATCGATTCTATACCTTATGAAACAGCGTAGCTGTTTCTCCGCCCCGAAGGGGCATGAGTTACGGGGTGCCCTAGGGGTATACTTTGTGAAACAGCGAAGCTGCTTCCCCGCCCCGAAGGGGCATACTATGAGAACGTCGTGAATTTGCTTGATAGATTTGAAAAAATAAACTATTATAAAAACAGGCAATATACCGTATTCTTTTATGTAAAATACATTTGCGACAATAGCTGGGAAAAGGAGGATTGAATCATGAAAAGTCTGAAAAGGGTAATTGCAATTTTGGTAATCATGCTGACTCTTGGTTTGGCGTGTATGCCGGCTGCGGCGGCATCGAAGGGAAAAGCCGCGAAAATCAGTAAAACAACCACATACCGTAATAATAAAGAACAATGTACGATATTGGGGAAGACGGCCGCCGGAAAGGTTGTATGGAAGTATAAATGCACGAAGCGTCGGGCTGCTGAGCTGAGCGGGGTTTCTTTTATAACATATAAGAACTACGTTTATCTTATTGACGGCAGGACGTTTGTCAAACTGAATAAGCAAAACGGGAAAAAGCTGTTAAAGAAAAAGAATCTTTTTCCCGAAATCCAGGGCAGTGCCGCGATGTGCGTTGATAAGAACGGCAATTTGTATGTGACAGGTTTTTACAGCGATACGATTTACAAAATTTCTCCGAAAGGAAAAATGATCTGGTCGCGACGTGTTAAAAATGAATGCTATTGGCCGTCTAAAATAAAGTATTCAAAGAATAAATTGACAGTCTGTTATGACGGCAACAATTCGCCGAATGTGGTGATTAACGCAAACAGCGGGAGAATTATAAAATACAAGTAAGCAAAAGGACTTCAATCCACTTGCAGAGGTATCCGGGCAGCCGAGATTAGAAAAGACGGAAGCGGAACACAGATTTGCGAGGAGGATAAAAGTATAATTGAGCGAAAATACGCAGAAAAACAATCGCAAAAAAATACGATTGATTTTTTGCGTATTTTTGCGTATAATATAAGCAGTAAATTTGGAAAGGAAGCACAGTGTATGCGTGAAACAAGGACAACAGAATTTAAAGAGAAGATTACGAATACATTTTTAAAAACAGTAAGCGCTTTTTCCAATTACGATGGAGGAGAAATTTTTTTTGGTGTTGATGATAATGGCAACATCAAAGGATTGTCGGATGCAGAACAAGCATGCCTGGATATTGAAAACAAAGTGAATGACAGTATTACTCCGCAGCCGGATTATACACTGGAATTGCAGAATAACGACAGAACGATAAAACTGACTGTGAAAAGCGGGCTTCAAAAGCCATATTTATATAAATCAAAAGCATACAAACGAAATGATACCGCAACAATAGAGGTTGACACACTGGAGTTGACAAGACTGATTTTGGAAGGGAAAAATATTAAATTTGAAGAATTGCCGTGCGAAGATCAAGAGTTGACGTTTGATACTTTAAGCCAAAAATTAAAAGAATGCATTCAGATTGAAACCTTTAATCAGGATACCTTGAAAACATTGAATTTATATAACAGCAACATTGGATATAATAATGCGGCTGGTATTTTAGCGGACAAAAATCATTTTCCGGGAATTGATATTGTGAAATTCGGTGAAAGCATCAGCGTGATCCAAAAGAGAGCGACATTTGACAGGATATCTATTTTGGCGGCATATGAAAAAGCCCTGGAGGTATTCAAAGATTATTATCAGTATGAAGAAATACAGGGCGCCGACAGGAAAAAGGTAGAAAAAATACCGGAGGCTGCATTCAGAGAAGCGATAGCAAACGCATTGATTCACAGGGTGTGGGATGTGGAGCCGCAAATAAAAGTTTCAATGTTTGATGACAGAATAGAAATTATTTCTCCGGGAGGACTGCCATCCGGAATAACAGAGGATGAGTATTTATCGGGAAAGCTTTCCGTTCTGAGAAACAGAAATCTTGCAAATGTATTTTACAGGCTGGGGTTTGTCGAAATATTCGGTACGGGAATCACACGGATTAAGCAACTCTATGAAGGAGGATTAAAACAACCGGATTTTGAAGTGTCGGAAAATACAATTAAGATTGTGCTCCCTGTTTTTGAGAACAACCTGAATTTAACAGAAGACGAAAGAAGCGTATATAAGATTTTAAGCAGGACAATGCTGAAGTCAATCAGCGAAATTGCTCCTTATGTCGAGTTTGGAAAATCAAAGACGACGCAGCTGCTGAAAGAGATGGGTAAAAAAGGTGTTGTGAAAATTGAAGGCAGGGGGAGAGGCACGAAGTATGTGATAAAATAATTATTATGATATTGTTGGAAAAGTGAAAGCGGTTGAATTAAGAGAATGAGGAGTTAGATTATGTCGAAGTTTAATGAGGATACAAATAATAATGGAAACGTATTTTCAATTAAAATGAGATATGCATTGGAAAACCGTATTCCGATAGTTCTTCATGTTGGTGATGAATGCGAGAACAATAATCTTGCAAAATTTTGTGTTGAACATTTTCCTGATGTTCGTCATCTTTCTTTTGACAAATATTATGGTGGAATGGAAATGCATGCAATTCAAAGATTGTATCCATATATTGAGTTTGAAAAAGGCTTGAGATGGAATGTTCCATATGAAGAAGTTCGTATCTGTGATTTTTTAAGAACTTTTCCGGAGACACGACAACAAGGGATAGAGGCAGTCGCGAATAACGTAGGCGGTGCCGGAGAACTCTTTGAATTCCTGATACAGCAATGGAATGCATTTTTCATCATGGTCCAGAAAGCTTGGCAAGCGCCTGTTACTAAAGGATTTCTGAATGCTATCGATTGGGTAGGACGAGTAAAAACAGTTCTTGATGGTTATCGGTGGTTCAAGGCATCCTTTTCAGCGAAAAAGGATGAAAAACCAACTGTACAGTGTTTATTGCAATATATAAAGCGCCGGAATTCATGGAATCTGTACGAATTATCAGATGTTTTATTGGCAGGAGAGGAATATCTAAAAGTTATATTAGAAGACTGTGGTTATGTTAGCATTGATGGATTAAATTATGTATTCGATCAGGTGGTTGCTGATAAGATTAAGGATGCTGAAGAGTATGAACTGCAAAAAAAATACAATAATCATGGGACAGACGTGAATTGTTATAGCATGAATGATGCGGTGGAACAACTGAATGTTGACTTGATGTATTTGGCTGTGTTGCTAATGGATGAAAATAAGCTAGATGAGTTTGATGATCAAGTTGCTTGTTATTTAACTCCACTTGAAGATTGGCCTAATATTTTAAGTTGGAATCAGGTAAACAGAGAGGTGAGAATTGCGGAAACTTTGCCTGTAGAATTTGATCAGAATATGGAGGACGAAATTTGGGCAGTTTTAATGAAAATTGATGAATCTGTACGAAAATTGTGTGCACAGATGGAAAGACTTTCATAAAATTATACGGAATAAAATTTGCGTACTGCTTATAAAAACTGTCAAAGACCGTTGCTTAGAAATTCATAGTAATTCATACTTTAAAATTTTATCTAACGGTATTTTTTGTTTCTGAATAACGCTTATAATTTTATTGCATACCATCGAAAGAAAAAAGAAAGAGGGAAAAGGAACAAAAAGTATCGAAATTGAGATTTGATATTGCAATAGTGAAAAGGGAATGCTATAATACTAAAAAATATTCACTTAGAACATATGTGGAGGATACCATGGACAAGCGCATGTTTCGGATAGTAAATATTTTTATAGAGAATTTTAAGAATGTCAAAAAAGGAACGCTTGATCTTGAAAACCGCAGGAAGGATTATCGCGCCAGTATCGTAGGAGTGTACGGGCAGAATGGTTCCGGAAAGACTGCGCTGATTGATGCGCTGCAAGTGCTGAAGCTTTCTCTGTGCGGGAAAGCGATTCCTGAGCAGTATGCAGATTATATTAATATTAATGCACAGTATTCAACACTTAAATTTCAATTTAAGATGCAGAAAGCAAAAGCACTCTATGACATTTGGTATCAATTCTCTATGAGGAAAGTGATTGATGAATCTCAGATTGAAGAGAATGAGCTTGAAGGCGTTGAAACTAAATATAAGGCGCAGATTTTTGATGAGGTATTGAGCTTTAGCTATATATCTGATGAAAAGAAGATACGCAAAAGCACGCTTATAGATACAAGAACATCCGAAGTATTTGTGCCTAAATCAAAGTACAATGAGCTGCTGGAAAAGAATAATGAAGATATTATGGAGCTTCTTCTGACAAAACGATTGGCTCAGGCGCAGTCTAGATCGTTCATTTTTTCCAGAGAGATGATAAATCGTTTTAGAAGAGACTGCAATATTAAATTATACGTGGATGTTATTAATGGCTTAAATCTATTTGGACGTAGAGAACTTTTTATCATTGATACGCGGCATGAAGGCTTAATTAACATGAATGCATTACCGTTATCTTTTAAGTATAGGGATAACAAAGCTGAAATGATCGGCAATCTTGTGTTTCCCTTGGAAGTGCCGACACCGGTTCCGGACGAAGCTATGGAACTTGTGAATAAGGTCATTGACAACATGAATATTGTCTTGCAGCAATTAGTTCCGGGATTAACATTAAGCGTTGTGGATTTAGGCTCAGACGTTTCAAAAGAAGGGAATCCCCGCAGATTAGTACAGTTCATGTCATTGAAAAATGGGAAAGCGATCCCGTTTAGATATGAATCGGCCGGAATTAAAAAAATCGTTTCAATCTTACAGTTATTGATTATGGTATATAATAATCCGTCGATTACAGTGGCGATCGATGAAATGGATTCAGGGATTTTTGAATATTTGCTTGGAGAATTGCTGAATATCATTTCAGAGAAGGGCAAAGGGCAGTTGATCTTTACATCTCATAATTTAAGGCCGCTTGAAACGATTGACAAGGGATTTATCGCTTTCACAACGACGAATCCGGAAAATCGTTACATTCGATTTACCAATGTGAAAGGAAACAACAATCTCCGGGATTTCTATTACCGTGATATTGTTCTGGGAGAGCAGAGCGAGGAAGTGTATGATCCGACAAATAACTTTGAAATCGCGTTAGCGTTCAGAGAGGCGGGTGAGGCTTTTGACTCGTAAAAAAGTTGTACTCGTTATCGTAGAGGGACCTTCTGATGATACGGCATTAGGCGTTATGCTGAATCAGATTTATGATAAAGATAAGGTGTATGTACACATTATGCATGGCGATATCACGACAAGGAAAGGTGTACGTTCAGATAATATTGTCTCCAAAATAGGAGATGAAGTTCGCAATTACGCAAAGGCTAATCACTATACGTCAAAACATTTTAAACAGATCATTCATATCGTAGACACGGACGGTGTGTATGTTCCGAACGAAAATGTCATCATGGACTCAGAGCATGATGAAGTATTCTATGAGGCTGACGGGATTCATACTCCGGATCCTCAGGGGATTATTGAACGAAACAAACAGAAGATGGATAATTTATACAGGTTAAGAGGGACAGGACAGATATGGCAAGTGCCATACAGGGTATATTATATGTCCTGTAATCTTGATCATGTGCTACATAATAAGCGCAATAATACAGACGAAGAAAAAGAAACGGATGCGTATGAATTTGCAAAGAAATACAAGAATGATGTGGAAGGATTTACAAGATTTATCTGTGATTCGGATTTTTCTGTGAATGGAGATTATAAAGAGTCGTGGGCGTATATTGAGGATGGATTAAACTCGATAGCCAGACACACGAATCTTGGCATTTGCATTAAGTCTGCAAATGATTAGCTGAAAAAGACGGAAAAAGAAAACAGATTTGCAAGAAGGATAAAAGCACATGTGTAATATAAACATTCTGCATTTAATCGAGGGAGCGAAACAGGCGAAGGGACTGACGGTTATCATAGATGTCTTTCGGGCGTTTTCGCTGGAATGTTATCTGTATGATATGGGCGCAAAACAGATACGCCCTGTCGGAACGATAGAAGAAGCATTTTCCCTCAGACAGCGAATTCCAAACAGTGTTCTTGTAGGGGAACGACATGGCAGGAAATGTGACGGGTTTGATTACGGCAATTCGCCCTCAACTATTTTGGAGAAGGATGTGGCCGGCAAAACGATCATACATACCACCAGTGCTGGAACACAGGGAATTGTCAATGCGTCCTGCGCGAGTGAAATAATCACCGGAAGCCTTGTCAACGCAAAGGCGGTAGCCGAGTACATTCTTGCCAGGCAGCCGCAAACGGTTTCTCTTGTGTGTATGGGGAATGAAGGCGTGAAACCGGCGCCGGAGGACGAGCTGTGTGCGGAGTATATCAAAAGCCTTCTGGAAGGCAGGAGATTTCCGGAAATGGAACAGAGGATCAACAGCTTAAAAAAGAATGGCGGGGAACATTTCTTTGACAAAGCCAGACAAGACGTCTTTCCGGAAGCTGATTTTTATATGTGTGTGAAATATGATAAGTTTCCTTTCGTAATCAAAATTGAAAAGGACGAAACCGGCTTTGTTGCAAGTAGGGAAAATGTGCTGTAGGCATCCTTCCTCCCCATGCGGTAGTGGGGGAGCTTGCAAATCTGGAGGAATGGATTGCAGAAGGATTTAAAAAGCTTCATCTTGAAACGGATATACTTGACAAACCTGCCTTGTAAATGTTACATTGTTCAGGACAAATCAGAAAAAACATAAGTTGTGTAAGGTGAGGAAATGATCGACAGATAATTTGATTTAAGTGAAGCACATATTTGGGAGGATCCGGACAGGTTCCTTGTTGTCATGCGCCCCGGGATTTCCGGGGAGGCATGCAGATTGTGTACGCTTAAATTGAAGGATCGCGCGGATTGTTTCCTTTTTGTTTCTGTGAGAAAAGAAAGGGTCTCTTTTTGCGGGTCTGTTTTGCGTACGCAAGGCGGGCCTGTTTTGATGTTCAGAAGGGAGGAGACCATGTTACAGATAAACGGACTTACTATTACCCACAAAAAGGATCTGCGCGTGATATTGGAGGACTTTAACTTGGTACTGAACGACGGGGACAAGGCGGTGATCATCGGGGAGGAAGGGAACGGCAAATCGACCCTGATGAAGTGGCTTTATGATCCGGCGCTGACGGAGGAGTACGCCGAGGTGAGGGGAACGCGTGTGCTCGGGAACGAAAAGCCGGGTTATCTGCCCCAGGAGCTGCCGGAGAAGGACAGGCAAAAAACCTTATACGAATTTTTCACGGAGGAAGATTGCTTTTGGAATCGGACGCCGAAGGAGCTGGCAAAGATGGCCGGAAAGTTCGGCGTTGAAGCGGAATTTTTCTACCGGGAGCAGCTGCTGGGCAGCCTGTCCGGCGGGGAAAAGGTAAAGGCGCAGCTGATGAAGCTGCTGATACAGGAGCCGACGGCGCTGCTTCTGGACGAGCCTTCCAATGACATCGACCTCGCCACGATGGAACTGCTGGAGACGGTGATCAACGGCTGGGAAAAAATCGTGCTCTTTATTTCCCACGACGAGACGCTGATTGAGAATACCGCGAACATGGTGGTGCATCTGGAGCAGATCAGACGGAAGACAAAAAGCAGATACACGGTCGCGAAAATGCCGTACCGAGACTATGTGCAGAGACGGCTTCACAGCTTTGAGCGGCAGGAGCAGCAGGCGCTGAACGACCGCAGGGAAAGGAAACTGCGGGAAGAGCGATTCCGGAAAATATACCAGAGCGTGGAACATGCGCAGGCGGTGATCTCAAGGCAGAACCCCGGCGCCGCCAAAAACCTGAAGGATAAGATGCACGTCGTCAAGGCGATGGGCAGGCGGTTCGCGCGACAGGACGAAGAGATGACAGAGCTGCCGGAGCAGGAGGAGGCTATTTTTTTCAAGCTGGGCGGACAGGACGCCAGCATGCCGGCGGGCAAGACGGTCATCGAGTACTCACTGGATGAGCTGTGGACGCCGGGCGGCGAGCGAAGCATGAGCGTATACGCAGAGTATGCCGTCGATCATACTGATTCGTGGGTAGAGAGCGACGCGCGGAGCGCGCGGCTTCTTGCAAGAAATATTTTCCTTCGTATCCGGGGCCCGGAGAAGATCTGCATTGTCGGAGCGAATGGCGCCGGCAAGACGACCCTGCTGAAAAAGATCGCTGACGAGCTTCTGGAGAGGCCGGACGTCCGGGCAGAGTACATGCCGCAAAATTATGAGGATCTTTTAGACCTTGCCATGACGCCGGTGGATTTTCTCGACAGATCCGGCAGCAAAGAAGAGCGCACGAGGATCAGAACCTATCTCGGCTCACTGAAATTTACGATGGACGAAGTGGAACGCCCGATCCGCGAGCTGTCCGGCGGGCAGAAAGCGAAGGTGCTGCTTTTGAAGATGAGCATGTCCGGCGCGAATGTTCTGATCCTGGACGAGCCGACGAGAAACTTTTCTCCGCTGTCCGGCCCGGTGATCCGGAAGATGATACGGGAGTTCCCAGGAGCGGTGATCAGCATATCGCATGACAGGAAATACATCGCGGAGGTCTGCAGCGCAGTGTACAGGCTCACGCCGGAGGGACTTGAAGAGGCTGCCCTCTGAATCACTTTTTTACTGCCTCAGCGGCAAGTGCTTTGGCCTGGTCTGAACAGTAATAAATTAGTGACAGAAAGCGACAAAAAGATTATACTGTCAATATAGTATGGACAATGATGCGGCGGCCGCACGGAAGACAAGACAGGTGATCAGGATATACACAGCTGTGCGGGAGCCTGCAGCGGGCAGGAGAGGAAAGAGATGGAGAAGGAATTTCGGGAGCAGTTTACGGAGATATCCGCAAAACAGTGGGATTATCTTGCGGAGGGGGATCTTACCCCGAAGCAGGCGGTGGCTTTCCTGAATTCTGGGATGAAACTGCGTACATTTTCGGGGAACCTGCGCCGTCTGTATCCTGCGAAGGATCTGGAGCCCAGACTGATCGAGGGCCTGATCCTCTGCGCGCAGGAGGATGGAAAAGACGCGAAGGCGGACAGCGTCCGCAGGAAGGTACAGAACTGGGTGATGGATAAAAACGTTCCTTCTGACCGTGAGGAGATCTTCCGCATCGCCTTTGCGCTCGGGCTCGACGAGAAGCAGACGGACACGCTGCTTTTGCAGACCGTGGAGCAAGGGATCCATTACCGCAACGAGAGGGAGATGATCTACGCGTTTTCGCTGCGCAATCACCAGAGCTACCGGACTGCCTGTGAGAACGCGCGGATTTTCGCGGAGCAAAAAGGCGAGAGCCGGCCGGGACAGAACGTGCGCACGCAGGTCATGCGCCTTCGTTTCGAGAACCTGCCGCCGGGGGAGGATGTTATCGGTTTTCTGCTGCAGCAGAGCGCGAACCTCGGAACGTATCACAACACAGCCTACCAGTATTTTCGGAAGATGCTGGATCTTCTTGTGGGCGGGGAGGAGCAGGAGGAGGCATATTCTCTGGAGTACGTCGCGGAGCATTACCTGCGCATGAAGATGCCGCAGAGCAGGAAGATGGTCTCCTACAGTGACATGCAGAAGGTAATAAAGAAATATTGGCCCGGGAGCAGGAACATCAAGGCGATGCAGAGCCGCAGCGAGGATGTGTCGCGGAAGGTGCTGCTTTTGCTCTATATCATCACGGGCGGAATCTGGGATCTCGAGTACGACGAGCTGGACGAAGAATATATTACGCCGAAGGAGGCGCTGGAGGAGCACTGCCGCAGACTGAACGCGATGATGGAAGAGTGTGGGATGAGCCGCATGGATCCGCGCAACCCGTTCGACTATCTGGTGTTGTACTGTCTGAAGCCGCAGGGCGACGACGATATGAGCCGGAGGATGGAGCGCGTCGTGGAGGAGCTATTCGGGGCGGAGGAGTAGTTCTTGTAGGCTGCCGCATGAAAGCGGCGTCTGCCTCTGGCAAGGGATTAAAGCCGTAAATCCTGCAATTTCTGTGTGGTTTTGCAGATTCCCGAAAAAATCCATTGAAAAATTAAAATTGGGGATTGACAGTATGGGTAAAAATGTTTATTATTGATAATAAGAAATGGGTTTTCACCGTACATCTTGTTACGGCTTGCTCGTTTCTTTTTCTATTGCAAGAATGTCATATAGATATTTTTTGCCGTTTTCAGCGTGGTTAATGAGCAGGCGGGCATGGCGTTTTTACTGTGCTTTTCCTTCCGGTTTTCTTCATAAGCCGGATTCGAGGCAATCTGTATCAGTTCTGGTATGGCGGTGGCAGCATTTGCTTTGGCTTTTGCGTTTGCGCCCATAAGGCGCTTCCGACTTTCTGATTCTGTATATTCTTCGGGCAGGTCATTACCGATAAAGATACGCTCTGCATTTTCCTCAATCTCATAATAGTCCCCGACATAGCCTTTGAGGTATTGTTTTACATCGTCCCAATCAATCTGCCGTTTTCCTTTGAAGCGTATGTCATTGATCAGTACCAGTTTCTTACCGTCGGCATCGGTTATGATATTTACATTCCTGTTTTCAATCATTTCTTTTGTCTCCTTTTTTTCTTCTCTCGATTTGTAGACATTAAACTGGTTCTTACATTGCAGGCTGCAAAACTCATTCCCCGGTTACCGGATACGGAAGTCTGATAAATATTATAAAGGATATGCGCCATATGCGCAAGAAAGGATTGAATGAATGGAGGCATTATAACCGGATAACGGCGCAATGAAAGCGGGGCGCGACGGCGGCTTTTTTGCCGTCTTTTTTGACTTTTCCATTCGGAAACAAGTTGCACGGCGGGAAAAATCCGTCTGCTATACTATGGTCAGATAAGTTGATCGGAGACAACATGAAGGGATACAGGGAGGGTTAAAAGGGTGAACGGAGAGAGATACGAGAGAAAGCGGGGAGGTAAAAGCCTTGGAAAGACCAGTCGTCGGCTGCTGACGGCGGCGCTGGCCGCAGCGCTTGGACTGGCGTGCCAGACCATGGGAGCACGGGCGCAGGAGACGGCAAAGCAGCGGCTGCAGGAGGTTCTGGAGCAGCCGTGGCATGAGGCGACTGAAGCCCGGGAGAAAGAGGAGATGGGCAGGCAGCTTCAGGACGCGGTGAAGCGGCGGACATATGAATCGCTGGGGCAGCAGGGACAGGCGGAAGTGAATCAGCGGCTGCAGGATGAAGTGAAGCAGGAGACGCGGCAGACGCAGGGCGCTGAGGATTACACGGACGCCATCATGTTTGCTCCCGCGATGAACCTGGAAACAAGGGAGATGGACAACTCCTGGGGTCTGACCTGTTCCGCGGTCAGCTATGACGGATGCACCTACGTTTTCACGGCGGGCGACTACGAGGATTTCGACTATGAGAAATACATAAGAATGACGGGAAACATGGACAGCAGCGCGGAAATAATCATGGCTCCCCTCGGAAACGGTCTGGCGGTCTGTTACGGATTCTCGCCGCTCGAAGGGCAACCGGCGGCTCCGCTGGGGGAGATCGACCCGGAAGCCAGGCTGTCGGCCGGATTTTACGCTTACAATCAAAAGGAAGAGCAGTACACCATGATCAACGGATGGATCGCGGGCTCTCTGGAGCAGACGGAGGGCGGCTATATCCTGGACGAGGATTTGGGTGTGGAAGAGATGTGGAACGGGGCTCTGGTGGTCGACTCGCAGACAGGGGAGGCAGTGGGGATCGGCGGCTACCGGGACGGACAGTACCTGGTCTATGACATTCCGATAGACGCGGTCGAAGAGCTGTTCGCGCTTGAAAACTGGGGAGAATACACGGGAGAGGATACGCCAGAGGAAGGAAACGTTGAAACGGATGCGCAGCCCGGGGAGGCAGCGGCGGACGAACCGAAGGAGACCGAGCCGGAGACAGTGGCGAAGGACGAACCGGAGGAGGCCGGGACTGAGCCGGAGACAGCGGCGAAGGAGGAGCCGGAGGAGGCTGAGTCGGAGACAGCGGCGAAGGAGGAGCCGGAGGAAGAGGAGACCGAAGAAAAAGAGACGGAAGCGCCTGTGAGAGAGGAGCCGAAGGAAAAGGACGGCGGCTCCGGCGGCGGAGAGCCGGTAGAACAGGAGGAGCCGGATCCTGAGGATACAGAGACTTCCGAACGGACAGGAACTCTGCCGCCCAGCGCATGGATCGCGATCCTGACCGGGATTCTGGTGGTGATCTTCCTGGCCGGAAACAGGAAGAAAAAGGGAACTTCGCCCGGTCGGCCGGAAGGGAGTGTTTCGACGGATTCGGAAAAAAGCGAGTACACGCCTCCGTCCGGGACGATCCAGCTCGGGCCGGGGCAGAGGCAAAGCCAGTACATATTGGAATGCTTGTCAGGCCCGGCGGCGGGGCAGCAGATCGTGATCTACGACAATTTCCGTATCGGCCGCGACCCGCAGAATTCGGATCTGGCGCTTCCGGAGGACACGAAGGGCGTCAGCCGCAGACACTGCAGGATCGAGATACGGGACGGCCGGATCCTGCTGCGCGACCTGGGTTCCAGCTGCGGCACGTTCCTGGAGAACGGAGTGAAGCTGGAGGCGCAGACGCCGTACAGCATTGATCCCGGGATGGTATTTTATGTGGGCAGCCATCAGGTCGCGTTCCGGGTGATAAAGAGGTGACGCTGTGGCGTGAGCACGCGGCTGGGAAAGAGAATATTCAAAGGAGGATCAGAAGATGAGCAGCAAGAATAACAAGACGTTTTTCCGCAAGGCAGAGTCGGGAGAGCTGAGTTATAAAGATATTTTTTCGGATGTATTCAAAAGGCACACGGAGGAAGACACGGCGCGCGTGTTTATCGCGGGGACTTCGCTGACGACGCCGGGTCGGGCAAGCATGCTGGCCGAGTGGATCAAACCGTTCCTGTTCGCGCGGTTCTTCGCGGTGGGAGCTCTGGCTGCTGCGCTCCTCGGAGGCTTCTTTTACATGACGCAGCATGAGCTTGCGCTGTATATGCTCTTGATCCTCATTCCCTGTCTGGTACCGCTGACGATGTTTCTGATGGCGTGGGAGATGAATATCCCCAGGAACATCTCGCTGTACGAGGCTCTGAAGATGATACTGTTCGGCGGCGTGCTGTCGCTGTTTTGCACCGCGCTGCTGGTTGAGAGGATCGATCTTCCGGCGTATCTGGCCCCGGTGATCGAGGAGCCGGCCAAGCTTTTGCTGGTCTGCCTGTTTTTGGGGAGGAAAAAGCAGAAACGCTCCTACATCCTCAACGGGATCCTGATCGGATTTGCCGTGGGGACGGGATTTGCGCTGATGGAGTCGATCCAGTACAGCTTTAACGCCTTTATCGTTGATGAGGACTTTGGCATACTGATTCAGGGAGATTATGAGCTTGCCGCACTGTATGGCATAAAGGTTGCTCTGATCCGACTGATGAACGGGGTCGTGGGACACGGCCTGTACGCGGCGCTCTACGGCGGGGCGATCGCCATGGTGAAGAAGGACGAGGATCTGAGGGTGAGCCATCTGGTTCAGCTCCCGGTGCTGATCTACTTTGCGGCCGCGTTTTTGCTGCATGCGCTGAACAATTCGGAGACGCCGCTGAGCGAGGTTTGGATACTGAGAGTTCCGGTTCTGGGCAGCCTGCTCTCAGCGCAGATACTCTTCGTGCTGTATCCGCTCGGTTTCTTCTTCCTGCTTCCGCTGCTGCGCAAGGGCGTGAATCAGATCGTCGAGATCAGTGTCCAGGAAAACGGCGGCCTGACGAATGCGGTGAACGCGGTGTCTCCGGGAATCATAAATCAGAATCCGGTGCTGTCGGACGTTGGGAATTCCGTGTCCGCGGAGGTGTGGTATCTGCAGGGCGTCTCGGGAGAACTCTCCGGCAGAAGGATCGCTTTGAGTGAGGGCAGCGTACTGCGTGCGGGCAGGGACGCGTCGAGAGCCTCCCTGGTGCTCGGCAACAGTCCGAAGGTGAGCGGCCTGCACTGTGAGTTCCGCTTTCAGGCGGGCAGGCTGAGCGTGAGGGATCTCGGCTCCACGAACGGAACGCTCGTCGACGCGAGGAGGATTCCGGCGCAGGTCGAGACGGAGGTCTATGAGGGAAGTACCGTCTGCCTGGGCGATCAGACCTGCAGCGTCCGGCTTGTGAGAGAAATGAGGAGATAGCTTTGGCAAAGGGAAATCTGAGAGAACTGTTTTTGTCGGGCCGGAATTCTCCGCGCGCGCTGCCGCAGCGCTATTTGCTGCACGGCCGCTATACGATCGGATCGACGCTCGGCGAGGGTGGATTCGGGATCACCTACCGGGCGTGGGACGAGAGAGAGAACTGCCGCGTCGCGCTGAAGGAGTACATGCCGGCGGGAATTTCGGACCGGGTCAAAGGTTCCGGGGAAGTATCCTCGGGGAAGGACAGGGAACATTTCGAGAAATATATGGACCGCTTTCTGGAGGAGGCGCAGATCATCTACCAGTACCGGGGGCATCCGAACATCGTGGAAGTGAGGCACCTGTTCCGGGAAAACAATACCGCCTACTACGCGATGGAATATCTGGACGGCTCTGACCTGAGGCATCTTCTGCAGAGGCAGCCCGGTCTCCGGGCCGGATGGGAGGACCTGGAGCCGGTATTTTCCCAGACTGTACACGCGCTGCGCACGGTACACCAGAGTGGGATCGTGCACTGTGACATCAGTCCGGATAATATCGTGATCCTGCGCAAGAATGGACAGGTGAAGCTGATTGATTTCGGCGCAGCGAAGACCAGGATTGGAGGGATGAGCACGCAGATCGTCCTGAAGCGGGGATACGCTCCACCGGAGCAGTTTTCGCTGCATGGGGATCTTGGACCCTGGAGCGATATCTACGCGCTGGCGGTGACGATCTACTCCTGCCTCGCCGGGCAGCTTCCGCCAGGGGCGATCGAGCGCCTCTCCGGGGCGAGGGAGAAAACGCTCTCGGAGCTTGGGGTCCGTCCGCCGGAGAATTTCGATGAAAGGGCGCTGCAGAAGGCGATGGCGCTCCCGGTGAAGGATCGGTATCAGGATGTAGGCGTTTTCTGGTCGGAGCTGACCGGGGAGCCGGTGGGAAGGGAAAGCGGCCGAGGAACATCCGGGTCGGCGGCTGCGAAAAACGGGAGTCTGATCCTGCTCGGGAGGACCGGCATATGGGAGAACGAGCGCTTCCGGCCGGAGCCGATCCTATACGCGGGAAAGAAAGCGCAGTGCCTGATCCATTTCCCACCGGGGATAGCAGGAATCGGGGACGTCCAATTCCGGGTCTGGAGCGAGCGGGGGAAGCTGTTCCTGACGGATATGGGTTCCGGCTGCGCCACCTATCTGGACTATAAGAAGATCACGCCGGGACTCGTGTACGAGCTGAGGCCGGGGAGCGGGATCCGCATTGGAGAGAATCAGATATTTGAGGTCATGGAACTTTAAATAGAGTAACTGTCAACCCACTATTATGAGAAGAAAAAGGAGAATCATTATGGAGATCATCAAATGCAAAAACGGACACAGCTACGACCCGTCGGTGACGCCGGAATGCCCGGAGTGCGCGCGGCTGAGGGCGCTCGAGGGAACGGTTCCGCTCGACCCGGAGGACGCGCCCGGCAGGGGAGGAGCGGAGGATATCGGAAAGACGCAGCCGGTACATTTTCTGAGCCCGGATGCAGACGCGAATCCGTCGAGAGAGGACGGGAGGGCGAAGGGCTGGTGGGAGCAGGATTCCTACCAGAAGGCGGCGGACGGCAACCGTGGCTCCTGGGACAGGACGGAGGCGAGATCCGCTGAGGAGCTCACTCCGGTGGTCGGCTGGCTGGTGTGTATCGAGGGACCGGCGAAGGGACAGGATTTCAGGATCCACGCGGACAACAATTACATCGGCCGCGCGCCATACATGGACATCGCCGTCACGGGAGACGATACGATCTCCAGAGAGAACCACGCGATCCTGGCGTACGATACGAGAGAGAAGCTCTACTATTTCGCGCCGGGCAGCGGCAGGGGGATCGTGAGGCTCAACGGCAAGGCCGTCCTTATGATGACAGAGCTTCACGCGTATGATAAGATTGAGATCGGGAGAAGTATTCTGATCTTTGTGCCGCTTTGCGGGGATCAGTTCTCCTGGGAAGAGCTGGAAGATAACAGGTAAGAATTATGGATGAGAACAGAAGGTCGGCCGCAGGCGGCGGGCTGGAACAAACGAAGGATCTGAAGGAGATGCAGGATCTGCCGGGCGCAGAGCAGGAGACGGAGAGCGAAGCGCAGGGGATCCTTTCGGCGGAGACGGAAGCGGAAGCCGAGACAGAGACACAGACACAGGGTGGGATTCCGGCTGAGATGACGAGCAACCCGGTGACCATTTCGTATCCGGGCCTGGACCGAAGGGATACGGCCGAGACGGAAACCACGGGAACCGGCGAAGGCTCACAGGAAAAAGAGAGTGAATCAGAGACGCAGGCGAAGACCGCGACAGTGCAGACGGAATCTGCGACGGAGCAGCCGATACCCGTGACGGTGCAGACGGAATCTGTGAAGATACAGCCGGAATCCGCGTTGTCCCCGGAGCTTGTGCGGAAGCTGGAGCTGGGCGGCGTAGCGCTTCTGATTGTCGCGGCGCTCGTGCTTCTCTGGAGATACTTCCGGAAAAAGGACGCGGGCCACAAAGGCGAATCCGGTGGGAGCGCTCAGGCCGGAGGAGCCGGCAAATCCACGCTGCAGGGGCAAAGCGGCGCGCAGGTGCCAGCGCCGGGGACAGGTTCCGCATCCGCGCCGGGGACGGGTATGGCGCTGACCGGCATTGTGCACGGAATCGGCGGGAGAGACGACCAGCAGGACAGCTGCGGTCTTTCCGATGAGTCGGGGAAAGGACTGTGGCAGGAAAAAGGCCTGTTCGCCGTGCTGGCGGACGGGATGGGCGGCCTCTCCGACGGCGGGGCGGTGAGCCGGCTTGCCGTGAGCACCTGCCTTGACACATTCTTCGGGGCGGGGGCGGAAAGGGATCCTGCGGATCTGCTTCTGGAGGCCGCGCGGGCGACGAACATCCGCGTGAACGGCATGCTCGGACCGAACATCCGCAAGAGCGGTTCCACGCTCGTGCAGGCGCTCATACGCCGCGGAAAGCTGTATTTCCTGACAGTCGGCGACAGCCGCATCTATCTGTATCGGGGAGGAAGGCTGCTCTGTCTGAATCGTCCGCATGTGTACGCGGAGGAGCTCGCGCTTGCCGGGGTCAACGGCAGAGGAAGCCTCGACCAGGTTCACAGAAACGCGCAGAAGGCTGCGCTGACAAGCTTTGTCGGAGCCGGTGAGCTTATGCATCTGGATCGCAGCAGCGAGGGGATCGCGCTCGTGCCGGGAGACAGGATCCTTCTGGCGACCGACGGCGTCTTCGGCACGCTGGAGGACTGGCAGATGGAACAGGCATTGGAGAAGAATGCGGACGAGGCCGCGCGGGAGCTCGGGCGGCAGATCGAGGAAGCGGACAAAGAGTATCAGGACAATTACACCGCCGTGATACTCACGTATCCGAAGTTATGACGGAAACCGGAGTGGAAGACTATATAAAGTTTGCTCCAAAGACGACACATGGCTGTGTGCACTGCAAAAAGTCTGCGTCAAAGTTGCCACAGCGGCTGTGGGACGTTCTGAGGAGACGATTTGGGAGGCGGAAATGATTACGACAGCGCAGATCACGAGCTGCGGAGGACGCAGCCAGAACGAGGATGCGGTCTGGATTGAGAATTCGGATCGCGGAGTGTGTGCGATCGTCGCGGACGGTCTTGGCGGCCACGGGGGCGGACAGACCGCGTCCAGAGCCGCGGTGGAGAGCCTGTCCCGGCAGTACCACCGGAGGATGTTGGGCAGTCGGGAGGGGATGCGCCGGGCGTTCGAGGACGCGCACCGAGAGGTGACGCGCCACCAGTCGAAGAGCTGCATGATGAAGACAACGGCGGTCGTGCTCTGCATCGACGGGCAGGAGGCCCGTTGGGGACATGTGGGCGACTCCAGGCTTTATCATTTCAGCGGGAATCACATCGTGCAGCAGACGCTCGATCAGAGCGTGTCGCAGATCGCGGTGCTGATGGGGGAGATCACCCCAGAGCAGCTCCGTTTTCACGAGGACCGCAACAAGGTGCTGCGGGCTCTGGGCGGGAGCAGCTGGGAACCGGATGTGGCGGAGGCCGTCCCGGTCTCGTCGGGCGTGCACGCATTCCTGCTGTGCAGCGACGGGTTCTGGGAATATGTGTACGAAGCGGAGATGGAGAGGGAGCTTGCATCTTCCGCAACTCCGGACGAATGGCTTGCGCGCATGGAGCGCATCCTGCGCGCGCGCGTGAAGGGAGACAATGATAACTATACTGCCGCCGCGGTGTTCTGCAGCGGAGGACAGGGCAAAGGACAGGGCAGAGGGTAGAGAGATGAGAGAGAAACGTTGTTATGGATGTATGAAAAAGATCGGTGACGCCGTGGTTTGCCCGCACTGCGGTTATGACAACAGCAAGCCGAATGAGGATTACCAGCTCCCGGCCGGCACCGTGCTCAAGGAGCAGTATCTGGTCGGGCGTGTGCTCGGTCAAGGTGGGTTCGGCATCACCTATATGGGCTGGGATCAGTATCTGGAAATGCCGGTCGCGATCAAGGAGTATTACCCGACGGGAGCCGTGAGCCGGAACAATAAGAACTCAACGGACGTGATCAGCGGCGGGGGCGAGGTCGGTTCGCGCTTCCGCAACAACAAGGAGCGTTTTATGCGCGAGGTGAAGATGCTCGCCCGGCTGTCCGGGATTCCGGAGATCGTGCAGGTGAAGACCTTTTTCCTTGCGAACAACACGGCTTATATTGTCATGGAGTACATCGAGGGTATCACGCTGAAGGAGTATGTGAGGGAGCACGGCGGAAAGCTCGGGGTCGAGGAGACGCTCGGCATTCTGGGGCCGATCATAAAGGCCCTGCAGACCGTGCACAGATCCGGCATCGTCCACCGGGACATCAGTCCGGACAACATCATGATCCAGAAAGACGGGGACGTGAGGCTCGTCGATTTCGGGGCAGTCCGGGACGTGGGACTCACCGCGCCGGATCAGCCGCTGACAAAGTCGACCGAAGCGATCCTCAAGCAGGGCTACGCACCGGTGGAGCAGTACCAGAGCCGCGGCTCGCTTGGGCCCTGGACGGATATCTACGCGATGTGCGCGACGATCTATTTCTGTCTGACGGGCGAGGCGCCCGCGGACGCGCCCGGGAGGATCCTCGGGGAGGACATTAGTTGGTTTCAGGAGCTGGGCATCGAGGTGCCGGACTATGTGGAGAAGGCGCTGAAGCGGGGCATGGAGATCCAGACCAGGGATCGCATCCAGGATATGGGAGAGCTGTACAGGCGGCTGTTTCGGACGGGCGGCGACGAGGATACGGATGACGACGATAGGGACGGCAGCAGCGATGATATCGGCGGAGGCCGTTCCGGTGGAACTTATGGCGGCGGAGATCATGGCGGCAGGACTTATGTCGGCGATGGTCATATCGATGAAAATCGTTCTGGCGGGGATCGTACCGACAGAAATCAGGACGCGGCCGATGGCGATGGAAGGAAAAATGGTCTGAACGGAGGAAAAAGTGACGACGACAGGAGACGTCTCTTGCTCCTTGGCGGCGCGGCTGTGCTCTTTGTGCTTGCGGTGTTTGCCGGATGGCAGCTGCTGCGCGGCGGACAGGGCGGCGGACCGGATGTGCCGGGACAGCCGGGGACGGAGCTCGCATCGGAGCTGTCCGGAGCGGAGACAGGCACGGCAGGTTCGGAGGAGTCTGAGCTGCCGGCGGATCTGATCACCGGAGCCTGCGGCGATTACATGACTTACAGCTTCAATCCGTCGACGGGAGTGCTTACGATTTTGGCCGATGGGAAAGATCGGAAGATGTGGGATTTCGGAGTGGATTCCGAAGAACAACATGTGCTTCCCTGGGGCGAGTACCGCGACACGATCGAGAAAGTGGTGATCTCGGAGAATGTCGCCACGATCGGACAGGATGCTTTTTCCGGTTGCCCGAACCTGAAGCAGGTCGACGGTCTTGAGTATGTGCGGGAGATTCGCGACGGGGCGTTCGCGGACACAGCGTTGGAGAGTGTGACGTTCGGCGACCGGCTTGTCCGGATCGGCGAAGGCGCGTTCGAGACATGCAGAAATCTGGATGAGGTAGAGTTTCCGGAATCTCTGGAATCCGTTGCGGTGAATGCGTTCAAGGACGCCGGGATCATGAAGGCGGTTATCCACGGGGAGCCGGAGCTGGATCATAATGCGTTCGGCGAAACGTTCAGATTATGGGATCCCTCCGGCCCGGAGCAGCCTCTTGGCGGCCCGATGATCTTCGCGGAGAGCGGATCGAATGCGGAGGCGTTCGCGGAGGAATTGCAGCTTCCGTTCGTCCCGCTTGGACAGGAGCCCGAGCCCACGGTGGACGGACAGTGCGGGGAGAATGTGTACTGGGAGCTTGACCTGGAGGGCGGCGTGCTCACGCTGAGCGGCGAGGGTGAGCCCTGGAGGTACAGGACAACATCGGAGGATACGGATGCGATAGGGAGCGGTCCCGGATGGACGAACTACCGGAACTTTATCCGGAAAGTGGTCATAGAGCCGGGGATCACAAAGCTCACAGACGGCCTCTTCACCAACTGCGTCAACCTGACGGAGTTTGACTTCGGAACGGTGGAGGAGATCGATGTGAATGTGATCACGAATTCGGGACTGGTTTCGGTGGAATTTCCGGAGACGCTGCGCAGGATCGTGGATTACGGGCTTCAGCACAATCTGTATCTTGAGTCGGTCGTGATTCCCGAGAGTGTGGAAGAGCTGACGATTCCGTTCGCCTACTGCAAGAACCTGAAGGAGATCACGATTCTGGGCAATCCGACGTTCCTGGACATGAATTCGGAGGACGCTCCGGGCTCCACGAGTATGGTCTACGACGGAAATCCGGTTATATTGCCGGAAGACGAGGCCAGGGATGAGAACATCACGATCCGGGCCTACAGGGGAAGCACAGCGGAAGAGTATGCGAAGAAGTACGGAAATCCGTTCGTGGCGCTCGACGAGGAGGAGAGCGAAGAGTAAGGACAGATAGCAGAGCAACGGGGGATTGGACAATGGCGAATCAATGGTATCAGCTGCCGCCCGGGACGATCGTCGGAGGACGGTACCATATCGAAAAGGTGCTGGGCGAGGGCGGCTACGGGATCACCTATTACGGGACGGATCTGCGGCTGAGGCTGCCGGTGGCGGTCAAGGAATACTATCCGGGCTTCTGGGCCACCCGGGACTGCAGGGAGAGTCTTGACGTGAAGCGTTCTCAGGCGCAGGAGGAGAGCTACCTGCGGGGACTTGCGCGCTTCGAGGACGAGGCGCTGACGCTCGCGCAGTTTCACACGGTCCCGGAGATCGTGCTTGTGAGGGATTATCTGGAGGAGAACGAGACGGGCTACCTGGTGATGGAGTACCTGGACGGGCAGAACCTCAAGCAGATGACAGATGGCTTCGGCGGGCGCATCCCGCCGGAGATCCTGATGCCGCTGATGGAGTCTCTGATCCTTGCGGTGCAGAAGGTGCACGAAAAGGGCCTGATCCACCGGGATATCAGCCCGGACAATATCATGATGCTGGAGAACGGGCATGTGAAGCTGCTCGACTTCGGGAACGCGCGCGATGTGACGGAGGACCGCTCGATGACGCTCGCGATGAAGCAGGGCTTCGCGCCTCCGGAGCAGTACCGCAGCAAGGGGCAGGGGACGTGGACGGACGTCTACAGCCTGTGCGCCACCGTCTATTACTGCCTCACCGGGAAGCTGCCGGTGCAGGCGATGGACCGCCTGACCGGAAAGAAGCTGCCGACGCCCGGCGAGCTCGGCGTGCTGCTTCCGCGCTGCCAGGAGGAGGCGATCCTTCAGGGTCTGGACCTCTTTGTCGACAGGCGCCCGCAGACGATGCGGGAGCTGTGGGAGAGGATGTACGCTTCAGAGGATGTGCAGAGTCAGACGGCGACTCAGGCGGAGGGAATGCAGAGCCGAATCATGAATCAGACAGGCAGGATTGACGTAACGGCGGCGGATTCGGATAAGACCACAGACAGGAATTCTACACTGCTGAGTACATATGAAGATCTGAGAAACGGCGGCTTCCGGGAGGTCTGCATCGCGATCTTCCGAAAGCTCAGGGGTCTGTCAGGAATGGAGTGAGGCAATGAGAAAGGAAAAAATAGAGATGTTTCACCGGTGTATTTACTGCTTTGCTCCAATGGAGGAGCTGCCGGATCGGGACGAAGAGGAGGAGTTTCACGACGGCGGGCCGTCGAACGTTCCCTGTCCGGTGTGCGGTTATCAGAACGGTTTGTGCCTGACGCAGGTGTGGTGGCTCGCGCCGGGGACGCTTCTCAAAGGCTGGTATATCGTCGGAAGGCTTCTGAAGGAAAGCGAGACGGAGCTGGAGTATCTGGGCTGGGATCTGAAGCGCGGCTGCACCGTGGAGGTGCACGAGTGTTATCCGAGGAACCTGCTTCAGAGAGACAATACCTTGTCGGAGCAGGTGAACTGCCTTTCCGGCCGCGAGCAGGAGTTCGAGCAGGAGAAGCAGCGCTTTTTTGAGAAGGCAAAATTTTATTATCAATGTGTCCGCCGGGTGGAAAAAAAGTACATGGATTTTTTCGCGAGGAACAATACCTGCTATTATGTACGAGATCAGAAGAAGGAGCTGCCGCGTTGAGCGTGCGGCTCCTTTTTTCGCGGAGATAATGCAAAAACGACCTCATTTATTCGGTTGAAAGCAGGGGGTGTTTTTGCTATACTCAGAAAGTAAAAACATTCTTTCAGGGTATTTTCCATATTGGAACGTGTCTTGCAAGGGATGAGACAGCGTGACAGTGAAACAGGCAGAGGGACAAATGACAGAGATTCCCTGTAGAGATTTATCGCAGAGGAGACAGGAAGATGAGCATGAATGATGTAGTATCGGCGGAGCGTGTGCACATCGGATTTTTCGGGGTGCGCAACGCCGGGAAATCGAGCGTTGTGAACGCGGTGACGGGGCAGGAGATGGCGCTTGTCTCGGATGTGAAAGGGACGACCACAGATCCGGTTAAAAAAGCGATGGAGCTTCTGCCGCTCGGGCCGGTGGTCATTATCGACACGCCGGGCATCGACGATGAGGGCGAGCTGGGCGAACTGCGCGTGAAACGGGCGCGGCAGGTGCTCAACTACACGGACGTGGCGGTGCTGGTGCTCGACGCGCAGAAGGGCATGAGCGAGGCGGACCGGGGGCTGATCGCGCTTTTTGAGGATAAGCAGATTCCGTATGCGGTCGTGTACAACAAGGCGGATTTGCTCGGTGGAAATGAGCCTCAAGCTGGCGCTGTGACAGGAAATACAATCTACGTCAGCGCAAAGACCGGACAGAATATCTATGAGCTGAAAGAGTTGATCGCGTGTCTCGTGAAGCAGGAGGAGAACCGCAAACGCATCGTCGCGGATCTGCTTGCGCCGAACGACGTCGTGGTGCTTGTCGTGCCAATCGATTCTGCGGCTCCGAAGGGACGGCTGATCCTGCCGCAGCAGCAGACGATCCGTGATGTCCTCGAGGCGGGAGCGGCGGCGGTCGTCACGAGGGAGAGCGAGCTGAAGGAGACGCTGGCTTCCCTGCAGAAGAAACCGCGCCTCGTGATTACGGATTCGCAGGCTTTCGGCAAGGTTTCGAAAGATACGCCGCAGGACATTCTGCTGACGTCGTTCTCGATCCTGTTCGTGCGCTACAAGGGAGACCTGAACGCGGCGATCCGCGGGGCAGCGCAGCTCGATCGCCTGAAGGACGGCGACACGGTGCTGATCGCGGAGGGCTGTACCCATCACCGCCAATGCGACGACATCGGGACGGCCAAGCTGCCGCGCTGGATCCGGGAATACGTGGCGAAACGCCGGGCAGAGCACGTTTCACCGAATTGCGAAAACTACACTGATACCGTGTTTTCAGAATCGGTGCAGCAGAAGGACGAAAGAAAGGCAGGACGGAATCAGGCGCGGCAGGAGATTAGAAGAGAAGCAGGACGGGATTTGGCGCATAGCGCGCCGGATATAGATATTCGGTTCGAGTTCACCTCCGGCATGGGCTTTCCGGAAGACCTCTCGAAGTACGCGCTGATCGTACACTGCGGCGGCTGCATGCTGAACGAACGTGAGATGCAGTACCGGGTGCGGCAGGCGGTCGACGCTGGCGTTCCGATCACGAACTACGGCGTCGCGATCGCACAGATGCACGGCATCTTAAGGCGCAGTCTCGGGCCGTTTCCGGACGCGCAGAAGCTGCTGGATGATAAAATCTCTCTTGCACAATTGATATAAGGAATGTTATGATTAAGACAGCGATGCCGGAGGCTGAAGATCGTTCGCCCCGGCTGCTGTGAAATTAAAAAAGAAAGGGGATACGGATATGATTTATAAGGAATTTCAGGGAATGAAGCTATCCGCGCTCGGCATGGGGAACATGAGACTGCCGGTGGTGGACGGCGACGACGGAAAGATCGATGTAAAAGCTGCACAGGAGATGGTCGACTATGCCATGAAGGCAGGCGTCAATTATTACGATACCGCTTACGGCTACCACAACGGGCAGTCGGAACTGGTCGTCGGGGAGGCCCTCAAAAAATATCCGCGGGACAGCTTTTATCTCGCGACAAAGTTCCCGGGCTACGATCTCTCCAACATGCCGAAGGTGAAAGAGATCTTCGAGGAACAGCTCAAAAAGTGTCAGGTGGAATACTTCGATTTCTATCTGTTCCACAATGTCTGCGAGATGAACGTGGACGCCTATCTCGACCCGAAATACGGGATATACGAGTATCTGCTGGAACAGAAGAGAAACGGCCGTATCCGTCACCTGGGCTTTTCCACGCACGGCAGCCTCGACTGCATGAAGAAGTTCCTGGACGCCTACGGGAAGGACATGGAATTCTGCCAGATCGAGCTGAACTATTTTGACTATAAATTCCAGAGCGCGAAGGAAAAGGTCGAGCTGCTGAAGGATCGGAATCTTCCGGTCTGGGTGATGGAGCCGGTCCGCGGCGGGCAGCTTGCCGCACTTTCCGAAGAATTTGAGGCGAAGCTGAAATCGGCGAGGCCGGAGGAAAGCGTACCGGCGTGGGCGTTCCGCTTTTTGCAGGCGATCCCGGAGGTAACCATGATCCTGTCCGGCATGTCGAACATGAACCAGCTGCAGGACAACATCGCGACCTTTGCGGAAGAGAAACCGCTGAATGAAAAGGAGAAGGAGCTGATTCTCGGCGTGGCGGACGACATGATTGCCCGTACCACGGTTCCCTGCACGGGCTGCCATTACTGTGTGAGCCATTGCCCGCAGAAGCTGGACATTCCGTTTTTGCTGAAGCTTTACAATGAGGCGGTGGTCGCGGGATCAGGAGACTTCATCGCGCCGATGGGGCTCTCGTCTATAGACGCGGACAAACAGCCGGAATGCTGTGTGGCCTGCCGCAGCTGCGAGAAGGTCTGTCCGCAGACGATACATATTCCGGACGCGCTGCACCGCTTCGCGGAGAAGCTCGGACGGGTATAAGGCGGTGGAACAAAGATCAGATGATAAAGAATATTGTATTTGACATAGGAAATGTGCTGGTAGATTTCCGCCTGAAGGAATTTCTGGCGGAAAAGGGCTTCGACGCCCCGATGATCAAACGGCTTCTGAAAGCGTCCGTCATGAGTCCGTACTGGGAACAGTTCGAGCGCGCGGACATCACGGAAGAGGAAGCCATGCGGGCGTTTGTAAGTCTGGATCCGGAGATTGAGAAGGAGCTGAGCGAGGCCTTCTCCAATATCCATGGGATGCTGACGATACGGGAGTACGCCGTCCCCTGGATCAGGAGTCTGAAAGAGGCGGGCTACCGCGTGTATTATCTCTCGAATTATTCGAAGAAGGCCTACGACGAGTGTCAGGATTCGCTTGCGTTTATGCAGTATACGGATGGCGGCTTCCTCTCCTTCCAGCAGAGGATGACGAAGCCGGATCCGCGGATGTATACAAGCTTTCTGGAGCATTTTCAGCTGAAGCCGCAGGAGAGCGTTTTCATCGACGACACGGAGCAGAACGTCGCCGTGGCGGAGAGCCTCGGCTTTCGCGGGATCGTGTTCCGCTCCTACGAGGACGTGGTGAAGCAGCTGGAGGAGCTGAAAGCCGAAAACGCGTGATCTTGGTGTTTAGTTCACTATGATTACCCGAACGCCCTGCACGGGCTTGCAATGTCAGGTCAGACCCGCTCGCGCTTAATCGGGCACGCAGCGGTGCATAAGCTCGCTTGCGCTCATCAAGCACCGGCGGCCCTCAATGATCTGCCCTGACACAGCAAGTCCCTTTTGCCGGGCTGTGCGTTGAATTGCGAAATGAAACAGCGTGCGATGGGCTGTCGGTGTTCCGTGCGCAAACGATAGGCAGTTCGACGCAGGATTCGCGAGCATAGCGACAGCTGTCGGAGCATGTCTGAGCGTAGCGAGTTTGCGTAGACAGCTGTCCATAGGCGGCGGAGCGAATCTAGGAGAACAACGTGTTTGCGCACGGAACATCCGCAGACAGAGCACGCGTCCGGCTTACACTTTAAGTGAATTAAACACGAAGCTTGCCGTGCCTACGCCACCACACTGTTCCCGGTGTATAACTGATAGTACTTCCCTCTCTCCTCGATGAGCTGGTCGTGCGTGCCGCGCTCGATGATGCGGCCCTGCTCGAGCACCATGATGCAGTCGGAGTTGCGCACGGTGGAGAGGCGGTGGGCGATGACGAAGGTCGTGCGGCCGTTCATCAGGCGGTCCATGCCGCTCTGCACGATGCGCTCGGTGCGGGTGTCGATGGAGCTGGTCGCCTCGTCGAGGATCAGCACCGGCGGGTCTGCGATAGCCGCCCGCGCGATCGCGAGGAGCTGGCGCTGGCCCTGGCTTAGGTTCGCGCCGTCGCCGGTGAGCATCGTGTCATAGCCCTGCGGCAGCCGGCGGATAAAGCCGTCCGCGTTCGCGAGCTTCGCGGCCGCGATGACCTCCTCGTCGGTGGCGTCCAGCTTGCCAAAGCGAATATTTTCTTTGACAGTACCTGTGAAAAGGTGGGTATCCTGCAGCACGATCCCGAGGGAGCGGCGCAGGTCCGCCTTTTTTATTTTGTTGATGTTGATCCCGTCGTAGCGGATCTTTCCGTCCTGAATGTCGTAGAAACGGTTGATCAGGTTCGTGATCGTCGTCTTGCCCGCGCCGGTCGAGCCGACGAAGGCGATCTTCTGACCCGGCGTCGCGTACATCTTGATGTCGTGGAGCACCATCTTGTCGTCGGTGTAGCCGAAGTCGACGCCGTCGAAGACCACGTCCCCGCGCAGCTCCACATAATCTACGCTGCCGTCCGCCTGGTGCGTGTGCTTCCATGCCCAGCGCCCGGTGCGCGTCGCACTCTCCGTGAGTTTGCCGTTCTCCTCTTTCGCATGGACGAGCGTCACGTAGCCGTTGTCCACCTCCGGCTCTTCGTCGAGCAGGCGGAAGATACGATCCGCGCCGGCGAGCGCCATGACGATGGCGTTGAACTGCTGGCTGACCTGGTTGATCGGCCCGTTGAAGCTCTTGTTGAAGGTCAGGAAGCTTGCGAGGCCGCCAAGCGTGAAGCCGCCGAAGCCGTTCAGCGCGAGGATTCCGCCGACGATCGCGCAGACCACGTAGTTGATGTTGCCGATCTGCGCGTTGATCGGGCCTAAGAAGTTGACGAAGGTATTAGCCTGATCCGCGCTGTAGAAGAGCTGGTCGTTCAGCTCGGTAAATTTCCGGATGTTTTCTTCTTCGTGGCAGAAGACTTTGACGACCTTCTGTCCGCTGATGGATTCCTCAATGTAGGCGTTGACCGCGCCAAGATTCTTCTGCTGCTCGCGGAAATATTTACCGCTGCGGCTCGTCGCGTAGCGCGTGCAGATGAGCATCAGTCCGACCATCACGAGCGTCACGAGCGTGAGCGGGATGCTCAGGATCAGCATGCTGATAAGGACGCTGACGATCGTGAACGCGCTGTTGATGATCTGCGGGATACTCTGGCTGACCATCTGGCGCAGTGTGTCGATGTCGTTCGTATAGACGGACATGATATCGCCGTGCTGGTGTGTGTCGAAGTAGCGGATCGGCAGCTTCTCCATGTGCTCAAATAATTCGTCGCGCAGGTTGCGCAGCACGCCCTGGGTCACTGTCACCATGATGCGGTTGTACGCAAAGGTGGAGACGACGCCGATCAGGTAAAAGCAGGCCACTCTTGCGATCGCATGCGCAAGCGGCGAAAAGTCCGGGTGATCGCTGCCGAGGAACGGGGCGATGTAATTGTCGATCAGGCTCTTGGTAAACATGGTGCCCTGCACATTGGCGATGACGCCGGCGAAGATCAGGACGAACACAAAGACACAGTGGATCTTGTAGTCGCGGAAGATGTATGCCATCAGCCGCATCAGAAGCTTGCCCGGATGGTCCACCGTCGGTTTCTGTCCGCGCGGGACGCGGTTCATTGGTCCTGGCATATCAATCCCCTCCTTTCTCGTCGAAGTCTCCGCCGCCGCCCGTCTGCGACTCGTAGACTTCCTGATAAATGCTGTCGGACGCAAGCAGTTCGTCGTGTGTGCCAAAGCCGTGGATGCGCCCTTCCTCCATAACGATGATGCGGTCGGCGTCCTGCACGCTCGAGATGCGCTGCGAGATGATCAGTTTGGTCGTGTTCGGGATCTCTTCGCGGAACGCTCTGCGGATCCGCGCGTCGGTCGCGGTGTCCACGGCGCTCGTGCTGTCATCGAGGATCAATATCTTCGGCTTCTTCAAAAGTGCCCGCGCGATACACAGGCGCTGCTTCTGTCCTCCGGAGACGTTCGTGCCACCCTGTTCTATGTAGGTATTGTAGCCGTCCGGGAACGCTCGGATGAAATCGTCGGCGCAGGCGAGCTTACAGGCCGCCTGACATTCCTCGTCGGTCGCGTTCTTGTCGCCCCAGCGCAGGTTCTCGTAGATCGTGCCGGAGAACAGGACGTTGTTCTGGAGTACGACAGAGACCTGGTTGCGCAGGACTTCCATGTCGTAGTCCTTGACATTGTGGCCGCCGACAAGGACCTCGCCGGAGCTGACGTCATAGAGGCGGCTGATCAGGTTCACCAGGCTGGTTTTGGCGCTGCCTGTTCCGCCGATGATTCCGATCGTCTCACCGGAATGAATTTCAAGATCGATATCCTTAAGTACCGGCTCCTGACTGTCCTTGTGATAGGAGAACTCCACGTCGCGGAACGTGATGCTGCCGTCCGGCACTTCTGTGAGCGGGTGCTCCGGGTTCTGAAGGTCGCTCGTCTCGTTCAGCACCTCGGAGATACGCTCCATGCTGGCGGTGCTCATCGAGATCGTGACAAAGACCATTGAGAGCATCATCAGGTTCATCAGGATGTTCATACAGTAGGCGAGCAGGCTCATGAGCTCGCCCGTCGTGAGCGAATCCGCGACGATCATCTTTGCACCGATCCAGCTGATCAGCAGGATGCAGCTGTAGACCGTAAATTGCATGATCGGGGCGTTGAAGATGATGTTGCATTCGGCCTTCACGAAGATCTTGTAAATATTCTCACTCGCCTTCTTTAATTTACTGGTCTCGTGGTCCTCGCGCACGTAAGCCTTCACGACGCGGATTGCGGACACGTTCTCCTGGATGGACGCATTCAGCTCGTCGTATTTCGGGAACGCCTGCCGGAAATATTTCGTCGCATGGCTGATGATGAAGAACAAAATGACGCCCAGGATCAGCACCGCCACGAGATAGATCGACGCCAGACGCGCGTTGATCGCGAACGCCATCGCGAGAGCGCAGACCATGCTGGCCGGGGCGCGCATCGCCATGCGCAGGATCATCTGGTATGCGTTCTGGACGTTCGTGACGTCCGTGGTCAGACGCGTCACCAGACCTGCCGTGCTGAATTTGTCGATGTTGGAAAATGAAAACGTCTGAATGTGGTCGAACATCGAGGAGCGCAGGTTGCGCGCGAGTCCGGTGGACGCCTTCGCGCCGAAGCGGCCGCCGCCCAGACCTGCGAACAGGCCGATTGCCGCCACGACGATCATCAGGCCGCCGATGCGGTAGATGTGGCCGATGTCCCCGGTGTTGACTCCGTTGTCGATGATCGACGCCATCAGAAACGGGATCATCGTTTCCATGAGCACCTCGAGGAGCATAAAGATGGGCGTTACGACGGACGCCCACTTGTACTCTTTGACTTCTTTTAAAATTGTGCGAATCAAGTCAGGTCCCCCTTGCGTTAGTGAATGAAAGCCCCACGGGGCGCTCTGCGCTTCGTACTCCTGCGTTTCTCGTCTGTCTGTGCGAGGAGATCGGGCTTTGTTGATGTTCCGAAACAGTTTAACACATATAATAGAGAAAGGTAAACTATAAAATTTACTAAAATCGAATAAAATTGACGCTTGTTTTTTCATGCGCAATTTCGTATATTCCGTGAGAAAGACTTGATAAAAAACGCCGAAACACTTATAATGTGATGCGGTGTCTGGTGTCACGAAAAACTTATTTTTATATATATGAGGCGGAAATATTTTGCAAGCTTGCAGAATGGGAGGAATCGATCATGTCCGCAGGGAAAAAGTTAATGTTATGCTTCTATGCGGTACTGCTTTTTTTGGCCGTGATTCTGGGGCGGCTGTTCTATACAACAGGAAAGGATTTTGACGGAGACGCGGAGGCGACGACTCTGCTGGACATTGAGCCGGTGCAGGAGGAAAACATACTGACGTGGACGGAGACGCTTCCGGACGCGTTTGAAGAGGGGTTGAGCTTGCTGTTTGAATCCTCGCAGTCCGATGTGGAGGTGCTTCTGGACGGCGAGAGAATTTACACGTACGGTATGGAGGAGAGAAGCTGGGGTAAGTCCCCGGGAAGCTACTGGCATGTGGTAGACATACCCGAGGGAAGCGCGGGGAAGACGTTGACAATTCGTCATCTGATCTCCTACGATTCGATCAGGGACAATATTCCCACGATCCGCTATGGCAGCCATGGCGAGTGTGTGGAGACGAAAATTCTGGATATGCTGCCGGTGCTGGTGCTCAACTGTATCATCATTTTTTGCGGAATGATCTGCATCTTCCTGCACATCGAGCGCACGCCGAAGCGGAAGCGGGCGGAGCTGGGCAGCCTGCTGTGCCTGGGACTTTTCGCGATCCTGGTGGCGGTATGGTCGCTGCGTCAGTGTGGTTTTTTGCAGCTGCTTATCCCGAACGGAGGCGTGCTGTACTTTATCGACCTGCAGGTGTTGCTTCTGTTCCCGGCGCTGATCGATCTGTTTATTTACACGATATGCGAGGAAAGGCATAAGACCGGATTCGCGGCGTTTGCCGGGGCTTATCTGCTGTGCGTGGCGGTGGAGACAGTGCTGCAGCTTCTGGGCGTGGCGGATATGTTTGAGCTGCTCTTTCTGACGCATGGACTGATCCTGGTAAACGTGCTCTACCTGTTCTGGGCGATCTGGCAGGAGGGACGAGATGTGCCGGAGCCGGATATCCGCAGCGAATCCGTCGAGGAAAACGAAGCGGGAAGCAGTCTGGATTTCGCGCGGCGCTTTGAACGTGAAGCAGGAGGGAAACAAAGAGAGGAAAAGGGTCATCTGCCCCAGATGAAGCTGCCGCTGTGTATCCTGGTGGCGTCCGGCATCATGGAGATGATTTCCTATTATATTAGCCTCCTCAAAGAGGTCTCTGTCTTTATGGCGCTCGGCACGATGATCTTCATTGTGATGCTGATGTGGCAGCGTGTCCACGAATACTACGACATCGAGCTGGAGGAGGAGAAGCTGGCTTATTTCGAGAAGCTTGCGCGGACGGATATGCTGACAGGCGCGCTCAACCGCAATGCCTACGAGGAGGAGCTGAAGACTCTTGCAAAGAGTGGGGATCTGAACGAGCGGTGCGCGATCGTCTTTGACCTCAACAACATGAAGGGGATCAATGACAATTACGGACATGAAAAGGGCGACCAGGCGCTCAAAACCTGTTATCAGTGCATTAGTGAAGCGTTCGGGGAGTATGGCCGTTGTTATCGTATCGGCGGGGATGAGTTTGTATTCCTCGGCAAGAAGAACGAAAGGATCCGGAAGGCGGTCGAACAGTTTGGCGAAGCGATCAAAAGGGAAGCCGCGCAGTTTGATTTTCCGTTCAGCGTGGCGTTCGGCTACGCAGACTTTGATCCGAAGAAGGACGCGGACCTCAATGCGATGATCCGCCGCTGCGACGTTCTGATGTATCAGGACAAGAGGACGAAGAAGGCGGCGATGCTGGCGGCGCCCGTGTGAGCAGGTGGCTCCGGAACCGTTGGTGGAGATATCGGAGGGTTGCGTGTGCCCGGCTTGCGGGATAATTGGAGAGATATCGGGGCCTGACCAAAAGAATATTGGTTTTGATAGAGAGACCGGGGCGTCTGCATATATGCCAAAAGCAAATGCAGATACCCCGGAAATTTATTGTCCAGGTTCTGTTTCATTTTTCCGGAAAAAAAGCAGAAAAAGTTTTCGGAGAAATAATTTGCGAAAGAGTTTCCATGTTATACTGGTTTCAACAAGAACGAAAACGATTTCGAAAACATAGATAGAAAATCAGGGAGGACAACAAAATGATGAAGGCGACCGTAAAGAAGATGATCCTTACAGCAGCGATGGCAGCATTCATGGTAAGCGCATCGGCGATGGCAGAAGAAGACCTCATCATCGAGGAGTCCTTTGAGGCAGTAGAAGAGACAGCAGTAGAAGAAGCACAGGCAATCGAGATCGAGGTTCTCGGACTTGAGACGATCGCGACGGCAGAGGTTCCGGAAGAGGTAGCGCAGGCAGCAGAGGCAGCCAAGACCGAGGCGAACGCAGTAGCAGAGGAGATCGAAGAGACTGAGGCGGCTGAGGCACAGAGCTTTATCTTCGAGAATGACGAAGTGATCATCAGCGCACAGGCAGCGGCGGAGCTTCCGGAGAACATCGAGATGCAGGTAAGAAAGCTCGAGGAAGGCAGCGAGGAGTACGAGGTAGCGAAGGCAGCGGCGGCAGCGAACAGCGAGGCAGGCGAGGACGCGCAGTACAGCTTCTACGATGTGACCTTCACGGTAGACGGAAACGAAGTAGAGCTTGCAGACGGCAGCGTATACGTACAGGTAGAGTTCAAGACGGTACAGATCAGCAGCGAGCAGACACAGGAAATCTTCCACATCGACGAGACGGGCGCGAACAACGTGACGGCAGAGACAGAGGAAGGCAGCAACATGAGCTCCGTGAGCTTTGCAATGTAATTGCGATAGATATCTGACAGCGAACAGAGGGTGACGGAATGGAAAAGAAAGCGGCAGGAAAATTTGTGATCCAGATTGACCGTTGCGAGAACGCGACTTGGCAGGGTTCGATCCTCTGGACGGAGAAGAATATTACCCAGCAGTTCCGAAGCGCGTTAGAGCTGATCCGCCTGATTGACAGCGCGGTCACAGCCGGGGAGAAGAAGGCCTGAAGGCGAGAATAGAATATGCGATCCAGCCTGCGGGATAGCAGGAGGCAGACAGATGGCGATGACGGACCATCTGTTTTTTTGATATCTTGAAATACATCAATGGGAATGCTATAATCGCTTTAAATTTAATTTTAGTTCACTATATCTGGGGGAGGAGGGAAGGATTATGTTTTTTTCGGCATCAGCGTCGGAAGTGAAGACCGGGACTGTCTCTACGGAACAGCTTATGAATCAGATCAAAAAATCTCCGAGCGATTTTCTGAAGCATAATCTGCAGCGGATCGAGGACATTCAGTTCAAGGATTATCTGCAGCAGTTGATGGAGCGCTATAACTGCAGTATGAGGCAGCTGATCGTTCTTTCCTGTCTGAGCAAGCCCTTTGCCTATCAGATCATGAAAGGAGAGCGGTTGCCGGGAAGGGATGTGGTGCTGCGCATCAGCCTCTCGATGAGGGCTACGGTGGAGGAAACGCAGCGGATGCTGACGCTGGCCGGGAAGAATGTGCTTTATCCAAAGATCCGCCGCGACGCCGCGATACTCTGCTGTATTGAAACACACCGGTCACTGGAGGATACAGATCTTTTCCTCAGGGAGCACGGGGAAAAACCCTTAATTACAAATATATGAACCCATTGGATACGGAGCAGCTTTTTCAGGAAATATACAATGAGAAGGATATTTTGCCGGAGAAGCTCGGCGGGAAGGTGCGCATTGTGTCCTGTTTGTCTGCGCGCCGTGGAGAACACTGCTGGTGGTCTGTCGCCGTAGATCGATGAATTGAGAGCGCCCTGGGGGCATTTGCTTCCCGGGGCGTTTTATATTACGTGAGCTTCCAAATAAATAATAAAAGTGTGCAGTGTGCATACCAAATTTTGTAAAAATTCAAATATAATTCAGATATTACATAATATCTAGTTTTCAAAAGGAGGTAGGCATATGAAACGAAAACATAACTGTAAAAGAATCATGGCGTGGCTTTTGACAGCCGCCACGGTATTTGGCAACAGCTCTTTTGCCGCGCTGGCAGAGGAAGCGACGTCGGATGAGGCTGCGGCGATTCAGATCGAGGCGGCCGCACCGGCAGAAGAGGCGGAAGCTGTAGAAGCTGCGGAGCCGGAGTCGGCTGAGCCTGCGGAGGAGACAGCGGAAGAGCTGGAGGAGGCTGCGCCTGTACAAGATACAGCACTTACAGAGGATATGGATGCGGCTGAGTCCACAGAGAACGCATCGGAGGAGCTGGGAGCAGCTGCGGAAGCGGGAGAGTCGGCAGAAGAGCTTACGGGCGATGAGATGATCGTACCGGAAGAGGGCACAGAAGCGGATATTCCTGTGGAGAACATGGTTTCAGAAGCGGAAGGAATCCTTCTCGAGAATATGAAAGTGATGCCGGAGGGCTTTGAACTCATGCCGGCCGAGGAGGGTGAGGAAGAGGAACCTCGCTACGATTTGCTTGCCCTGAGCTGGAAGGAGTACGGCAATGAGGGCGATCAGAGGGATGAAAAAGGAAATCTTCTGAATCCTGAGTGCGTGTATTATGGAACCTGGGTATTTCCGGGCAGCACAGTCACTCTGAATGTGGAGGGATTGGAAAATCTTGAGGAGGAGCTGGGAGCTGGACCCTATACGCTGCAAGTCCGCAGCTTTACTGTTGACCCGGAAACAGGAGAGACGTTCGATACAGAGGACTACGTTACAGCGGTGCTTTCTGAAGATCAGCAGAGCATCACGGTCACCGGTCGTCAGGTGACGAACGATCAGCCGAGCATAGTGGAGATTCAGGCGCTGGATGAGAGCGGAAATCCGGTCGCGGCTGCCGGGATGGATGTGTCGGTGATCGAGTCGGTAGAAGATTACTGGCTTGAACTCGATCCGTATCAGAATGCAGTGTTCCCGAACGATTGGTACTGGCTGAACCGGGTGCACTACCAGATCCAGACTCCGGAGCATCCCTATTGGACAGATGATACGACGGAAATCGAAGACGTAGACATCACGAGACAATATACATGGGATGAAGGAAACGAAATCGAGACGGACGGTATCGTTGCGGACAGCACGGCAAATGAATATGGCGATTGGTATCTGCAGATGGGCGAATCGTGCGGCTGCGTGGAGTACACGGCACATTTTACTCTTCCAATCGGGGAAAACGGAAAGGAATGCGAATTATCTGACAAGGTATATGTGGGCGGCGATGTCTGGAGCCTGAATTTTGAGTATCCGAATTATGAGGACGACAGTATGCTGCCGGGCGAAACCTTGACTATTCATACTACTCTTTCTCATGAGTGGCGTCATGGGGATGACTGGGGATATGAGGAGCCGGAGGACTACGAACTGTCTATTTCGGAAGATCAGGATTTTGGCACGCTGGAGGTATCCGTTGACGGACGGGATATCGTCGTGAAAGCCGGGGACGACTGGTGTCGGTGCTCGCTTGTGGCAGTCGCAATGATAGACGGAGAGGAAGTGGCGCGTCATGACTTCTCGGTGAATGTCCAGGCGGATGGTTATTTCCTGCTGCGCGTGGACAATATGGATGAGGTCAATAATCTGGCGCCGAGCGCGAGCGTAACCATAGATCCGGAGCTTGTCTTTATATCGCCGGAGGGCGATGAAGTGGTTCAGGAGGACGTAAAATATTGTCTGGAGTTTGACCAGAATATTTTATCGGCCGTGGACGTGGATGGAAAAGAGCTTTCGGACGGCTCGGAGGACAGAGAAGCCGGCATGGGCGCCGCACCTCTCACTATCACGAAGAAGACGAATAATGGCACGGATGCGCAGCTGCTTGCCATGATGAAGGACGAAAACGGCGATTATGTTGATGAAAAACGCAGGATTAACCTGCATTTCTGGGAGCAGGACTGTTCTGTCCGCTATGTATTCGATGGGGCGGACGAATACGGTTACAATTGGGACGTTCCGCTCTTTACTGATGAGGACAAGGTATTCACGGCGGATACCTCCCGCCTGCAGGAGATGGGCGTGGATTACGAGCTCGTGTGGAAAGTAGGCAGGGTGGCGGAGGAAGCCGACTGGACAATTTCAGATCCGCTGCCTGCGGACGGCGGATATTACACGGCGGAAGGAGATACGATCACTCTGCATGGCGCGAAGCTGGCGGAAGTATATCAGCCGTTCGACGGAGAGGAAGAAGACAATTCCCGCTTTGATCTGCGCGCGCAGGTACTTGTAAACGATATTTCTGTATGGGAAAACGATGGTCCGGGACTGGTGATGCGCGAACCGTATGAGGAAGTAGATCTGCCGCTTCGGGGCGTGGACGAAAATGAGACGTTCCCCAACGGAACCCTTCAGTTTGGCGCGAAAACCGGTTATTATATGTGCAACGCGGCATATCCGGACGGCGCGGAGCTTTCTGCCACGATCACGGATGTGAAGATTATCAGAAACGTGATGTGGACAGAGGATGGCGATGTCGAAAGTGAGGAGCCTCTCTTCGCTGTGGAAGGATCGGCGGCTGACGGCTGGACGCTCACGGCGGGCGAAGTGTTCGGGTGCGCGTATCTGGAATTCACGTATGAGGTGAGAAAAGATCCGAATAGTCCGGAGAAGACCATCGGCACATACGGCTCTGCCGACGATGAGAACAATGAATGTTTCAGGGTTTATGTGACAGGCGAAAAGCAGCATTTTGAGCTTGTGAATGTAGGAGAGGAAATCTGGCTGCATTCCGGCGAGGATAAGACAATCTCCACGAAAGTGTGGAGGGAATACATGGACGAAGAAGGAACGCCGCAGACGGAAGAAATCAGCGATTATGAGCTTCGGTTTACCGAGGGCGAAGAGACGTTCTATGATCCGAATATGATAGAGGTGGAGAATAACGATGACGGCAGCTTTACGATCAGGGCGCAGGAAGACCGTATCGGCTGGGCAACCAATATGCGCATCCAGTGCTGGGTTCAGATGGAGGGCGACGAAGAACCCTGGCAGTGGGGCGGCGACATCTGGCAGAGCGTGCGGGTCGGCTGCACGGAGGACGCGCATACACCGGGCGAGTGGAAGGTCACTGTGATACCGACCTGTACCGAAGCCGGTGTGCAGACCCAGTACTGCGAGAACTGCGGATATGGGGTGGACGAAAAGTCGCTCGAGGCTACCGGCCATACAGAGACGGAGAAATTTACACAAGCGCCGACCTGCACTGCGCCCGGCGAGAAGACATTCACCTGTGAGAAATGCGGTGAGGTGCGGACTGAGACAGTGAAGGCTACCGGCCATACTGCGGGCGAGGCGGTAGTCACGAAAGCGGCCAGCTGCATGGTGGAAGGTGAGAAGACCGTGAAATGTAAGGTCTGCGATACCGTGATGTCCACGACGAAAATCCCGGCGACTGACCATAGCTGGAGCGCGTGGTCTGCGCCGACGGCGGCGACGATAAATGCGGCGTCTACAAGGACAAGAACCTGTGCGGTTTGCAAGAAACAGGAAATACAGACAGTGAGCGCAAAGCTGACGCCGGTTCTGAAGTTGACAGCGGACAGCCTGAAGATGAAGACGAAACAGATCACCAGGAAATTCCTGGTGACGGAGATCGCAAATGGTGATTCCGTGGTCTCTGTGAAGTCGAGCAACACGAAGGTGCTGAAGGTGAAATCCTTCAACAGGAATAAGGGAACCTTCACTCTGGCCGCGCAGAAAAAGAAAGGTACCGCGAAGCTGACGATCACTCTGGCAAGTGGAATTTCCAAAACTATTAAGGTGACGGTGCAGAGCGCGAAGGTGAAGACCTCGAAGATATCGTTGGATAAGTCTTCGAAGAAGGTTACGCTGAAGAAGAACAAGAAGTATACTCTAAAGCCGATCGTCACGCCAGTGACGAGCCAGGATAAAATCAGTTACACCAGTTCGAATAAGAAGGTAGCTACGGTCAGCTCCAAGGGCGTTATCACTGCAAAGAAAAAGGGAAAGGCGAAAATTACGGTCAAGGCAGGCACGAAGAAAGTGACTTGCACGGTGACGGTAAAATAGCCAGAAACAGGAAATAAGAATATAAAGCAGGCGGCCGCCGGAGTCGATATCGGATTCCGGCGGCTGTTCGTTTCGCTCATTCAGTAGCGCACTTCCATAAGGAACAGGCCCTGCGCGGGGGCGAGAAAGCCCGCCAGCGAGCGCTGTTTTGCGGCGAGAAGATCCGGCATACTTTCCGGGGCGCGCTTTCCATAGCCGACCTCGAGCAAGGTTCCCGTGAGAATGCGCACCATATGATAGAGGAAACCGTCTCCTCGGTATGTAAACACAAGCCGCGCGCCGTGCCTTGTGATTTCAATGGACTCGATTGTGCGGATCGTGGATTTTTTCATCTTCGGGTTGCCGCAGAAGCTGGCAAAATCATGTGTTCCTGTCAGGTACTCGGCGGCTCGACGCATCTTTTCTATGTCCGGGGAGTGCTCCAGAATATAAACATATTTTCGGTCAAAGACCGGCTTTTGCGGGGCGTCGTAGCAGGTATAGCGGTAGGTCTTTCCTGTCGCGTTGTAACGGCTGTGGAAACGCTCTGACACAGCTGTTACATCCTGCACGCAGATGTCGTCCGGAAGGTAACGGTTGAGGTAGTCACGGAGGGCATTTTGCCATGAAGCGACCTGCGGATTCTGGCATTCGATGGCGTCGACATTTAAATGAACATTTGCTGTCATCGCCTGCGCGTGCACTCCGGCGTCAGTTCGCCCGGCGCCGATCACTTTTACAGGCTCTCCGGCCATTCGCGCAAGCACCTGCTCCAGCTTTCCCTGGATCGTCATGTCGGTGTTCTGCTTGGCTTCCCAGCCGTGATAGCGCGTCCCGTCGTAGGAGATCGTCAGTCGGCAATTCTGTTTCATAACCGGTCCTTTCTGAAAATAATTTTATGCGAACATGCAGACTTCCTGTCCCACTATCCTGTTCTGCATCCTTAATACATATAATCTATTTTATCTGCTTCCCAGACACAAATCAACATAAAACATGCAGGTAGAGTAAACGAATCCGCAACTGGCGTAAAATTGGTGTAGTAAACACATAATACGTTACATAGAAATAGTAGTTGTTTCTATACCTGTTTTGGAATACAATAACATTAGTTCCAAAGGTTATTGCGGAAGTTAAGATGGAATTTCAGTTATTCGAGAATTTCGAATGATTGAGGCATTTGAAAAGTATATTTTCTGAGGGAGAGTACAGGTTTGAAAGTTATTTTTCTTCACGGATTAGGACAGACAGCGCGAGATTGGCAGGCGGTTATTGATCTTACTTTGCTGCCTGATGTGGATTGCCCGGAGCTTTTTTCGCTGACAAAAGGAGATATTACGTATCCGAATATTTTGGCAGGATTTGAAAAAAGCTACAAAGATACGACGGAACCGTTTGTGCTCTGCGGACTTTCTTTCGGTGCAATTCTGGCGTTGGACTATACGATCCGGCATCCGGATAAAGTAGCCGCTCTCGTTTTGATCGGCGCGCAATATAAAGTTCCCACTTTGCTGATCGATCTTCAAAATATCATATTCCGCATTATGCCGAGTAAATCCTTTGACAGCATTGGTCTGTCAAAGCGCGACACAATTCAGTTATCACATTCCATGCGCTCGTTGGATTTCAGCCATAAGCTGGGCGAAATAGTCTGCCCGGTAAGCATTGTCTGCGGCGAAAAAGACAATGCAAACCTGAAGGGATCCAGACAGCTAAAAGCCTTATTGCCGCATTCAGAGCTGTACGTCATCCCAGACGCCGGGCATGAAGTCAATAAATCTGCGCCGGAAGCTGTTTCTGAAGTCATTCACAAAATTTTCAAAAATAATTAGCACTCACCTCTTGACAGTGCTAACAACGTGTGTTATAGTGCGTTTGGAACATGGGGATAATGAGGAGGTGGCTTTATGAATTTCAGTAAATTTACGCAGAAATCAATCGAGGCGGTCAATGATCTGGAGAAGATCGCGATAGAAGCGGGCAATCAGGAAATCGAGCAAGAGCATTTGCTGTACGCGCTGCTGACACAGGAGGACAGCCTGATCGGTAAGCTGATCGAGAAGATGGAGATTCAGCGTGAGTATTTTGAGAATAGAGTCGAGCAGGCGATCAACGCGCGGGTGAAGGTCTCCGGCGGGAATCCGTATGTGGGGCAGTATCTGAATAAAGCACTGATCAGCGCGGAGGACGAGGCGAAACGCATGGGCGACGAGTACGTGTCCGTGGAGCATTTGTTCCTCGCACTGCTGAATAATCCGAGTCCGTCGATGAAGCAGATCTGGAAGGAATTCGGCATCACGAAGGAGCGTTTCCTTCAGGCGCTCTCGACTGTGCGCGGCAATCAGCGCGTGACCTCGGACAACCCGGAGGCGACCTACGACACGCTGAACAAATACGGGCAGGATCTCGTCGAGCGGGCGCGCAAACAGGAGCTTGATCCGGTGATCGGGCGGGACGCAGAGATCCGCAATGTCATCCGCATTTTGTCGAGAAAGACGAAGAACAATCCGGTGCTGATCGGCGAGCCGGGCGTCGGCAAGACGGCGGCGGTCGAAGGGCTGGCGCAGAGAATCGTCAAGGGCGACGTACCGGAGGGTCTAAAGAATAAAAAGATTTTCGCGCTCGACATGGGCGCGCTCGTGGCGGGCGCGAAGTATCGCGGTGAGTTTGAAGAACGTCTGAAAGCAGTACTCGAAGAGGTGCGCAAGAGCGAGGGCGAGATCATTCTCTTCATCGATGAGCTGCATCTGATCGTCGGCGCGGGCAAGACCGAAGGCGCGATGGACGCCGGCAACATGCTCAAGCCGATGCTGGCGCGCGGCGAACTGCATTGTATCGGCGCGACGACGCTGGACGAGTATCGCAAGTACATCGAGAAGGATCCGGCACTGGAGCGCAGGTTCCAACCGGTAATGGTGGACGAACCGACCGTGGACGACACGATCTCGATCCTGCGCGGTCTGAAAGAGCGCTATGAGGTGTTCCACGGCGTGAAGATTACGGACAGTGCGCTGGTGGCGGCGGCCACGCTTTCGCACCGCTATATTTCCGACCGCTTCCTGCCGGATAAGGCGATCGACCTCGTGGACGAGGCGTGCGCGCTGATCAAGACGGAGCTGGATTCCCTGCCGACGGAGCTCGACGAGCTGCAGCGCAAGATCACGCAGATGGAGATCGAGGAGGCCGCGCTCAAGAAGGAGACTGACAAGCCGAGTCACGAACGGCTGGAGGTTTTGCAGAAGGAGTTGGCCGAGCTGCGCGACGAGTTCAGTTCGCAGAAAGCGCAGTGGGACAACGAGAAGAAGGCGGTTGAAAATCTGGCAACTCTCCGCGAACAGATCGAGGCGATGAACAAGGAGATCGAGCTGGCGAAACGCGAGTATGATCTGAATCGCGCGGCGGAGCTGCAGTACGGCGAGCTGCCGAAGCTTCAGCAGCAGTTGGCGATTGAGGAGGAGAAGGTCAACAGCCGCGAACTGTCGCTCGTGCATGAGAGCGTCACCGATGAGGAGATCTCAAGGATCATCTCCCGCTGGACCGGTATCCCGGTGTCGAAGCTGACGCAGGGTGAGCGCGCGAAGATCCTTGCGCTCGACGAGCAGCTGCACAAGCGCGTGATTGGGCAGGACGACGGTGTGGAGAAGGTGACGGAGGCGATCCTGCGATCGAAAGCCGGGATCAAGGATCCGACCAAGCCGATCGGGTCGTTCCTCTTCCTCGGGCCGACCGGCGTCGGCAAGACTGAGCTCGCGAAGGCGCTTGCGGAGAATCTGTTCGACGACGAGCAGAATATGGTGCGTATCGATATGAGCGAGTACATGGAGAAGCATTCCGTGTCCCGCCTGATCGGAGCGCCTCCCGGATATGTCGGCTATGAGGAGGGCGGCCAGCTCACCGAGGCGGTGCGCCGCAAGCCGTATTCCGTCGTGCTCTTCGACGAGGTGGAGAAGGCGCATCCGGACGTGTTCAATGTATTGCTCCAAGTGCTCGACGACGGCCGCATCACCGATTCGCAGGGGCGGACTGTGGACTTCAAGAATACGATCCTGATCATGACGTCGAACATTGGCTCGCAGTTTCTGCTCGAGGGCATCGAGTCGGACGGCAGCATCCGAGCGGGGGCGCAGGATATGGTGATGGAACAGCTCCGCGCGAGCTTCCGGCCGGAATTCCTGAACCGTCTCGACGAGATCATCATGTTCAAGCCGCTGACGAAGGACAACATCGGCAATATCATTGACCTGATGGTAGCCGATCTGAACAGGCGCCTCGACGCGCAGGAGATTCGGCTTCGTCTGGACGACGACGCGAAGGATTACATCATTGAGGGCGGTTATGACCCGGTCTACGGCGCGCGCCCGCTGAAGCGTTACCTGCAGAAGAACGTGGAGACGCTGGCGGCCCGGCTGATCCTCTCCGGCGAGGTCGGCATGGAGGACACGATCGTGTTCCGCGTGAAGGACGGGAAGCTGACGGCGGAAGTGGAGAAAGTGCAGGCTTAAAAGACTGAGAAAATGATATAAGAAATCTATGACTGTTACAGAAGGCAGATGATGACGATGAATTTACCACAGGATCCAATTATGCTTTTGAGCTATGTGAACACGCAGCTTCGCGACAACTATGGTACGCTCGACGATTTTTGCGCGAGCGCGGGCGTGCTGCGCGAGGAGCTGGAGGAAAAGCTGCGCGCGGTGAACTACGAGTACGACGAGCAGGCGAATTGTTTCCGCTAAGATCAACACCCCTTATGTCCTTGACTTTTGCAGGCATAAGGGGTGTGATTCTTTACTTTTCGATTGCTTTCTTGTACGGGGCGATCATGCCCTCGTTCATCTTATTCCCCATCTTTGACTTGATCTGTGGCGAGGAGAGCAGAGCGCCGACGAGGTACATCTTCAACACGGTGCCTTTTTTCTTCTGCGGGAAATCATATTGTCCATGCGATTTGTAGAAGGCGTGGTCCGCTTTCATCATGCCTTGCATCAGGTAGATCAGGTCGCGGAAAATCTTCATACCGCCCACGCCGTAGAAATTTTGCGGCTGGCTGTAGCGGCGGCGCAGCGCGTAGACGAGCGTCTTTGCGAGGCGGTTGATCGCTCGGTCCGGGTCGGTCTCATCCGTGGCGACGCCCGCGAGGAAGTTGCCGCCGACCTCGGCGCGGCCCTCGACGATCATCTGTAGGTTGAATTCCCGGCTGTAGTCGCCGCTGATCAGGTAGCCCATCGGCATGCCCATTGTGACGGTGCGGTGGCCGTTGCAGAACTGGCGGTCGTCATACTGCTTGAACACCCAGCCCATCGAGTGATCCTCAATCGAGAAAGCGTAGATGATCGCGGCTCCGCCCTGAATGTCCCGCCGCAGGAACTCGTCGAAATTGTCCTTGTAGATGCATTTCCCGGAGATTGCGCAGTTGAAGCAGCCGAGGCAGCCGCCGGAGAACGGATACTCGCGAATGTTGACGACGCGGCTCGTAAGCGGCAGCACGGCCTGAAGGCGAGCAATCATACTCTGCAGTTGTGCATCCTCCGGGCGGCAGTCCGTGACGATGACGACGTCCTTGCCCCGTATGCTGTGCTTCGCGTGTTGAGAAGCAGCGGTTTTCCTATCTCCCGAAACTTCTCTTGCATTGCAGTCAGGAACATGCACGGGTATATGAGCGGCCGGTTCAATCGACTTTGGCAGCGGCTCATGGCTGTTATTTTTCATGCACCACAGCGCGTAAGAGAAAAACTTTCGCGCGTCGCGCCGCCCTTGCTCCGTCAGAAGGTCGTCCATGTCGGCGGACAGCCCGCGAATGAATTTCATCCCCAGATCCTGGCAATTGTCCTGGATATAGCGATGCGCTGTCACGTCGTAGAAATGCTTGGAGGTCGTGATCTGCGTCACGAATTTTCCGGACAGATCAATGCCCGACTCCTTCATCAGTGAAATGAAATGGTGGAGTTGGCTTGGCGCGATGAATGTGTAGACCGGATAGGAGAACAGGATCAGATCCGCCGCCTCAAGCTCCTTCGCCGCAGCGGAGAAATCCCTCACATAGGCGCGGATACGCTGCCCTGCATGCAGGATAGTAAACTCGTGCTGCGGGAACTGCTTCTCCAGATACAGAACCGTCTGCAGTGTGATGCTGTAGCTTCCCTTCGGACTTCCATTGATAACAAGAATATTCATAACTCTCTTTCCTCCCTGGAAACTTTCATTACAGATTTTTTCGTTCGTTTTCCCTGATGTTCTTCATGCGGCAAAATGCTTTCTCGTCTGTAATTTACATTTCCCCCAGCGGCTGGATCTTCTGGCGGTAGATGCGCCGGAACAGGATCAGCGACACCGCGATCGACATGATCTCGGCGATCGGGAACGACCACCACACGGCGTCGAGGCCGAAGGTCAGAGCCAGCGCGAGCGCGCAGGGCAGCAGCACCAGCAGCTGACGGCAGATGGACACAATCAGGCTGTACACGCCATTGCCGAGCGCCTGGAAGACAGAGCCGATAACAATGCAAAACGGCGCGAACAGGAAGCTGTAGCTAATGGTGCGCAGCGCTTTACAGCCGATCGAGAGCATCTCGTCGGACGCTTCGAAAAAGCCAAGCAGGATCTCAGGGATCGTCTGGAACGCGAGCAGGCCGAGCATCATTATGCAAAACGCGGCTACGCTGCCAATCTTGACGGCGTCTGTAATGCGCTTCTTTTGCCGCGCGCCGTAGTTGAACGCGATGATCGGCACGATGCCGTTGTTCATGCCAAAGACCGGCATGAAAAAGAAGCTCTGGAGCTTAAAGTACACGCCGAACACAGCGGCCGCCGTTGAGGAAAACATCAGCAGGATTTTGTTCATGCAGAATGTCATGAGCGAGCCGATGGACATCATCAGGATCGAGGGCACGCCAACCACATAGATGATCTTAACCGTGGGCCAGTGGAAGCGCATTTTCTTAATAGAAAGCTCAATTTCCTTATTTTTGCGGAAGTTGAAGTAGAGCCCGAGGAGCATCGCGACGATCTGGCCGAAGACGGTCGCGGCGGCAGCCCCGGCCACGCCCATTTTCGGAAAACCGAAGTAGCCGAAGATCATGATTGGGTCGAAGATGATGTTGATGATCGCCCCGGTACCCTGCGTGATCATTGTGTAGAAGGTCAGGCCGGTGGACTGCAGCAGACGCTCCAGGTTCACCTGCATAAACACGCCGATTGAGAGAATGCAGATAATGCTCATGTACTGGTAGCCGTATTCGCGGATCTGCGGGTCGCCCGTCTGCGTTGCGAAAAACAGGCGCGAGCCGAAAATGCCGACCAGAGCGAACACGAAGTAGCTGCACAGGGTCAGGAGAATGCTGTTATTCGCCGCCTTGTTTGCCTGCTCGTAATTCTTCTCGCCAAGGCTGCGCGAGAGCAGCGCGTTGACGCCGACGCCCGTGCCGGAGGCCACTGCAATCATCAGGTTCTGGATCGGGAAGGCGAGCGACACCGCGGTCAGTGCGTTCTCATTGATGCGGGATACGAAGATGCTGTCCACGACATTGTACAACGCCTGTACGAGCATCGAGAGGATCATCGGAAGCGACATTGTGAAAAGAAGCTTTGGGATCGGCATGACGCCCATCTTGTTTTCTTCTCTCGGCATTTCGGTAAATTCGTTTTCCATATAAATCGGAGCCCCTTTCTTTTATTATTTATATTTAGGAAAAATGTTTTAGAAAAAGATCGCTTACAGTTCAGACCGATCACCGTCGGGATACCGCTTGAAAAATTGGGGAAATTATGTAAAATAGCGGCACTTGCTATTGTATAAGGAATAAAATTTATTGTCAATTGTTTTCTTGACAAAGCGCGAACAAGCCGTTATACTTGGAGCAAAGCTGTGAAGGGAACAAGTAGGAGACAGGGAAACATACAGAAAGCCGCCGGTTGATGAGAGGCGCATGCAGAACCTGTTTTTGAATACATCCAGGAGCTTCGCACCGAACCTTGCCGGAGCAGAAACATGAATTATGGATCAAATAGTCATGAATCATGGTAATCTGCAAGTTGATGATCTTGTAGTCATTGCGATTATGATCATGCGGTATCAGTAGGCTGCGGCGGCGTAGACGACCGTTATCCTGTCGAAGTATTTACCGGTGAATTTTGTGCGAGGGCATTTTAGAGAAAGCTCCGAAACAGAATATGGCATCTGGTGTATACTCGTTGAGGCAGTCGGTGTGAGCCGATTGTGAAATAAGGTGGTAACACGGGATCAGACTCTCGTCCTTATATTGAAGTAAGGCGGGAGCTTTTTTATGCGCAGACTCGGAGAGGAATAATTTGTTGCGGAGGTCCTATCTTATGTGGTTCCTGCATGGACGGAAAAGCGGAGATCTGAGAAGGATCGGTTCCGGGCTGAGGATCCGGCCGGACGATTTGCGCTCCGTTGGTCGGCTGCCGGGGAAGAGCCAGGAGCCTTACAGAAAAAGAAGACAAGGAGGAAACAGACATGCAGATTTATGACGAGCTGGTGGCTCGCGGGCTGATCGCCCAGGTGACGGATGAGAAAGAGATTAGAGATCTGGTTAACAACGGAAAGGCGACGTTCTATATCGGCTTCGATCCGACCGCGGACAGCCTGCATGTGGGGCACTTTATGGCGCTGTGCCTGATGAAGCGCCTGCAGATGGCGGGGAACAAACCGATCGCGCTGATTGGCGGCGGCACGGCGATGATCGGAGACCCGTCGGGTCGGACGGACATGCGCCAGATGATGACGAAGGAGACGATTCAGCACAACGGCGATTGTTTCAAGAAGCAGATGAGCCGATTCATCGACTTCTCCGACGGAAAGGCGCTGATGGTCAACAATGCCGAGTGGCTGCTGGATCTGAATTATGTGGACGTCCTGCGCGAGGTGGGTCCGCATTTCTCGGTCAACCGCATGCTGACCGCGGAGTGCTACAAGCAGAGGATGGAGCGGGGTCTGAGCTTCCTCGAGTTCAACTACATGATCATGCAGAGCTACGATTTCTACGCACTGTTCCAGAAATACGGCTGCAACATGCAGTTCGGCGGCGACGACCAGTGGAGCAACATGCTCGGCGGCACGGAGCTGATCCGGCGCAAGCTCGGCAAGGATGCGTACGCGATGACGATCACGCTGCTGCTGAATTCCGAGGGCAAGAAGATGGGCAAAACGCAGAGCGGCGCCGTGTGGCTCGATCCGAACAAGACGTCCCCGTTTGATTTTTACCAATACTGGAGAAATGTGGCGGACGCGGACGTACTCAAATGCCTGCGGATGCTGACATTCCTTCCGCTTGAGCAGATCGACGAGATGGATAAATGGGAGGGCAGCCAGCTGAACCAGGCGAAAGAAATTCTCGCCTACGAGCTGACGAGCCTGGTGCACGGCGAGGAAGAGGCGAGGAAGGCGCAGGAGGGCGCGCGCGCGTTGTTTTCCGGCGGCAATACAGAAAATATGCCGATTGTGGAGATCGAGGAGGCGGAGCTGACGGACGGCGCGATTGACGTGATTTCGCTGCTTGTGAAGGCCGGCCTCGAGAAGTCCCGCTCGGACGGGCGCCGCGCGATCGAGCAGGGCGGTGTGTCCGTGGACGGCGACAAGGTGACGGACGTAAAAGCTGTTGTACCGGGCGAGAAGCTTTCCGGCGAGGGCATCGTGTTGCGCCGCGGCAAGAAGAAATTCTGCAGGGTGACCTTGGTGTAAGCGAAGGAGAACTTCTGTTGTCTGCGGGTTGTAGAAGCAGGATTCAGCATGTAAACCATCCCGGTGTCATATATATAAAGAAAAAACACCGGGTGCAGTATGAGAGCGAAGCATGCCAGGAATGACAATAATAAGAAGCCGGAGCGAACCGGTTTGTTTGCAGGATTTGGAGCCAGAATTGCGAGGTCTCTGTTTTTCTGGGGGCTTGCGGCAGTTCTGGCTTCCTCCGCGTATACGGGTATTGTGAGGATAGCAAGGGAGCAGCCTGGGCAGCAGGAAGATATGGAGTCTATCACTGTTGCCGGGTCAGTTGCAGAGGGTGCGGTGGAAGTGGCTGCAATCGGGCAAGCTGCGGATGGCGCAGCAGAAACGATTGTAGCGGGGCAAGCTATAGAAGACGTGGAAGCAGCGGCGGTCAACCCAAGCGGGGATGGTACAGGACAGCCGGATATGGCTTCGAGTGAGGATCCAGCAGAGCGTAAGCGTGTGGCGCTCACGTTTGATGACGGGCCACACCCAGTCTATACGGAGGAGCTTTTGGACGGCCTGAAAGAGCGAGGCGCGAAGGCGACCTTTTTCGTGATAGGGAGGAATATTCCGGGCAACGAGGATCTGATTCGTCGTATGGATGAGGAAGGCCATCTGATCGGAAATCACACGTACGACCATGTCAAGATCAGCGACATGTGCAAGGCGGACGCCTGTGAACAAATCGAGAAGACGAGCGCTCTGGTCCGGGAGCTGACGGGAAAGGATACGGAATTCGTTCGGCCTCCGTTCGGCGAGTGGAACAAGGAGCTGGAGTGTTCCTTCGTGATGATCCCGGTGCTCTGGGATGTGGATCCGAAGGACTGGACGACGAACAGTGTGTCGGACGTCGTGCGGCGGGTGCTGGAGGACACGAAAAACGGAGATATTATTCTGCTGCACGATTATTATCGCTCCTCCGTGCAGGCAGCTCTTCAGATCGTGGACTCGTTTCAGAAGCAAGGGTATGAGTTCGTGACAGTGGATAAGCTGATTTTGGAGTGATAATCGGGACATAGATAGATTCGTCCTGTTTTGGCAAAAGAAAGCTATGATGAAAGACGAGGCGGCGAGAAAGCTGCCGAAAATATTCTGTACATTTGTGAGGATTTACTGAATAATCCTGTTTTTCGTTTCCTGAGTCACAAAAAGGTCTCGCAATTTGTGGCAACTTCGTGTATAATACCAGTAAGTAATTTTCTGTGACTGATTTGACTGTACGACTTGGCACTGATTTTGCCCGGCGGAAGCGAAGACTTTTATTCGGGGCAGGAAGCAGAGTAGGGTTATGAAAACAAAGATAAAATTGCAGTTATTTGGAAAGTTTACCCTGACGAACGGCCAGAAGACCTTGAATGAGGAAACGCTGCATTCTAAGAAGTTGACCCGCATGCTGGCTTATATTATTGTGAATCGGGATGCGATCCTGTCGCACCAGAGATTGATTGAAGTGTTCTGGGAGGACGAGAGCAGAAGTCCGGAGGGAGCGCTGAAGAATCTCATGTACCGTCTGCGCACGGCCATGAAGGAGCTTGGGGATGAGCAGTTCATCTGTACTTTGCCGGGGGCATATCAGTGGAATCCGGAGATAGAGGTGGAGGCGGACTATGAGCGGTTTGAGGCTCTTGCTGCGAAGGTGCGCGGATCTCTGGCAGAGGGTGAGGATATTGAAAAGACCTGCGAGGAGGCAATCGCGTGCTATCAGGGTAACGTTTCTGCCAGAATCGCGGAAGAGCCCTGGATTCTATCGAAGACGATCTGGTATCAGTCGCTGTTCATGGATATTGTGAAGACGCTCTGTGTGATCTACAAAAACGCCCGGAAGTGGGAGCTGCTGGAGCAGGTGTGCAATCAGGCGCTGGCGGTGGACGCATACGACGAGGATATCCATTGCTGGATGCTTGAGAGTCTGAAGGGACAGAAGAAATATAAGCTTGCAGTCACTCATTACGAGAGGGCCGGAAAGCTCTTCTATGAAAATATGGGCATTCGTCTTTCAAGCCGAATGCAGGAGATATATCAAAATCTGATGCGTGAGAGCGGAGGTTCAATCTCCGACATAACAGGAATGATAGATGAGACCAGAGAGCATGAGCGGCCGTCAGGAGCCTATCTGTGCGAGTACGGTGTGTTCCGTCAGCTCTATCACATTGAGGCGCGACGGGTCACAAGGCTTGGGATTGCTGAGTACATAATGCTGATGACGATCCAGACCAGGGGTTTCAATTTTACGGGGGATCGGATAGGCTCTGAGCTTGGGAAAGCGATGGATCTTTTGGAGCGGATGATCTGCGAATCTCTGCGGGTTGGCGATGTGGTCGCGAGATACAGCCCGACGCAGTACATCATTCTGCTGCCTGCCTGCGCCTTTGAATCCGGCACTGCAATCGCCGACAGGATCCGCAGGAATTTCAAGAAGCATGCGGGAAGATTCCATTGTGACGTGACGTATGAACTGGCAGAGATCTCCGCTATGGCATGATCTTTTAGTAAGCCGCGGATATGCATTTCCGCGGTATTTTTTTGCATAATGCTGCATTCCTCTGTGGATGCCGTGTCGCTTCCAAATATACAAGTTGCGGCATATAATGGAACGACAAGCTGAAAAGAGGTATGCTATGTATTGTGCGATGAGAGATCACCGAGATCACCCGGGGTATGCCGGGAATGCGGCGAGGACGGAATTATGTTCGTGCGGATTAAACGAAGGGAAATTTCCCGTGGTTCGAAGTGCATTTATGAAAGCAGAGGAGATTGACCGGGAGCGGGAGCAAAGTGGCTGGAATCCGTATGCGGGGGAGGAAGAAGTTCTGGAAGCGGGCAAGGTGACAGGAGAAAACAGAACCCCGGAAGCGGGCAAGATACCGGAAGAGGGCAGGATGCTGGAAGCGGACGAAATACCAAATGAGGAGCTGCAGGAAGCGGAGCGGGAGCTGCGCAAGCTGCAATCGATGTATCCGGACACAGCAAAGCTGCTGCTGCCCTTTGTCGAGGAGGAGTGCGACAAGATGGAGTACGAGGGCAGTCCGATGTTTGATGAGTATCCGGATCGATCTACGGTCTATCGCATCGAGGGGCATATTTTTGAACAGGTGAAGGATCAGTTTCCGGAAGAAGAAATCCAAAAGCCGGAGGAGGTGCTTGCGATGCAGCTTCCGGGTTCCCGCGTGGGCGTGCCGGGAAGGAGCTGGGCGCGCGACCTGGCAAGAGTCCTTCTGCTGAACGAAATGCATCACCGCAGGTGCAGGCATCGTGGACTGAGACGTGTTTAGCTGAGACTGCAGCCGGGATTTGCCATTTTCCGTGGTTAGTGGTATAGTGTAAGACAAATGTGATTTGCATCAAAGCCGGGAAGGCAGGAGATAATTACAAAAATACAATGGGACGGAGCATATTTCTATGCAAGATACGGTTTCTCTGATCAAAAATATCTTTGTGCGAATTGTTGTGCTGACGGTGATTTTCTTCGCTGCGGTGCTCGGCTTTGGCCGGCTGATCAATCAGACTGCGCCGAGTACCGCGGAAGCGATGGAGAATTCAACGTTTCCGCTTGTCTATATGCGAAACAACGGGGTCAGCTACAATTGCCTGCATGGATACGCGCGGGAGATCGACGTTGAATACATTCGCGACACAGTGACCGTGCTGTCGGATAATCATCTGCTGGATATTCAGATCCAGCCCTTCGGCACGAATATTGAAGGGATTTCCTATGAGGTTCTGACGCAGGATGGCTTGGATTCCCTTGAGAACACGAACGTGATTCGGACCTCGGAGGAGGACGGATACATCGTGGCCGAGCTTCAGCTTCAGAATCAGATGCTGCTCGGACAGGAGTATGTCCTGAAGCTTCAGGTGACGGTGGGAGGCAGGGATATCTGGTATTATACGCGCCTGCTCCTGGAAGACGGACTTCATCTGGATTCCTATCTGAATTTTGTCACGGGATTTTATGAGAAGTGCGTCTACAAGACGGACGAGAATTCGCTCGGTACCGTCGTGGAGCCGGACGAGACGACGGGGCAGTCGCGTTCTCTGGCCTCGATGGATATCCATGATACCGTTTCTCAGCTGATGTGGGGAAACCTGAACCCGCAGATCTACTACAAGCCGACGCCGAGCCTTGTCGATATCAATACGACGACGGCCTCTTTTGTGCTGGAATATCGGATCTCCGCGGTGAACGAGGAAGGCGTCAGCGAGGTATACAATGTCGATGAATTTTACCGCCTGCGTTATACGGATACACGTGTATTCCTTCTGGACTTTACGAGGACGACGGACGCGGTGTTCAACACGAACGGTTCCATGCTGCAGCCGGATGGGATTTTCCTTGGCATCACGGATCCGGATGTCGAGTATGCGTTCGACGAGCAGAAAAAGGTAGTTGCGTTCGTGCAGGAGAACGAGCTGTGGACCTACCGCGTGAACGGCGGCCAGCTTGTGCACGTGTTTGGTTTTCCGCAACAGGAAAATATGGATTACCGCGATTTTTACTCACGCAACAATATCAAGGTGCTCAGTGTGGATGAGAGCGGTGACGTATGGTTTGCGGTCTCCGGATATATGAACCGCGGAAGGCGGGAGGGAGAGAACGGGGTTGGTATCTATTATTATGAGGAAGCTTCTTCGACGGTGGAGGAGATTTTGTTCGTAGAGACGATGGAATCATATGATATGCTCAAGCTGGATATTGATTCGCTGGCCTATATCACGAACGACCGAACCGCCTGCTATATGCTTCTTGAGGGAATTGTGTACCGTATTGATCTTGTTCAAAGAGAGTACACGCATGTGATCGACGGCGTGAAGAATGGCTGCTTTGTGAGTTCAGAGTCGAACCGATATTTCAGCTGGCTCAAGGAAGGGAAGCGTTACGCGTCTCAGACCATGTACACGATGGATTTCGAGACGGGAGAAGCACGCGAGGTGACATGCCAGGCGGACGAGTGGATACGGCCGGTTACCTACATGGGAGAGGATCTTGTGTACGGGAAAGCGCTGGCTGCCGACGTCAACGATCTGGACGAAGGAAATGAGATTTTCCCGATGTATCAGCTGGTGATCGTGAACGGAGAAGGAGAGCATCTGATGACCTACGAGACGCCGCAGTCCTATGTGACGCGGGCAGAACAGGTCAACCATATGCTGAAGCTTACCAGAGTGGTGAAGACAGAGCTTGGCTACGCGGAAACGCTGGAGGATCAGATCGTCGGTATGGACACGGAGGAAGATGTTGTATATGGGATTTCGACACAGGAGGATGACATCAGGCAGACGACGATCCTGTTGAGGGTCGGAACGACGATTACAGACAAGAATCCGCAGGTGACGTCAAGCCGGCTTCTGGTGCATGACGAGCTGCGGACGATTCAGATTCCGAAGAATACCGAGCGCGAAAAGCTGTATTACGTATATGCGGGGGGCAGCATGGAGAGCATGTGGCCGACAGCCGCGGAAGCGATCCGCAGAGCGGATGAGAAGGTTGGCGTGGTGATCGATCATGCGAAAGAGTTTGTCTGGGAGCGCGGCAATCGGGCGGAGACGGCCAAGATCAAGGTGGAGAATATTCCGGAGGTCGTCAAGAGCGGTACGATGGATATCGAAACCCTGGAGGCTTCGCTCGGCAAGGATGCGGTCAGCCTGACAGGATGTACGCTGGAGCAGGTGCTGTATTTCGTCGGACAGGGACAGCCGGTGCTCGCGGCGACGCCGGATGGTGTCGTCATCATTACCGGATACGACGATTTCGGCAACACGATCCTTTTGAAGCCGGGCGAGACGGAGACCTATTTCTACGGTCCGCAGGACAGCAAAGCGCTGTTTGAACAGGCCGGAAATCGCTTTGTATCCTATCTAAAGACCGATCTGTAAGCAGCCTACAGGAAAATTGGGAAATTGCGGGCTGCCTTGCAGACAAAGAAGTGGTCTGTCTTGCAATACAAAGATGATTATTCAATTCGAAAAGAAGTCAGAAAATAAAAAAGGGCGTTTGGCAGAAAGTATGTTCTGCGAAGCGGCAAAAGAGTAAATCTGCACAAAGTTGAAAAGAACAAAGTCTGAGGGAAAAGACAAAAGTCGACATAATATTTATGGTTTATCCACAGCTTCGGAGAACAGAAAAGCAGACAAGATGGAATTATACACTGACTTATCCACATTATCCACAAAAAAAGCGGTTAAAAAAATGGTTTACATAGGTTTTTTCGAGAACAGACGTTTTGTGGATTTTGATAAATTCAGGGAAAGTGAAAAGAAATCCGCGGAAGGGGTTGACAGAAAAACTGTCAGTGTATTATATACACTGACAGAATATTCTGAATAAACATATGTAAATATACAAATCTTCCTTATGACCAGTACCGCATAGCGCGAACCGGCGTTGAGTAGTCATATTCGGAAATCTTAATTCCTCCGGCCGGGTACGGCTGCGAATTGCTCGCGTGTACGATCTTTTTATCGCCCATATAGATTGCTACGTGTGACGCATAGGTAGGCGCGCCGTAGAAGAGCAGATCTCCTGGCTGCAGGTTGTTGATATCAGACAGGTCTACGACGATAGGACGCTTGTATTCCTGAGAGATAGCAGAGGAAGGCCCTTTCATCTGGTCATCCGCGACACGAAGCAGCTTGATATCAAAGTGGGCAAATACCGTCTGCACGAAGCCGGAGCAGTCCGCTCCCTTTGTAAGGCTTGTGCCGCCCCAGACATACGGATTGCCGACATACTGCAGAGCGTAGTTTACGATCTTGACTCCGGTCGAATTGCCGGAGATCTTGATGCTCTTCTCCGCGGTGATGACACCTTCAGCGTCAATCGTGTATTCCTTCAGGCCGACCGCAATCGTGATGGAGGTAGCCAGCCGTCCGTCCGTGTAGAAATAGTGTTTCAGGTTGTCGATCGTCTGCAGTCCGGTAAGCATTTCTCCATTGGTCTTATTGAAGTAATACTTGCTTCCGTCGATGGTCTTCCATCCGAGAACCAAGGAGCCTTTCTTCGTATAATAATATTTCTTGTCGTTGCTGGTCTGCCATCCAGTCTTTTTGGTCTCGTTTGTCCGTGCTCCGCTCAGATCCACATACCAGTTTCCGACCCATTTATTCTTGGCCAGCTTTCCGCTCTTCTGGAAAAAATAGTATTTGGAATTCAGCTTCACCCACAGCTTTTGGGCAGCGGAGCCATCCTTTGTAAAATAATACGTGTCTGAATTGATCGTCTTCAGCGTATTAGTGACTTTTTTTCCGTTCGATTTGAAGAAATATAGTTTGCCGTTGATATCCTGCAGCCCGGTGAGCAGGGCACCGGAAGCGGATGCGTAATACTTCTTTGAGCTGGCCCAGGAGCCTTTGCACAGTCGACCCTTGTTGTCAAAGAAATACCGGAGTGTATCGATCTTGACACAGCCGGTCTTACGGATGCCGGTCGAGGGATCAAAGTAATAAGTATGGTTTCCGATATTCTGCCAACCGTACGCTCTTGCTCCGTTTGGCAGGACATAATATTTGTTCTTGTCGATCCAGCAGCTCTTCTGGACGACTCCGTCCACACAGTAATAGTAGACCTTTTTGTATTTGGTCCATCCGTTGCGCTTGTTGCCGGAGGAATTGAACAGATAGGTCTTGCCCTTGATCACTTTCCAGCCGGTTGCCGCGGCGCCGTTGCTCTTGAGGTATTTTCCGTCCTTCCATTTGTTGGTGACGAGCACGCCGCTTGATTTGGCGTAGTAATATTTCTTTCCAACCTTGAACCAGCCGGTCTTCATCGCTCCGGTGGAGGTGTCGAAATAGTAGAGCTTGCCATCGAGCTTCATTTTGCCCTTGACCATAGTGCCGTCCGCGGTGTAATAATACTTCTGCTTTCCGCTGGTGACCCAGCCGACACTTCGCTTGGTGCCGGTGTAGCGGCCGTCTGCCCCGACATATTTTCTGTTGATCCAGGTGTTGACGGCCATGGAGCCGTCGGCCTGGTAATAGCGCTTGCTCACCCATTTGTTTGTGACAAGGACGCCGGTGGATTTGTTGCCGTAATAGGTTTTCCCGTCTGACGCGACGAAGCGGCCGACCTGCATCTGACCCAACGCGTTGAAATAGTACCTGTTTTTGTCGATCGTCTGAAAGCCGGTCTGCATGATGCCCTGACTATTAAAATAATAGGTATAGTTTCCTATTTTTTGCAGACCGGTCACGTAGCTGGAGGAGGCGTTCTGCCTGTACATCTTGCCGCCAGCAGTGTTGACCCATTCAGCGTTCGCCTTTAGAGACGGGAGACTAAACGAAAGAATTCCTATCATTGAAAACAGTAACAGTGTCCTGTATTTTTTCATATATCTTTCCCTCATGATTCTGACACAAAAAATTACAATTCCATTAAATCCTACTCTAAAATATTACTCGATATTTAATAAAATGTCAACAAGTAGCTAACAGAAAATGTAAGAAAAAAATGCTGAAAAGGCGTCACAAAATCGACACATTTGGTACCCGGCGAAAAAAGGAGAGACTGCCGCAGCAGTCTCTCACATGTAAATATTATGACACTTTAGCCCATACTATTGTAATATTGCAGGACCTTTTTAGCTTCAGCCCATCACTACCGTGACCTTGTAAGACTTCTTGCCTTCCTCGAACGGGATGACACAGCCGGCGACTTCCTTGCCGTCCACGATCAGCTTCTTCACGCCCTTCTCTACGTCGTCCGGGTTCTGGATCTCGATCTCGTAGTCTGCGCCACGGAACTTACGGGTCAGCTTGAAGCCTCCGAAGCCCTTCGGCACGCACGGGTCGATGCCGAGGCCGTCATACTGCGGCTGTACGCCGAGGATATGCTGGGAGACGTTGACGAATGTCCACGCCGCCGTGCCGGTCAGCCAGCTGTTCTTCGCCTGGCCATGGTAGTAGGCGTCGCGGCCCGCCACCATCTGCGAGTAGACGTACGGCTCGGTGCAGTGGATCTCGCTGATGTCCTCGAGGTAAGCCGGGCAGGTCTTGCGGTAGATCTCAAACGCGCGGCTGCCGCGCCCGACGACCGTCTCCGCGATGGATACCCAAGGATTGTTGTGGCAGAAAATACCTGCGTTCTCCTTGTATCCCGGCGGGTAAGAGGAAATCTCGCCGAGGTTCAGGTAGTACTTCGTGTAGGCCGGCTGAAGGATCATGATGCCGTACTTGGTATCGAGGCGCTCCTTGACGGAATCCAGGGCCTTGACTGCAAGACCCTCCTCGACGCCGATGCCCGCTAGCACGCAGAAGCCCTGCGGCTCGATGTAGATCTGGCCCTCTTCGCACTCTTTGGAACCGACCTTCTGAGAGGAAGCGTCATATGCGCGGACGAACCACTCGCCGTCCCAGCCGGCCGTGATCGTGGCCTGATACATCTCGTCCACATTCTTCAGAGCTGCCGCAGCCTTCTCGGTCTCGCCGCGCATCTCGCACAGCTTCGCGTACTCACGGCCGTACTTGACATACATACCGGCGATGAACACGGACTCTGCAACCGGACCCTCGGACGGGCCTGTCGTCTGGAAGGACTCGCCCGGCGTGTCGGAGAAGCAGTTCAGGTTCAGGCAGTCGTTCCAGTCTGCGCGCCCGATGAGCGGCAGTCCGTGCGGCCCCTTGTGCGTTGTAATATAATCGAAGGAACGGGTCAGGTGCTCAAAGAGCGGAGCAGCCTTGGACTCGTCGTTGTCGAACGGAACCATCTCGTCGAGAATGGACATATCGCCGCTTTCCTTAATATAGGCAGCCGTGCCGGCGATCAGCCAGAGCGGGTCGTCGTTGAAACCGCTGCCGATGTCGAGATTGCCCTTCTTTGTGAGCGGCTGGTACTGATGGTACGCGCTGCCGTCCTCGAACTGCGTGGAGGCGATGTCGATGATGCGCTCCCGCGCGCGGTCCGGGATCAGGTGTACGAAGCCGAGCAGATCCTGGCAGGAATCGCGGAAGCCCATGCCGCGGCCGGTGCCGGACTCATAATAGGAAGCCGAGCGGGACATATTGAAGGTCACCATGCACTGGTACTGGTTCCAGATGTTCACCATGCGGTCGAGCTTCTCGTCGGAGGACTTCACTGTGTACTTCGCGAGCAGACCGTTCCAGTAATCGTTCAGCGCCTTGAATGCCTCCGCCACCTGCTCCGTCGTCTGGAAGCGGGAGAGGAGTGCCTGCGCCGGACGCTTGTTGATCACATTCGGAGCCTCGAACTTCTCTTCATTCGGATTCTCCGCGTAGCCGAGCACGAAGACGAAGCTCTTGCTCTCGCCCGGAGCGAGCGTCACATCGAGCTGATGGCTCGCGATCGGATACCAGCCGCTTGCGACGGAACCGGTGCACTTGCCATTCTCTACGACGACCGGATTGGCCGCCGGGCGGTAGGCGCCGAGAAATGCGTCCCTGCTCGTGTCAAAGCCGTCCACCGGCGTGTTCACCGAGAAGTAGGAATAGTGATTCCGGCGCTCGCGGTACTCGGTCTTGTGGTAGATCGTGGAGCCGATCACCTCGACCTCGCCGGTGCTTAAGTTTCTCTGGTAGTTCGTCATGTCGTCGGTCGCGTTCCAGAGGCAGAACTCCACGTAGGAAAAGATCTGGAACTTCTTCTCGGCGTCTGTGTCGTTCGTCACGGTGAGCTGATTGACCTCACAGGTCGCGTCGAACGGGACGAAGTTCAGCAGCTCGGCCTTCAGGCCGTTCTTGGATGACGTAAACCTGGAATAGCCGATGCCGTGGCGGCACTCGTAGCTGTCCAGCTCTGTCTGAGTCGGCTGCCAGCCCGGATTCCAGGTCGTGCCGTTCTCTTTAATATAGTAGTATTTGCCGTTGGAATCGTACGGTACGTCGTTGTAGCGGTACCGCGTGATGCGCAGCAGCTTCGCGTCCTTGTAGAAGCTGTAGCCGCCGCAGGTGTTGGACACCAGGGAAAAGAAATCGTTGCTGCCGAGATAGTTGATCCAGGGCAGCGGAGTCTTGGGTGTGGTGATGACGTACTCTTTGTGCGCATCGTCGAAATAACCAAATTTCATAGCCATTCTCCTTTTATGTATGTGTGCTTTGTAAAGAAAACGTTTACGTGACTCAGACGAGCCTTAGTGCATTAAGTATATCCTATTTTAATATGGAAATCAATAGAAACGAATTTCAAAAAATTAGGAAGAAATACACAAAATGAGAAAAGAAAATTTGGACAAAACAGCAAATATGTGCATAGAAGGGCACAAAAAGCAAAGTAAGCATTGAGTTTTTGACGGGATTATACTATAATAAGACACTAACTAAAACGATTTCGTTATTGATCGATGAGTGGACGGGACAAAGGCCGGGAGTGTCTCCGGATGGGCGTCCCTATTGATCTTTTATTGTTCTACTGTGGAGAGAGAAAATTATGGTGTCGATGAAGGATGTGGCAAAGGAGTGCGGCGTTTCCGTGGCGACGGTCAGCAAGGCGCTGAACGACTACAGCGACGTCGGAGAGGAGAAGCGGCGGGAGATCAAGGAGACCGCGAGGCGCATGGGCTATCTGCCGAACCTGTCGGCTCGTGCCCTGAAGACGAAGCGCACCTACAATCTGGGGATCCTGTTTGTGGATGAGGCCCAGAGCGGTCTCACGCACGATTACTTCAGCAGCATCATCGAGAGCTTTAAGGTGACGGCGGAGGCGAAGGGATACGACATCACCTTCGTGAACTGCAGCACGCCCCGGCACGGGCGCAGTTATTATGAGCACTGCAGGTACCGCGGTCTGGAGGGGATCGTGATCGCGTGTATTGATTTCTATACGCCGGAGGCGCAGGAACTGATCCGCAGCGATCTGCCGGTGGTCACGGTCGACTATGTGTTCGACGGCCGGCCCTCGGTCGCCTCGGACAATGTGCGCGGGATGCGGGAGCTGATGGAGTACATCTGCGGTATGGGGCACAGGAAGATCGCGTACATCCACGGCCTGGATTCCTCGACGACGAGGGACAGGCTCACGAGCTTCTACCGCGTGCTTGCGGACTATGGGATCGAGCCGCGGGACGAGTATGTCCGACAGGCGGCTTACCGCGACACAGAGGGCACGGAGCGGCTTACATACGAGCTTCTGGATCTGCCGGACCGGCCGACCTGCATCATCTGCCCGGACGATTTCTCTGCGCTCGGCTGTATTCGCGCCGTGCAGAGCCGGGGGCTCCGGATACCGGAGGACATCTCGGTTGTCGGCTACGACGGGATCACGCTCTCGCAGGTGCTCGAGCCGCGGCTGACCACGGTTCGTCAGGACACGCGGACGATTGGGCGCCGGTCGGCCGAGGAGCTGATCAGCCTGATCGAGAATCCCAGGACGACGCTCGCGGAGAAGATTCTGGTGCCGGGCGAGTTGGTGCGCGGGGAGTCGGTTCGAAAGCTTGGCTGACGGGTATCGCGGTATGAAAGCTGTGGTCTTTCTGCACATATGATGCGGGCATCTATAGGGAAAATTGCACAAAACAGAAAACGCCCGAAAAATAAGCCAAAACTGATTCAGGAAAAGCAATTTTTATGTTCTTCCAGAGCAATAATTGTGAAATATGTCAAAATGTATAAAAAACTCAAATTCTATATTGAAGTATTGCGCAATTTGATGTATATTTAATATAATTAAACGATTTCGTAAAGAAATCGCTATAGTTACGGCTTTTGGCGGTAAGTATCCGTTACACGCCGGAGGCGGAAGGCGTACAAGGAGGGAATGTTATGAAAGCTTTTCTGAAAAACACATGGAAGCACAGAGCCCATGTTATCATGGCGCTGCCGGTCTTCCTGATCTTGTTTTTCATCATGTATGTGCCTATGGCAGGCCTTGTGATGGCATTCAAGAGCTTCGACTACTCGAAGGGTATCTGGGGAAGCCCCTGGGCCGGCCTGGATAATTTCAAGTTCCTGATCACATCTAAGAATATCTTCATCAACATGACTACGAACACGTTGATGTACTACGTGATCTTTACCGCTGTCGGTACTTTCTTGAATGTAGTGCTGGCAATCGCGATCGATCAGTTCGTATTCAAAAGAGTAGCCAAGACGATGCAGACGCTGATGATCATCCCGGTTTTCATCTCCTACGCCGCGGTTCAGTTCATCGTTTACGCGTTCATCAGCACGGATACCGGTATTCTGAACAATGCGCTGGGCATGAACATCCGCTTCTATTCTCAGGCGGGCTACTGGCCGCTGATCCTGACCGTCGTCAAGATCTGGAACAGCGTGGGTTACGGCTCCGTTCTTTATATGTCTGTGCTGGCCGGTATCGATACAGAGCTCTATGAGGCTGCCGAGATCGACGGCGCGAACAAGTGGCAGAGGATCATACATATTACGGTTCCGGCTTTGGTTCCGATGATCACGGTTATGCTCCTGCTCTCCGTAGGTAGCGTGATGCGTTCCGACACAGGTCTTTTCTATCAGGTTACGAGAAACAGCGGTACGCTGTACTCCACCACGCAGGTTATCGACTCTTACGTGCTGAATGCCATCTTTAAGAATTCGAACTTCGGATTCGTGGCGGCTACCAGCTTGTTCCAGTCCGTTGTAGGTCTGCTGCTCATGCTGTTCGCAAACGGCATGGTTCGCAAGATCGCACCGGAAAATGCGTTATTCTGACGGAAGGAGAGCTGAGAGATGAGTAAGAAAAAAGGAAATGTGGCTGATCTTGCTCCGTCCAGGAGAGAGAAAAAGGGAATTGGTCAGGTTATATTAGGATTTTGTCTTCTGCTTTACACGCTGTTCTGCGCGCTGCCGGTTGTGCTGGTGATCATATCCGCTTTTACGGATGAGGCGTCCATCAATGCGAACGGATTCAGCTTCTTCCCGGAGAAGTGGTCTATGGCAGGCATGAATTCCGTGCTGCGCTATGGGCAGCAGCTGCTGGTGTCCTACGGCGTGACGATTTTTATCACAGTGGCGGGCACAGCGCTCGGACTGCTGGTGATGAGTATGTTTGCTTACTCCATTAGCCGCAAGGATTTCAAGCTTTCCAGATTCCTGTCCGTGTTCCTGTTGATCCCGATGCTGTTCAACGGCGGTACGCTTTCCGGATACATCGTGTTCACATCCTATTATCATCTGAAGGACAGCCTGTGGCTTCTGATCCTGCCGCTCTGCGTGTCCACGATGAACGTGATCATTCTCCGGACCTACATAGTGAACAGTATCCCGAGCGAGCTGATGGAGGCAGCCAAGATCGACGGCGCGGGCGAGTACCGCACGTTCTTCCAGATCACTCTGCCGCTTCTGAAGCCCTCGCTGGCGGCCGTCGGTTTCATGATGGCTACCGCGTACTGGAACGACTGGCAGAACGCTCTGCTGTATATCACGAGCAACAACAAGAAGCCGCTGCAGCTCCTTCTGGTCAATATTCAGAAGAGCATCGAGTTCCTGCTGAACAACTCCAACGTGCCGGCGTCCGCGAGAGCGGCCATGGGCGGCAACATTCCGCAGTACTCCTCGACGATGGCGACGGTGCTGGTCGTAATCGGGCCGATCATGATCGTATACCCGTTCTTCCAGAAGTATTTCGTCAAGGGCCTTACGGTCGGTTCCGTGAAGGGCTGATACAGTTTTCAATCTGATTTCGATCTGACACAATAGTGTGGAGGATTAGAAATAAATACACTAAAAGGAGGATCCTTTAAAATGAGAGTGAAAAAACTCCTGGCTCTGGTGCTTGCCGGCGCAATGACGGCAACCGTGAGCCCCAGCATGATTGCAAGTGCTGAAGAACCTGTAACCATTAACCTGATGAGAGCCTGCTTCAACCTTGGCACCGTGAATACGGACCAGACAAAGAAGGTTCAGGACGCCATCAACGAGTACATCAAGGACAAGATCAACGTTCAGATCAACCTGACCGATATCGCTTCCGGTGAGTACGCAGATAAGGCGAACCTAGCTCTGGCGAACAACGAAGTGAACCTTCTGTGGACCGCTTCCTGGCAGGGCACTGTCGGCACCAACGATCTGGTTCCGAACAACGCAGTGAGAGACATCACCGATCTTCTTCCGGGCACTCCGCTCTATGATTCTATGGATGCGAGCCAGTGGGAAGCTACCAAGTATGACGGAAAGAACTACTTCATTCCGGTATACAAGGACAACGTAGAGGGCTACGACATCATGGCTCGTAAAGAGCTTGTTGACAAGTACGGCTGGGATCTTTCCACAGTTACGAAGCTTGCTGACATCGAGCCGATGCTGGCTGACTGTGCGGCTGAAGGCCTCAAGTATCCGTATCTGACCCAGAAGACCGCTATGTTCTACAGATGGTACATCGACAGCTTCGATTTCTTCACGGCTGACTCTACCGCGAACTGGGTAGCAGTTGACAGAGAGACCGACACGGTTGTTGACACGATCCTGACGGATGAGTACAAGGAGTTCTGCCAGTTGATGGCGAAGTGGGCTGAGGAAGGCTATATCTCTGAGGATGATGTAACGAAGGTTACCACAGACACCACGACACAGTCTCAGGACTGGGGCTTCTCCTGGTGGACAGATATCCCTGTAAACGCAGAGGCTAATTCTCGTTATGGCCAGGAAGTTGTTATGACTCCGGCTACCAAGAGATGGGCTCATTCCACTTCTGCTCTTGGTTCCTGCTACGCGGTTACCGCGAACAGCACGGACGAGCAGGCTCAGGCTTGTATCGATTTCATGGGTCTTCTGTACACGGACAGCAAGCTTGCTGATATGTACACCTTCGGTATCGAGGGCGAGGACTTCATCTATGTAGATGGTCATGTTGAGCAGAGCGCAGACGTTCAGGAAGGCCTTGGAACGAACTACAACCACTCCATGTGGGAGTCCGCTTCCGCTACGATCGTTACTCCGCTTACTTCTGAGCCGGATAACAAGGCTGAACTGTACAAGGATTTCAACGGCGGTGCTGAGACCTCCTGTGCAGCAGGCTTCCGTTTCGACAAGACTCCGGTTGCGGCTCAGTTCAGCGCATGCCAGAGCGTATTCGAAGAGTACGGCTTCATCCTTGAGAATGGTGGCATCCCGTCTGCTGACGTTGAGACCACGATCCAGGATTACCAGGCTGCTCTTGATGGCGCAGGCTATCAGGATATCCTGGCTGAGTTCACCACTCAGTATGAGAACTGGAAGGCTACCAAGTAATCCTTTCGGAACAAGGAAAAAAGATTTTTCAGATATGGGGCTTCGGCGTATGCCGGAGCCCTTATCATTTTGTCTATTTTGCGAATTAATTGTGCAATTTCAGTATAGACAGTCAACTGCGGATTTGCTATAATGAAACCGCAATCAGACATACTATTTCCAATCATACAATACTTTATTTCGAAAGGAGCATACGATGGGACACTTCAATCATTTTAAACTGGGAGTTTACTGTACGGCACAGACACTTTCCCGTCTGACAGAAGAGCGCCTGGAAGCGGAATGGGCGTATCTGGAGAAATATGTGGGGGTCGATAAGGTCTATCTGGAGACTTACCGCGGCGAGGCTTACGTGGAGCGCGATCACATGGAAATGCTGATCAAATTTTTCCAGCAGCATGGCGTGGAGGTCGCCGGCGGCATTACCACAGTGACCCCGGATCTGACTCCGGAGGATCGGAAGCGTCATCGGCTTCTACATACCTTCTGCTATTCAAATCCAGAGATGAGAGATCGCCTGAAGAGAGTGGTCGAGTACACGGCCGAGCTGTTTGATGAATTTATTTTGGATGATTTCTTCTTCACGGCTTGCCGCTGTGAGGACTGCATCCACGAGAAGGGCAATATGAGCTGGGAGGAGTTCCGCGCCGCGAAGATGGAAGAGGTCTCCAAAAACCTGATCCTTGAGCCGGCGAGAAAGAAGAATCCGAACGCCCGCGTCACAATCAAATATCCGAACTGGAGGGAGTCCTACCACGAGACGGGCTACTATCCGGAGAGACAGCGTGAAATGTTCGATTATATCTACACCGGGACCGAGACGCGCAACACGGCCCTTACGGATCAGCATTTGCCGCGCTACCTCAGCTACTCGCTGATGCGCTATATGGAGAACGTGGCGCCGGGAAGGAACCGGGGCGGCTGGTTCGACACGTACCAGTGCTGGCCGACCGACTGCTATCTGGAGCAGGGATACCTCACGGCGCTCTCCCGTCCGCAGGAGATCACGCTGTTTCAGTGGGGCGATCTCTTCGAGAACAAGCTCGTGACGCCGCTTGGCATACAGCTGACAAAAATTGATCGGATCCTGGAAAAGGCCGGCAAGCCTGTCGGTATACCCGTGTATCTGCCCTTTGCCTCCTGCGGAGAGAACCATCTGGAGGATCACCTGGGCATGCTCGGCATCCCGCTGGAGCCGGTACCGGATTTCCCGGAGGATGCAGATCTCATCCTGCTCACCAGGGCCGCGGCGAGAGACGAAGCCATTTTGGAGAAGCTGGAGCACTACCTGCTGTCCGGCAAGACGGCGGTCGTCACTACCGGCTTTGTGGCGGTGCTGCCTCCCGAGCAGTGGGAGAAGTTCTCCACCGTCCGTTTCAGCGGCAGGCAGCTTCTGGCAGACCGGTATCAGGTGACGGACGATCCCTGCGGCTATTACAAGGAGGACGCCACCATCGTATTCCCCGAGCTGCAGTTCGGAAATAACGCGTCGTGGTCCTATGTGAACGCGGGCTCTGGCGATTATCACAGCTCCCTGCTGCTGCAGGATACATATGGAAGCGGAACGCTGTACACGCTGGCGGTGCCTGACATGTTTGCGGCGCTGTCCGACCTTCCCGTGCCGGTGAAGGATGAGTTCCGCCGCGTTCTGTGCGCGAATGACATGTTCCTCAGCGCCAGGAATGTCTCGCTCTTCCTGTATGACAACAATACTTTTGTCCTGTATTGCTACGCCGGAGAGGGCAGTACTCCGGAGACCGTGACGCTGCATCTTCTGAAGGAGGCCGCCGCCATCCGGACGCTGGACGGCAAACGCACGGTTTCGCTTCAGAAGGAGAGTCCTCTCTATCCGAGGCAGGCGAAGCAGGAGTGGACATGCCGGATCCCGATTCAGCCGGGCGAGTTCCTGGCCTTCGAGATCGTCGACTGATGCCGGTTTTGCCGAATATCTCAGCCAGCGCGGTTCTTGCGAAATTCACGTGGTGTGCAGCCGTTGATCAGCTTGAACATGCGGATGAAGGATGAAGTGTTCGAGAAGCCCGAGGAAAGCGCGACTTCAGTGACGGACATCTTCTGGTGGAGCAGCAGCTGTTCGGAGTACTGGATTCTCTTCTTGTTGACATATTTGTAGAAGGATTCATTCGTGAACTCTTTGAACAGCCTTGCAAAGTGATATTTGCTGAAGCCGGACATTTCTGCCGCGCCGTCCAGAGAGAGGTTCTCGGTGCAGTGCGTATCGATATAGTTGCAGATGATGACAAACTGATTGATGTAGTCCTGCTGTTTCCCGGAGGAGAATCCGATGCGCTGGGAATGATCCCGGCTCCGGACGATCAGCGCCAGCATCTCGAGCAGCCTCGAGTAGATGAGGGATTCGGTGAGGCTGACAGAGCGGGTCTGTACAGCGTCAGACTCAGAGGATGGCGCAGAAGCATATACATTCTCATGTTCAAGATAAATGTCGCAGACTTCCAGAAACAGGGACTTAAGCGGCAGATAGACGTCAGAGGACTCTTCTGCAGTGAAAAGCGCGGTCGGATTGATATAGGAAAGAATTTCCTGAAAGTCCAAAATGTTCGACAGCACGGACATGTCCGCCAGAATGAAATAGCGCTGCCCGGATTCCGGGGCGACATAGGAATGATGTACATTCGGTGCAACGAACAGAATATCGTATGGCTGAAGGATGTATTCCTTATTATTAATGAAGGCAGTGTATGTATTGTCGATGGGCATCAGGATCTCCATAGGAGTGTGCCAGTGTGTAGGAAAATTCCGGGTCTCGTCATTCAGATGCACAGCGATGTGCGGGTTCTCAGGAAATTCTACATTTTCATGCAGGCTTACAAAGTGATCTGTGTACATAATAATACCTCTTAATTGGTAACTATTTGAAAAAATTGCGGTTTACAGTTGTTATTATAGCAAGAATTGCAAATATAATCAATTAGAATTATATTATTTTTATGCGAAATAGCAAGAATATTATATCGATAGGGCAATTATCTTGTATCTTTGCATAAAAAGGGCTGATATAATGAACTTATCAAAAAAATGGAGGTAAAGTACATGAAAAAGAAACTCATCGCAACTGCACTTGGTCTTGCTATGGCAGTGACCATGTGCGCAGGCACAGGCAGCGTTGCTATGGCAGAAGAGACCGTGCTCAATGTATATGCGTTCACGGACGAGGTTCCGAATATGATCCAGAAATACATTGATACACATCCGGATTGCGGCATCACGATCAATTCTACTATCATCGCTACCACAGACGGCGCTTACCAGCCGGCTCTTGACCAGGCTCTGGCGGCAGGCGGCGAAGACGCTCCGGATATCTACTGTGCAGAGGCTGCTTTCGTTCTGAAGTATACGCAGGGCGATGCTGCTGGCTATGCTATGCCTTACGAAGATCTTGGCATCGATGTTGCTGCTGAGCTCGAGGCTGCTGACATCGCGCAGTACAGCGTAGATATCGGAACCAACCCGGATGGCAAGGTTGTAGGACTTGGCTATCAGGCTACGGGCGGCGCTTTCATCTATCGTCGTTCCATCGCTCAGGACGTATGGGGAACTGACGATCCGGCAGAGATCTCTGCTAAGATCGGCGGCGGCAGCGGCAGCTGGGATCAGTTCTTTGCAGCGGCTGAGGAGCTGAAGGCAAAGGGCTACGGCATCGTATCCGGTGACGGCGATCTCTGGCACGCAGTTGAGAACAGCTCCGACACGGGCTGGATCGTAGACGGCAAGCTGAACATCGACCCGAAGAGAGAAGCTTTCATGGATCTGTCCATGCAGCTCAAAGAGAACGATTACCACAACGATACGCAGGACTGGCAGGATGCATGGTTCGCTGACATGAAGGGCGAGGGCGCGAAGGGTATCTTCGGTTTCTTCGGACCGGCATGGCTGATCAACTACACGATGGCTCCGAACTGCGGCGGCGAGGCTGTTGGCGAAGGCACATACGGCGACTGGGCTGTCTGCGAATCCCCGATCGGTTTCTTCTGGGGCGGCACATGGCTTCTTGCGAACAAGGATACTCAGAAGGTTGACGCTGTGAAGCAGATCATCGACTGGATCACGCTTGACTGCTCTGAGACAGGTCTTCAGTATTACTGGGCAAACGGCACCATGGTTGACGGTGAGCAGGGTACGAAGGACTGCGTAGCTTCCGGTACGGTTATGGCTATGTCCAACGGCGAGGTTGACTTCCTCGGCGGACAGAACATGTTTGATGTATTCGTTCCGGCGAACGCGTTCGCAAACGGCAAGAACTGCACACAGTATGATGAGACGATCAACCAGTACTGGAGAGATGCGGTTCGTGAGTACACGGCCGGCAACCTTTCCAAGGAAGACGCAATTGCTGCATTCAAGCAGAACGTTGCTGACAACCTGGACGTAATTGTTGAGTAAGTCTTAGAAATTACAGGGGAGACGGTCTTGGCAAGGGATCGTCTCCCCATTTTACTGTATCGACTTTTTGGAGGATGAGTATGAAAAGGAAAAAGCTATCATACGCGAAATACGGATATATTTTCAGTATTCCGTTTGTTATTGCTTTTTGCCTGTTTACGCTGTACCCGGTGATCTTTACGGTTCTGCTGGGTTTCACGGATTTCAAGGGCATAGGGGCAGTAAATTTTCATTTTTTAGAGAATCCGCTGCAGAATTTCCAGACGATCATAAATACGCCGACGTTCCGCACGGCTCTCGGAAATACGTTCCTGATGTGGGGCATGAACTTCATCCCGCAGATTTTACTTGCGCTGGTGCTGGCAGCGTGGTTCTCGGGGACGCTCTTTAAGGTAAAGGGACAGGGCTTCTTCAAGGTCGTATTTTATATGCCGAATATTATTACGGCGGCTACGGTAGCAATCCTGTTCGGTGCGCTGTTCGGATATCCGATGGGCCCGATGAACGACTTGTTCGCTTCGCTGCATCTGTCCGACGGACCGATTGAGTTCTTCCGGAATAAGTGGATCGCGAGAGGCGTCGTCGCATTCATCCAGTTCTGGATGTGGTATGGCTACACAATGATCGTACTGATCTCCGGTATTCTGGGTATGAGTCCGGAGTGGTTCGAGGCTGCAGAGATCGATGGAGCGAGCGGTTGGCAAAAGTTCTTCTATATTACGATGCCGAACCTGAGAACGATCCTGATCTATACGCTGGTGACCAGCCTGATCGGTGGTCTGCAGATGTTCGATATCCCGCAGCTTCTTGTCACGAAGAGCGGACCGAACAATGCGACTCTCACAGCGAGCGTATTTATTTACAATCAGGCGTTCAGCGGCAGTTACCTGTACAACCGTGCGTCGGCCGCAAGCGTTATCATGTTCCTGATCATCTGTGTTCTCTCTGCTGTCGTCTTCTTCCTGATGCAGGATCGCTATGAGGTCCGTGAGCGTAAGCAGTTGAAGAAGGTTGCGAAGGAACTGAAGAAGAAGAGAAAACTGGAAGAGAGGGGGATGGCGTAATGACGAACAAGAAAGCTTCAAAGGGTTTTTTGACGATTGTTTATATTATTTGCGGCATCCTTACCATACTCAGCATTATGCCGTTCCTCATCATGGTGATCAACGCGACGAGAAGCACGACTGAGATTCAGCAGCACGCGATCTCACTGATTCCGTCTTCGCATCTGCTGAACAATTTTCAGATTCTGACCGGCAAGAGCTTTAATCCGCTCAGGGGCTTCCTGAACTCGATGATTATCTCGACCGGCTCGACAGCTTGCGCAGTGTACTTTTCTACTCTGACGGCTTACGCGGTTGTCGTGTATACCTGGAAGCTGAGGCAGCCGTTCTTTACCTTTATCATGGCGATCATGATGATCCCGGCACAGGTGATGAGCATCGGTTTCTACCAGTTCATGTATCAGATTCATATGACGAATAATTTCCTGGCGCTGATCCTTCCTTCGATCGCAGCGCCGACCATGGTCTTTTTCATGAGACAGTTCATGCTCTCGGCTCTTCCGCTGGACATTGTCGCTTCCGCGAGAATCGATGGTTCGAGGGAGTTCTACACCTTCAACCACATCGTGTTGCCGATCATGAAGCCGGCCATTGCGACGCAGGCAATCTTTTCGTTCGTGAGTTCGTGGAACAACCTGTTCTTGCCGTTGATCCTTCTGACGAGACAGGAGAAATACACGATGCCGATTATGGTCAGCCTGCTGAAGGGCGATATCTACAAGACGGAGTACGGCTCGATTTACATGGGTCTGACTCTGACGGTGCTTCCGTTGTTCATTGTCTACTTCTTGTTGTCGAAGTACATTATCGCCGGCGTAGCGCTGGGTGGAGTCAAGGGATAACAGAAACAGGGGATATGTTCAATGGATCATCTGTTTAGTATGGACAACATTTTTTTCCGCACTGTCGGGAAACTGGTTGACTTGATATGGGTTAATATTCTGACCTTGCTGTGTGCGCTGCCCGTCGTTACGGCGGGCGCGTCATTTTCCGCGATGTATTATCTGCTGCTGCGGATGGCGGAGGATGATCAGGGCGCGCTCACCAGAGGCTTTTTCCGGGCGTTCCGAGAGAATTTCAAAAGTGCCACAAAGGTGTGGCTCTGCGATCTGGGGATCATGTTCGTGTACCTGTACAACCTTTATCTCCTCAGGCAGGGGATTCTGGACGGCTATGGCGTAGTGAAGAAGGTATCCCTCGTACTCATTGTCGCCATTCTGTTTCTGACGGTGATGGTCAGCAATTATATTTTTGCGCTGCTTGCAAGATATGAAAACGGACTCAGACAGACAGTGAAAAACGCGTTCCTGCTTTCCTTTGCATTTTTCCCGAGAAGCCTGTGCATGGTGGTTATCATGCTGTTTCCGCTGGCGTTGACATTGCTGTCGGATTATTTCTTCTGGCTCTGGGGGCTGTATGGGCTGGCCTATCCGGGCTATGTGATCGCGATGCTGATGGTTGCAGTGTTCCGGAAGACGGAAAAGGGACAAAGAGAAGAAGAGGAAGAGGAATAAATTCAGGGCTGCCGGCGGGCAGCCTTTTTTGTCGGTAAATTTTTAAAATAATCTGCTTATGCGGACGAAACAATACGTTTGTGTGGGGTTTGTGTGGGCAGAGACGGCAGAGCCGGTTGACCTTGCGGGAAATATCGCTTAAAATATCTGCAGATATCTGCGGCCTGAATGAAGCGCAGCAGGATTGGCGGACAGCAAGGATTAAAGAACGACATGGTCATATTGCCGGGACAAAACAGGGAAGAGTGTGCGACCTTACATGGGGTCTGAAGACGGCGCGGCCATATCAATGAGGAGAGAGATATGAGATTAAGAAATATCCCGGGATCGCGGGAGGCGATCGCCGCGAGCGAATATGTGGTGCACGAGGACGTGATGCGCGAGAAGAAGGGGTGCTGGGGCGAGGTGTTCGGGAACGACAGCCCCCTGTATCTGGAGATTGGCATGGGCAAAGGGCGATTCATCACGGAGCTGGCGCTGCGGCATCCGGATCGCAATTACGTGGGGATCGAGAAGTATTCAAGCGTGCTGTTGCGCGCGCTGGAGAAAAGGAGCGAGAACCCGCAGCTGACGAATCTGCTGTTCCTGCGCATGGAGGCCGAGGAACTGACCGATGTGTTCGGCGAGGGCGAGGTCGCCGGGATCTATCTGAATTTCTCCGACCCGTGGCCGAAGGACCGCCACGCGAAGCGCCGTCTGCCGAGCCGGGAATTTCTGGCACGTTATGACCGCGTCCTTGCGCCGTGCGGCCGCGTGGAATTCAAGACGGACAACCGGACGCTGTTTGAATTCGCCCTCGCAGAGGCGGAGGCGGCCGGATGGACGGTGCAGCAATGCACGTTTGACCTGCATCACGACGAGCAGATGATGCAGGGAAACATCATGACCGAGTACGAGGAGCGGTTTTCCTCGCAGGGAAATCCGATTTGCAAGCTGGTGCTGAGCAGAGGATGAGGGACGGCTGCGGGATAAATATGTTGCGGCCGGGGAATTTGCGCATAGTATAGTGGTGACAGAGGATTTTGCATTGCTGGTCACAGGATGTCTCAGCGTCGATAGACGGGGGCTGCGGCTACCGTTTTGCCGGTGTCGGGACGGGCGACGGCGATCTTGTGGGAGTTGCTATGCGAAGAGGTGGAATTCAGAAAAAGCTGTATCGGCTCGCGTACGACCGGCCGGATATACACAAGAAGGTATTGCAGATCTCCTGTTCACTCGAGGAAGTGCGGAGGCTGCTGGATAATGTAGGACACAGGAAAAACAATAAGAACAAATGCAGATAAGCATGGGCAGGTAAGCGCACAAAAAACAAGGAGCCGGACTCAGTCGTCCAGCTCCATTTTTTGCAATGCACTCTCGACCATCTCGTCGGAGATGTTTCTCCGGGAAAGCCGGTGCGCGAGATAAAGGTCGAAGAGGTAGCTGAGGATCGCCACAACCGGGACTCCGAGGAACATGCCGATGAGCCCGGCGAGATGCCCGCCGATCGTGATCGCGAAGATGATCCAGAGGGGCTTCATACCCGTGGAATTGCCAATGATCTTCGGGCCGAGGATCAGTCCGTCAAACTGTTGCAGGCAGAGGATCATGATCGTGAATATAAACGCCTGGAGAGGACTGATGAATAATATAATCAGGATGCCCGGGATCGCGCCGATGAACGGTCCGAAGTACGGGATCATGTTTGTGACGCCGATGGCGATACTGATCAGAAGTGTGTACGGCAGCCGCAGAATTGTCATCAATATGAAGCACAGGATTCCGATGATCAGCGAGTCGATAAATTTGCCGACGACAAAGCTGCTGAACAGGCGGTTGCATTCAGCCAGGATCTCTTGACATGCCGGAATATGTTTCTTCGGAAGAAACGCATAAATCAGGCGCCAGGCCGCATGCATGATTCGATGCTTGTCGTACAGCATGTAAATCGACACGATCAGGGTGACGAAGAGATTGACGACCCAGTCGACGATCGACATTGAAATCGTGTAGAGCGCGGGCACCATGTTGGTCGCGAAATTCTGCAAATACGAGGCCAGCTCCGGCATCGCATTAGCCAGATAATCCCGGATCATGCTGATCTCAAGATTCGGAAAACGCTTCTGCAGGCGGGCCAGAAGGTCCAGTACAGTATTGTAGGCCGTCGGCAAATAATTAACGAAGTCCACGATATTCTTGGCGATTTCCGGGAATACATACAGCAGCGTAAGCACGACGAAGCCAATCACGATAATGTACGTGATCAAGATCGCAAGCACTGTGCGAACCCCGCGTTTCAGTTTAAAATGCTTGAATTTCAGACGGTCGCAGAGTCTGTCGATCCAGCGGGAAAACATACGCACCATCGGATTGAGCACGTAGGCAAGCAGCGCGCCCAGAATAAAAGGCGATAGCATACCGATGATCTGTCCAAACCACGCCTTGGTCTTGTCGAAGTCAATAACGCACTTGAAAATAATCGCGGCGATCAATACCATAACGCCGGCGTAAATACAGATCGTGAAATATTGGTTGTTCTTGATGAAGCGCTGCCTCTTCCGGGAGGAATCAGGCGCGGCGGAGGCCTGTACGGCTTTCGCGAAGGTTTCCTGATCCTGCGAGGTCAGAGACGCGTCAGATACGGCAGGCTTTACGGGGTTATGCTTTTGGGGTACTGATTTTTTGTTCATGGCGAGTATCTTTCTTTGTCAGGTGATTTGATTATTCTGGCACAGTCCACCGGGTAATGCAGGGAGGTTAACAGCCGAAAAGACAAACAGCCCTGTCCTTTGAGGTTTTTAATTACAGTGTTTCAGGGCACTTTCGCGTTATTTTCTGCATCGGTTATGATTCAGTATAGAGGATTTCAGGCTTTGATTCAAGCCTTAAAATTGTGAAAAAAAACTAAAAAAAGTAAAATTTAAAAATGAAAAAAGTATAAAATGTGGATTGCAATTTGGGAAACCTTGTATTATAATAGCATTTGTTCATAAGGAATGCGCGATTAGCTCAGTTGGTAGAGCACCTGACTCTTAATCAGGGTGTCCAGGGTTCGAGCCCCTGATCGCGCACTAAAGCACTGTTTTCGATGACGAATGAGCACCGGGGACGGTGTTTTTTTTACGCGTAAGCAATGAGCCGTGCCAGACGAAGAAAAAACAGACGCGTGAGCTAGCTCACATGCGTCTGTTTTTTCTTTGGATGATAGGGCGAATGCCCGCGACCGAGGGAAACCGAAGGTTTCTCGAGGTTGCAGCACGGCTCATAAATTAGAAGCAAATGCCGCGACCGAGATGAAGCGAAGTCGCTTCTCACTGTCTCAAATTTCCCCTCTGCAAGAAATATGCATAAACCCACTTTTTTTTAAAAAAATTACGCAATTATATAATATAGTATGATAGAATACATAAGAACAGCATTGCACGTTCAACCTGTGCGGACAAAAAACAGAATGAAAGTGTGAAGATAAATGGGTAATATATGCCAGATCGCCCTTTGTGACAATGAAACCGCTGAGATGGACAAAACGCGGAAAATGTTGGATTCCTATCGTGAGGCCCATCCCGACTGTGTGTTTTCCGTCAGACAATTTGAGAGCGTGGAGGAGCTTCTCGCTGCGATCAATAAGCAGAAGTATCTGCCGGACATTTTGTTTCTGGACATCTATATGCCGGGAATGTCAGGGATAGAGGCGGCGAAGGAGCTGCGCCTGAATGGGAATGACTGCAGGATTGTTTTCCTTACCAGCTCCACAGACTTTGCGCTGGATGCATTCCAGGTAGATGCAACGCAGTATTTGGTGAAGCCGATTTCGGAGCATCGTCTGCACCAGCTGCTCGACCGACTGCTTGCGGAAATCGAGAACGAGCGAAAAAAATATGTTTTGCTCAGCGTAGACAACAGAAAGTGCCGGATTGCGATTCGCGATATCGTATACTGCGAAGCACAAAAAAAGAACCAGTATCTGCATTTGGCGGACGGTACGACGTATTGTCTGCATATGAGCATGATCGGGTTGGAGGAACTGCTGTCGTCTTACCCGGAAATTCTGCGAATCGCAAACAGCTATATTGTGAATCTGGAGCATATCGACAGTGTTAACATCAATGAACTTATATTGGATGACGGAACAACAATCTACCTCCCGAGGGGCGCCTATCGAGGTCTGCGGAAGAGCTATCTTGACTATTATTGTGAGGACTTGAACGGAGAATATGATGGGCTGCAGAACGACTAAAGCTTATCTTATCCGACAATCGGTTCCCTCAAAAGTGCAATCGGTTCCAGACTTGTTGACAGAACATTTCTATTTTATAAAATACAATTACATTTTTTGAACTATAAAATAGATAATAGGGGATAAGTATGGAACATAATAGAATTCTGGTTACCGGAGGAGCCGGCTTCATCGGTTCGCATTTATGTGAAAAACTGCTGGAGGAGGGGAACGAAGTCATCTGCCTGGACAATCTGTTTACCGGGCGCAAGGACAATATTCGCCATCTGATGAATCATCCGTATTTTGAATTTGTCCGGCATGACGTGCTGGAGCCGGTGTATGTGGAGTGTGACCAGATCTATAATCTGGCCTGCCCGGCAAGCCCGATTCATTATCAATACGATCCGATCAAGACAGCCAAGACCAGTGTGATCGGCGCGTTATATATGCTCGGCCTTGCGAAACGCTGCCATGCGCGGATTCTTCAGGCGAGCACGAGCGAGGTGTACGGCGATCCAGCGATTCACCCTCAGACAGAGGACTACTGGGGGAATGTGAATCCGCACGGCGTGCGCTCCTGCTATGACGAGGGCAAGCGCATGGCGGAGGCATTATTCTTTGATTATCACAGGCAGCACGGTCTGGATATCAAGGTCGTGCGCATCTTCAATACATACGGTCCGCGGATGCGTCCGGACGATGGACGCGTCGTGTCTAATTTCATCGTGCAGGCGCTCAGAGGCGAGGATATCACGATCTATGGTAGCGGAGAGCAGACCAGAAGTTTTTGCTATGTGGACGATCTGGTGGACGGCCTGATCCGGATGATGAACAGCCGGGATGGTTTCACCGGGCCGGTGAACCTCGGTAATCCCAAGGAATTTACGATGCTTGAGCTTGCGGAGTTGGTGCTGCAGACGACCGGCTCAAAATCGAAGCTGATTTATATGCCGCTTCCGGAGGACGATCCGACCCAGAGAAAGCCGGATATCAGTCTGGCGGAGAGGGAATTGGGCTGGAAGCCAACAATCGCTTTGAAAGAAGGCCTGGAGAGTACGATACAGTATTTCAGACAGAGTATAACAATATAGCTGTTGCATGGAAAAAGCGCAGATCCGTCTCTGGAATCTCAATGGAAGGTATCTCGTTATAGAGCCGTCAGGTTTCGGGACTATATAGAAAGCTATCAGGAAAAGGCAAGGAGATATTTCATGTATGCGAAATAACAACAGAGACGTCATTGAAATCAATGTGGTAGAGCTATTCTTTTACTTGGCGCGGCGCTGGTACCTGTTTCTGGCGGCGATGCTGCTGACCGGTACAATCGGCATGGGCATCTGCCTGTTTGTGATCACCCCGAAGTATGAATCCACGACGAAAATCATCATCCTCAACAAGCAGACGACAGGCACGCTCACGTACAGTGATATGCAGATGTCGAGCCAGCTGACGAAGGACTATGAGGCGCTGATTGTGAGCCGGGACGTCCTGGAAGCAGTGATTCGCGAGTGTGGACTTGAGGATGAATACAAGGATCTGTATGAACGAGTTACTGTGGAAAACATGACAGACACACGTATCCTATCTATCACTGTAGAGGATCCTTCCCCGGAGATGGCGCAGAAGATCGCAGCAAGCATTCGGGAGACCGCGGCGAAGCATATCCGCGCCGTGACTGATGTGGAAGCTGTTAATGTGGCGGAGGAGGCAAACCTGCCGGAGGAGCCGTCTTCACCGTCCAAAATGATCTGGGCGGTCGTCTCGGTTCTGATCGGATTTATGGTCGTGTTTATAATACTGATCGTAAGATTTCTGATGGACGATACGATAAAAAGTGCGGACGACATCAAGAAATATCTGAATCTCTCGACCCTGGCGATGATTCCGAGGATGGAGACATCTGCTTCAGGGAAATCCTCACGGGGAAAAAAGAAATCCGGAGCTGAAATCAGGAAGAATAGAAAGTGAGAACAGAGGAGATCTGAACGCATGGAAACGATAGAGATTCGGGAAAACCAAAACAGCTTCCAGGTACAGGAGGCATTCAAAACACTAAGATCCAATATAGAATTCTCCGGCGAGGATGTGAAGGTGATCTGCGTGACGAGCGCGCTGCCCGGAGACGGGAAATCGACCATCAGCTTTGAACTGGCGTGCGCTTTTGCTGAAAATGGAAAGAAGACACTCCTGATCGACGCTGACCTGCGAAAATCTGTCATGCAGAAGCATATCAGATACGGAAAACCAGAGTACGGACTGACACATTACCTGATCGGGCGAAACTCCATGGACGATATCATATACCGGACAACCGTGCAGGATCTCTATATCATGTTTGCAGGGCAACAACCTCCAAACCCAAGCGAACTGTTGGGGAGCGAGCGATTCAACACTTTGGTGAAATCTGCAAGGGATGTCTTTGACATGGTCATCATTGACACGCCTCCGGTTGGAAGCGTGATCGATGCCGCGGTGGTGGCGAGAAACTGCGACGGTGTGGTGCTGGTGTTGCGGGATGGGGAGGTCAGCTACCGTTTGGCACAGAGGATCAAAGGACAGATCGAGACGGCCGGAGCAAAGATCCTTGGGTGCGTGCTGAACGAGGTGGAGCTGTCGTCGAGTCGATACTATGGGAAGTATTATGGGAAGCGCTACGGGGAGTACTATGGCTCTTATTATGGAAATGAAAATGAAAAAACCGTTCGCTGAAATATGGGGTGAGAATATCAATGGACGAGAAAATCGTCATACCCAATCGAAAAACAGGACATCGCTTTTGCAAGAGGGCGTTTGACATCTTTTTCAGTATTATAGGCCTGATTATATTTGTTCCTGCCCATTTGCTTATAGCTGTTGCAATATTTATCGACAATCCGGGTCCGGTTCTTTTCTTCCAAGAGAGAAACGGATTAAATGGAAAAGTGTTTATAATATGGAAATTCCGCACAATGTTTCAGGATGCCCCAGAGTTTCGGAAGGGGTTAGAGTTCCGGAATGAATTAGACGGACCGGCCTTTAAAATAAAGAATGATCCGCGTATTACACGTGTCGGTCGATTTTTAAGAAGAATGAGTCTGGACGAATTGCCGCAGCTCGTCAATATCCTGAGAGGAGAGATGAGTTTTGTCGGACCAAGGCCATTGCCGACGTATGAAACAGCGAGGTTGAACGCGTATCAGAGGCAGAGAATGCTGGTCAAACCAGGACTGACATGTTATTGGCAGTGCAGCGGAAGAAATAAAATACCTTTTCAGCAGTGGGTAGAATTGGATCTGAAGTATATTAAAGAAGAGAGCATATGGAATGATATAAAAATATTGTGTAAAACTTTTTTCAGTGTAATCAGTGGAGATGGTGCTTGTTAAATTAATTCTTTCAATACACATATGATCTAAAAGGAAAAGTGTGTGGGTGAAAATGGAACTGGTTAGTGTTGTTATTCCCGTTTATAACGGAGAAAAATACATTGAAAACTGCGCGAGATACCTTTGCAGCCAAACCTATCAGAATATAGAAGTATTCTTTGTAAATGACGGATCGACAGATCAAAGTTTGAACGTATGCAAAAAAGTTGTAACAGAGGATGAGCGGTTTAGACTGATTAATCAGGAAAATGAGGGGACCGCAAGGGCAAGAAACGCAGGACTTGATGCAGCGAAAGGTGCGTATATTATATTTTTGGATGTAGACGACGAGTATCATCCGGAAATGATTGAAACGTTGGTTTCCGTAATAGAAGAAAAACATACAGATATGGCGGTCTGCGGCTATCGAATAAAGGTCGAAGGCTCTGAGAAAGGACAGGATTACCTAGAAAATAAGACTTGGCGTGCGTCTGTCTACTATAGCTTAGAAGACATAAAAAATGATTATATTGATATATGGGATGCAGAAATGCTCTCTTATGTCTGGCATAAGCTTTATCGTATGGGAACAATCCGTAAATATGGAATACGGTTTCGGGATGGTCATGTCTATACGGAAGATCGTGTTTTTAATCGGCTATTCTTATCCAAAACACAGTCGGTAGCTTTTACCGAATGTTGCCTGTACGATTATGTGCGGGAACGTGTCGGATCTACAACAGAAAAGTATAGGGAAAATTTTTTTGATATCAGATATAAAGAATATCAAGAATTTCAGTATCATTTTAAGGAACTTGGGGTGTGGGACGAGAAGGCCAGGGAATACACGAGCCGGGAATTTGTCGAGCGGATTGCAGGTTGTATCGAGAACCTTTTCCATGCAAAAAAGCAACTTACTGCCAGGCAAAAGTATAGAAAAATCAAAGCATTGATCGGACATCCGGATGTCAGGGAAGCGGTGCAGTATGCCAGATGCCGTTCCGTAAAGATGAGGATATTTGTTCTCCCAATACGCTGGAACTGGCCTTCAGGAGCGTATGTGATGGGGAAATTGATTTATCAGATAAGGAAACATAACCCGGCGATATTTCATCGATTGAAAGATAATAGATAGAAATTGAGAGAATACACTGAGGGAATGGAGTGTAGATGTTTTCGATAAAACATCATGAAATCTAATAAATATGACTAGCAAAAATGTATTGGAAAATCTGCCAATTGATTTTGTGATTTTATGGGTAGACGGGAATGATCCTAAATGGCAGAAGGAAAAAAATAAATATATACCGGGGCAGCAGACGGATACCAGACCACAGAGATATCGCGATTGGGATAATCTTCAGTATTGGTTCCGAGGTGTAGAAAAGTTTGCTCCATGGGTACACAAAATTTTTTTTATCACATGGGGACATCTTCCTCCATGGCTTAACACAGACCATCCCAAGCTGGTGATTGTGAAGCATACAGATTATATGCCTGATTGCTATTTACCTACGTTTAATAGTCAGCCATTAGAATTGAACTTGCATAAGATTAAAGGACTATCGGAACAGTTTGTCTATTTTAATGATGATATGTTTTTGATCAATGAGACTAAGGAGACAGATTTCTTTAAAAATGGTCTTCCTTGTGATTCTGCTGTCTTAAGTGTGCATTGCCCTGAGATAAACGCTGGATTCAATTATTACCCGCAACAGGCAATCCAGATAACAAATAAATACTTTAACATGCATCAGGTTATCCGAAAGAACCCAGGCAAATGGTTTAATTTGAAATATGGGAAAGATTTGCTGAGGACTCTGTATTTATTGCCATGTCCCAGATTTCCTGGTATTCTGCAGTATCATTTGCCAAGTTCCTTTTTAAAAAGTACTTTTGACATTATTTGGGAAATGGAGCCGGATTTGCTTCAAGAGACGTGTAATAATCGTTTTCGGACAAAATTAGATTATAATCAGTGGGTTATGAGAAACTGGCAACTGGCAAGTGGAAATTTTGTCCCGCGGAAAGCTAATATTGGAAAGACATTTTTTATCGAAAAGGACAGGGATAGTATTCAGGATTGCGTAGCTTATATAAAAAAGCAAAGGGGTAAAATAGTTGTGCTCAATGATGGGGAAATGACACAAAAGGATTTTTTAAAAAATAAAAACATAGTAATTAATGCATTTAATCATATTTTGCCAAAGAAATCTTTATTTGAAAAATAATAAATATTTATATAAGGACGTGTGCAAAGGGAATGAAAAGGATTCTTTTGGTAGGCACAATAAATTTCAATACAGGCGGTACAGAGAATTTCTTAACTAATGCGTTAGGAATTATAGATGTATCAAAGTATTCTTTGGATTATATATGTCCGGGCAAGATTGTAAATCATATAGGCGCAGAACAAATGAAAGAGATGGGAATTAATTTTATTGAGCTCGGAATGAAAAAATTTGAAAAAAATACATTTATCTTGGAAAAGATATTGTTTCATATTAGATTTTTAAAACATCTTATATATTTATGCAGACAAAAGCATTATGATGTTATTCACGTAAATACAGATCCTATTTCTGTACAAGCCTATTCGGTGCTAATAGGCCGTCTTTTTGGAATCCCGAAGCGCATTTCACATTCGCATAATACAGGGCGGAGAGAAGATATTGTGCGGGCAGGTTTTCGTAAAATGCTCTTAGCAAATGCGACAGATTTGATAGCATGTTCTTATCCGGCAGCAATTTCATTGTTTGGTAAAAAATTTGCAGAAAAAGCAATAATAATGAAATATGGAATAGATGCCTATAGGTTTAAATTTAGCATAGATGCGCGCTATAAATGTCGTGAAGTGCTTGATTTTTCTGCCGAAGATTTTGTCATTGGCCACGTAGGACGCTTTGCAGAACAGAAAAATCATCGATTTTTAATAAAAGTATTCTATGAAATAATACAAAAGTGCAAAACGGCAAAATTGTTGTTATTGGGAGAAGGCGATCTGGAAAAGGAGGTACATGCGCTTGTAAAAGACTTAGGATTGGAGAAAAAAGTTGTTTTTGCAGGAGTAACCGTAGAAACAAATAAATTCTACTGTGCAATGGATGTATTTGTTTTGCCAAGCTTTTGGGAAGGGTTTGGGATTGTCAACCTTGAGGCACAGGCATCAGGGTTGCCTTGTATTGTCTCCAATCAGGTGCCCAAGGAGGCAGATATATCTGGTAAGGTGGAATTTCTTCCTTTAAATAATCCAGGAGTATGGGTTGACCATATTCTTAGATATAGAAATATGAATTATCGCGTGAAGCGAGAAGAAGCTTGGCACAAAGTTCAAGAAGCAGGATATGAAAATAGATTAACAGCACAAGCATTGGAAAAATTATATGGATAAAATATTTAGAAGATATAATTTTATTTTTTCGAAGCGATGATTATAAAATTTAACTGGGAGTTGTGATTGTATATGGTTGAGAGAACTTCAATTTTCTTGAGAAAGGGTATTTTTATGCTATTGATTTTACCGCATTTATGCCCACCTGGAATTCTGCATTTATTTCCAGAACTTGATAGGATTATAGATGCATGGATTATGATATCAGTCATGATAACCTTAATGATATACGTTTTGAATGGTAAATGGTCAAAAATTATGCTTGCAATAATAGCATATATGGGAGTTTCTTTGTTAAGTACATTAATTAATCGAGGCGATTACTGGCATTATTTTGTTACATTTGGAAAGATGATTGCTTTTTGTATGCTAATAGAGTTGTTGATAGAATATGATGGCAGAATGCTAGTGACGTTTCTTCATTATATTTTGGGTATAGTGGTAATTTCTAATCTAATTGCTGTTTGCTTTTTTCCTCAGGGAATGTATGTAACATCTTTTACAAATAACTGGCTTCTAGGATACGACAATACTCATTACAATTTCATTTTTCCGGCGCTATGCGTGGGGATAATATATGCAGAATACAGGCAACTATCTTTTTTAGCAAAGTTGTGTATGATCATTATTTATTCTGCTTCTATATACATTACGTTTTCGGGAGCATCGGTTGTTGCGGTGACGGTTTGGATTTTTTTGTGGATTTTTTCTGAGGTAACAAACAGCAGCCTCATGTTGAACGTATGGACAATATTAGGCGTACATATAGCATTTTTCTTTGCCATTGTTGTTGCACGTATTCAAATTTTGTTTAAATGGCTTATAGTTGATATTCTGGGGAAAAGTTTGACTTTTTCAAACCGAACCAGCAGATGGGACATTGCCATTCACATGTTTATTCAACGCCCATTGTTGGGATGGGGATATGTAGATACGGATATTACTCGCTTGCGATTAAATGGGTTCTCGCATTGCCATAATCATTTTTTGCAAATTTTATATCAATCCGGAATTGTGGGGATGATAAGTTTTTTGCGTATTCTCATATTATTAAATGGTCCATTGGCTAACGCTAATAATAGAAAATATAAATTTATCATTTTAGATACACTATTATGCTTTTTTATTGTTGGACAAATTGAAGCGATTACAACAATGACTATGCTCTTTGGTATTATTACTATAGCATATCATATTGAAGAGATAGAAAAGCAGCTTGATAATATACCGGGCAGAGAACCAAAAATCAAGTTTGTTTTTTATTAAACATTTTATTATGTAGAGAAGGGAAAACGATGGTAATCGGCGTTTGCGGTTATGGCTATAGTGGAAGTGGAGCTGTGTTGGACTTTTTGTGTGAATGGAACACATGCAGTTGCAATTTGAATATTCCGGAGTTTGATTTTTTATATCTGCCGCATGGAATTCAGGACCTTGAATATCAATTATTAATTAGAAAGACAAGATATTTGTCGTCTAATGCAGCATTGAAAGATTACAAGAAGCTTATCTGCGGTCTGGATAGTCCAAGAAGCTATTATCGAAAACTGACCGGGAATTGCTTTAGAACCCGCTCGCTGGAATTCATTGATGAGCTATCACAGGTGACCTGGCGCGGCTATGTTCCGTTGGAAAAGTATTGTGAACGGTGGTTTTATCAACGTTTAATTGGGGTAAAACTGAGAATTGTTCGTTTATATGAAAAATTAACAGATAAAAAATGGCCCTATTCTAAGCGTAGTATCATGTATTTATCTGTTGATCCGAAAGAGTTTTACGATAAAGTAAAACACTATTTGCGAGATATTATAGAAATGTTAGGTTTTGATTTGAGCAAAACTATTCTATTGAATCAGCCATTTGACGTCTACGAACCACAACGAAGTATGAAATTTTTTGATTCTCCCAAAGCTGTACTGGTGGACAGAGATCCCAGAGATATTTATGTACTTGCAAAATGTTACCTAAAGAGTAAAGGGAATTTTATTCCTACGGATAATGTAGAGAATTTTATTAAGTACCATAAGCTTGTCCGGAATAATATACCAGATAGCACTGATATTTGTTGTATAAGATATGAAAACATGATTTATGATTATGAAGCAACTGCGAGAAAACTTATGGATTTTTTAGAATTTACAACAGATGGATGGGAAAGAAAGAAATATTTTGATCCTGCAGTGTCAATTAATAATACACAGCTTTTTTTAAAGCACCCGGAACTATCGGGCGATATTCAACAGATTGAGAAAGAGCTGGCAGAGTATATTTATCCATTTGAGAGATTTGAATGCAAACCGCAACATAGTTGCATGCCATTTTAACTTGAGGCTATAGACACTTATGAAAAGAAATATACTAAATAAGATTCCACGCAGCGTAAAGGCGTCAACGTCATTATTTCTTGCGACGGTAGTCTCGAAAGGTATTTCCTATCTTACGACACCGTTTTACACAAGGTTATTAACAGCGGAGGAATATGGCCAGGCTTCAGTATTCTTAACATGGATGAATCTTTTGGGCATTATTGCAATGTTCTGCCTTTCTTATGGTGTGTTTAATAATGGTATGATGGATTATGCAAATCAAAGAAACGAATATTCCTATTCGATGCTTGTATTTTCTAATCTGATCACTATACTTACATTTTGTGTTGTATTGTTTATCTATTGTTTTTTTGGAACATGGTTTGGTCTGGATTTACCTTTGCTTTTTTTGATGGGAGTTGTATATTTGTTTCAGCCTGCCTATAATTTTTGGACAAGCAGACAGCGATATGAATTGAAATACAAAGCAATGGTTTTCTGGACAGTTACATCTGCAATTCTTTCACCAACGATTGCGATTGTCTGCATTTACTATTTTCAGGATAATCGACTATATGCGAGACTATTTGGAGCAGAAATACCTTTGATTGTGTTATATGCCGGGTTTTATATTTATCTGGCGATCAGGGCCAAAGGCAAGGTTGAGGTAAAGTATTGGAAAGCAGCGTTTCTTTTTAATTTGCCATTGATTCCACACTATTTGTCCACAAATTTACTTGGAAGCTCAGATAAGCTTATGATATCCAGAATTGTAAATGATACAGCGACCGCTCATTACAGTGTGGCATATTCGGTAGCGTCGATCGCGTCTATTATATGGTCTTCTATCAACGCGTCACTTATTCCTTTTACGTATGAAAGATGCAAGGCAAAAGACTATAAGTCTATCTCTATGGTGACTATGCCAATTCTGACTGTAATAGCTATATTGTGTATACTTGTAATTATGCTGGCGCCGGAGGTAGTGACCATAATGGCGACGAAGGACTATCAGAAGGCGGTTTATGTGATACCATCGGTTGTAGGGGGTGTTTTCTTTCAGGTTCAATATTTTATTTATGCTAATATTGTATATTATTATAAGCGCCCCAAATATGTGATGTATGCCAGTGTAAGCGCATGTCTTTTGAATATTGTATTGAATTTGATATTCATACGGAAATATGGATATATTGCTGCAGGGTATACAACGTTTGTTTGCTATTTATTACAGGCAATAATAGATTATTTTGCAATGAAGAGGGTAGTAGCAGAACCTGTTTATGATATGAAGTATCTTGGGGGATTATCTTTAGTGGTAATAAGCGTATCGCTATTTAGCAATTTAGTATATCAGATGAAAATTATACGGTATGCGGTTGCTTTGGCTATTGTGGCTATTGCAATGATTTATACTAAGACGAGGATGTTGCCAACGTTAGAGAAACTGAAGATGGAGGATGGGCTGTAATGAAAGCATTGATCCTAAACTCCGGCCTTGGCCATCGCATGGGTGTGCTGACGTCGGAACAACCTAAATGTATGACTGAGGTTTCTGCGAGGGAGACGATTGTAAGCCGGCAGCTCCGTCTGCTTGCCGAGGCAGGCATTTCAGAAGTGGTTATGACGACCGGATATTATGATGATGTTCTGGCAAACTACTGTGATTCTCTGGATCTGCCCCTGCAGATTGCTTTTGTCAAAAATCCGTTGTATGCCGATACAAACTACATATATTCAATCTATTGCGCCAGAGAGTATTTTAAAGATGAAGACATCATTCTAATGCATGGGGATCTGGTATTCGAGCTCGGTGTGCTTGATGGGGTTTTAGGAAGCAGGACAAGCTGTATGACGGTCAGTTCGGTTGTAGAGCTTCCTGAAAAGGATTTTAAAGCTGTCGTGCAGGATGGCCGGATCAGCAGGATTGGGATCGAATATTTCGAGCAGGCGCTTGCCGCGCAGCCTCTTTATAAGCTGAACAAAGACGACTGGAAGATCTGGCTGGATGCGATCTGCGAATTTTGTGAGAGCGGTTGGCGAGACTGTTATGCGGAAAATGCGTTTAATGAAGTGTCAGACAGATGTTATATTGCGCCTTTCGACGTGAAAGAGGCGTTGTGCGCGGAGATTGATACGCCTGAGGATCTGACGCAGGTTTCGGTCCGGCTCCGGGAGATTGAGAGTCGGACTGTCTATATGTGCTTTTCTACAGATGTCATTCACAGCGGACATATTGCGATTATCAAAAAAGCGGAGCGGTTAGGGAAGCTTATCATTGGCGTTTTGTCGGACGAGGCGGTTGCCAGCTATAAACGTTTTCCGCTGTTATCTTTTGAAGAGCGTAGGACAGTTATGAAAAACATTTCTGGCGTGTATCGCGTGGTGGAGCAGAAGACGCTCAGCTATGCGGATAATCTGCGGGAACTCCGGCCGGATTTTGTCGTTCATGGAGACGACTGGCGTACAGGATTTCAGCAGCCGATACGGGACGAAGTGATTCGGGTGCTGGCAGAATATGGCGGAAGACTTGTGGAATTTCCCTATGCAAAGGATGAAAAATACAGAGAGCTGGAAAGACAATCCCGCCAGCAGCTTGCGATGCCGGACTATCGGCGGGGCAGGTTGAAAAAGCTGATCGAGATGAAAGGCTGCGTCAACGCCATCGAAGCGCACAGTGGAATTACGGGGCTGATTGCGGAGAAGACCACTGTTTTGAGGGAGGGGAAGACATACCAGTTCGACGCCATGTGGCTGAGTTCTCTGTGTGATTCGACTGCGAAAGGGAAGCCGGACATTGAGCTGGTGGATATGACTTCCCGTTTCCGCACGGTTGACGACATCATGGAGGTCACTACGAAGCCCATTATTTTTGACGGAGATACCGGAGGTTTGGCAGAGCATTTTGTCTACACGGTGCGGAGCTTAGAGCGTATGGGCGTTTCCATGGTAATCATTGAGGATAAGGTCGGACTGAAAAGGAATTCCCTATTTGGAACGGAAGCGGAGCAGACACAGGATACGATAGAAGGCTTTTGTGCAAAAATTGCAGCGGGAAAGAAGGCTCAGAAAACAAAAGATTTTATGATCTGCGCGCGCATTGAGAGTCTGATTTTGGAACAGGGAATGGAGGATGCTCTGGCCCGTGCGTTTGCGTATACCGAAGCCGGAGCGGACGCGATCATGATTCACAGCCGCAAGGCAGATCCGTCGGAGATTTTCAAGTTTGTCAGTCTTTTCCGGGAGCAGGATTCGCATACGCCGCTGGTGGTGGTGCCGACTTCTTATAATACGGTGACAGAAGAGGAATTTAAAATGTGTGGTGTAAATGTGATCATCTATGCCAATCAGCTCACACGCAGCGGTTTCCCTGCCATGCAGAAGGCAGCGCAAAGCATTCTGGAAAATCACAGAGGGAAAGAGTGCGAGGAACTTTGCATGCCGATTAAGGATATTATTACCTTGATTCCGGAGGAGTGAAATGCCACAGACAATTATTTCCGGGGAACAAAGCCGGAGACAACTCGCGGAGATTTTTCGAACGCTCGGCGCAGGGAAGTTCTTTCTGATTTGCGGCAGTCCGTTTGACCGGTTACCTCTTCGCGTTTTTTTTGAGAATATCGGAACGTCATACGTGCGCTTTAGTGGATTTACATCGAATCCGGTATATGAAGATGTATGCAGAGGAGTAGACTTGTTTCGTCGGGAGTGTTGTGATACGATTGTTGCAGTCGGCGGAGGGAGCGCGATTGATGTTGCGAAGTGCGTCAGACAGTTTTCTGTACTGGATTCTTCTAAGGATTATCTGGCGCAGGAATATCAAGACAGCCGGATACCGATGATCGCGGTTCCCACTACAGCCGGAACCGGGAGTGAGTCGACGCATTTTGCGGTAGTTTATAAGAACGGCAGAAAGTATTCGGTTGCTCAGAGAAGTATGCTTCCGGATTATGTAATATTAGACGCGGATTTGTTGAGGACTTTGCCGTTGTATCAGAAAAAATGTACGTTATTGGACGCACTGTGCCAGGCGATTGAATCGTGGTGGTCCGTGAAATCGACAGAAGAGAGCACCGAATATTCAAAACAGGCGATAGAAATGATCCTGCAATGGCAGGAGGATTACATTCAGAGGAACAGCCGGGAGGCCGCTGAAAAAATATTGCAGGCAGCCAACTATTCGGGGCGAGCGATCAATATCACGCAGACGACTGCGCCTCATGCGATGAGCTATAAGCTGACGTCTTTATACCGTTTGCCTCACGGACACGCGGTGGCGCTCTGCCTGCCGGAGGTGTGGGATTATATGAGCACACATCTGGAGCAGTGCATTGATTCGCGGGGCGTGGAATACGTTCGGAGAGTGCTGGTTGATATCGCTCGCACTATGGGCGGCGGGGACTCCCAGAGGGCGATTGAGCGGTTCCGCATGCTGCTGCGGGAATTCGGGATAGACAAACCGACGGAACATCAGCGACAGAAAGTATTAGAGACGTTGACAAAATCGGTAGATCCGGCAAGGCTAGACAACAATCCGGTAAAACTGAACGAGAATACGATAATGAATTTGTACCGGCATATTTTGAAAGCGGAAAGGGATTGACCATGCGACTCGATTTTTTGAAAGATTTCGATTTTTTCACCGGCGTGCCGGATTCTCAGCTACGTCCGCTGTGCGATTACCTGATGGACACATATGGGGCGGATGCGCGACATCATATCATAGCGGCAAACGAGGGTAATGCCGTGGCCCTGGCGGCCGGATATCATTTGGCTACGGGCAAAGTCCCGGTCGTATATCTGCAGAATTCCGGAGAAGGAAACATCATCAATCCGTTGGCGTCCCTGATGAATGAGGAGGTGTACGGGATTCCTTGCCTTTTTATTATTGGGTGGCGAGGCGAACCGGGAGTACACGATGAGCCGCAGCACATTTTTCAGGGGAAGGTGACGTTGAAGCTTCTGGAGGATATGAATATTTCTTCTTTTGTGATCAGGAGGGAGACGACGGCGGAGGAACTGGAACGGGCGCTGGCTTCTTTCCGACCGCTGTGGGCAGAGGGAAAGCAAACTGCGCTTGTTGTATGTAAGGGCGCGTTGGAATATGAGAAGAAAGCGGAATATAAAAATGGGAACATCATGCTGCGGGAGGACGTCATTCGGCATATTGCAGCGGTGGCAGAGGAGGATTTGATTGTCTCCACTACGGGCAAGGCGAGCCGGGAGCTTTTTGAGATACGGGAGGCGGACAGACAGCCGCATGGGACGGATTTTCTGACGGTGGGTTCGATGGGACACAGCTCTTCGATCGCCCTTGGCATTGCACTGCAGAAGCCGGAGAAAAAAGTCTGGGTCATTGACGGAGATGGAGCCGTGTTGATGCACATGGGTGCGATGGCGGTGATCGGGGCGAACAAGCCCGGGAATCTGATTCACATAGTCATCAATAACGGAGCGCATGAATCGGTGGGAGGTATGCCGACCGTTGCCGAGGAAATTGATCTGGTGAAGATTGTACAGGGCTGCGGCTATCCGAACGTGATTTGCGTGGAGGATATTGTATCGCTGGATAAGGCGTTGCTGGAAGCGAAAAGACGGAACGAATTGAGCTTCATTGAAGTGAAATGTGCGATTGGATCGCGCGCAGATCTTGGCCGCCCGACGACTACGCCACAGGAAAATAAGCGGGCGTTTATGGATGCGCTGAAGCTTTGCCAGAATCCTGATGTGGATACATCACAGAGCAGATGAAGAATCAGGCCTGCGCGGATAGATCTCCGGACAGGCCTTCCCTTTTGAAATGATGTTCTTTTTACGCGATCTGGCTGCAGAACTCCTCCACGGAAGATGATGCGGCGGCGAGCCGCAGATACTTGCTAAGTATGCCGGTGTCACGCTCCGCCATGATGGATGTGCGCATCGTTTCCGGGAGAATGCCGGGTAGACAGCCCAGAAGTTCCACTATACTTTCGGCCTTGCCCTCAGCACGGGCTTCGGCTCTCATATCATCGATTGCTTTGCACACGTCGGATGCCTCCTCTTCTTCATTGAAAAATATCAGGTTTGATTGTGTTACTGCGTTTATTACTTTCGCAGCGTTTTTTTCTACCGACTGGAAACGCTGATCCTCGGAGACGAGTGTACGAAGCCGGTTTTTATCTTTGGAATATTTAATGAACAGAAGAACTTCGCGCAGGCTGGTCGTGAACTTGTCGAGCTCCGTATCACTCATCTCGCCGGGAGCGATCAGGTTGATCCGGTAGTTTGGGATGAACGAGAGAAGCTTAGGGTCTGTCACGGAGAACATGTCATGGATGCATCTGGGGCCGTCCCATTTTTCTGCCGAGAAGAACACGACGAGTGTTATCACGGGGATCAGGTGGTCGTCCTTATAGAAGCCAGTCAGATATTCACCGCTGGAAACACCGATTTTGGGCGGACGATTCGTACTACCGAGTGTGCCTGCTGCACCGGACATGCCCGCTTGGGGTTCCGGCTTTGCGACGGAAGCCTTTGCTGCTTCTCGGTGTGACTTGGCGGTCTGCTCAACTTGTGCGGCATACTGTAAGGCATCGTAGACCATATCCTTTACAGGCATTGCGTAATTTACGTCGCTCTGGTTCTCGATGCCGAGCAGTAGGTAGATCGCCGAACTGTCTTCCATCAGGGTGAGCCCCTTCAGTTCGTCGCGGAACTTCTGCACCGGCGTGTCCGTACCTTCTTTGCCGTAAGGAATGCCGGTAACCGTTGTGTCGAGCGAACGGAGCGCACCCGGATCAATCACGGATCTGCCGCCGTAGAGCAGATAGTTGAATGCATCTGCGAAGGTATTGCGATCCCGCATGTATTCTTTTGTAATAATGTCTTTTTTGCCCATTGAAAATCACCACCTTACAAGAGAATATGAAATGTGTAATGCTTTGCGGTGATTTTCGTTCCTTCTGTTCCATCTATTCTACTCTTTTTGCCTCAAAAACACAATATATTTATAAAGATTTTTGCAGATTGTTTGGAGGATAAGTGCCGGAATCGGAGATGGATGCCTATAGGGAAACACCCGTTCAAAATGCCGAGTTATCAATTGCCGAAAACAGACAGATAAGTAGAATTACAGATAAAGCATGATATAAAATACCACAAAACAACTATCACATATATTATACGACTTAAAAAGAAAAAGTCAAGAAAAATATATTGATTTGATATAGCAAATTTCAAAAATGAGCAAAAGAAACAGGCCCGCCCAGGCGGATCCCCGGACAGGCCTGCTCAATTGAAGCATTGTTCTTTTTACGCGATCTGGCTGCAGAGCTCTTCCGCGGAGAATATGCGACTGACATCGTATCTACAGCCTCTTCACAAGTTCTTCTCTTATCGGCGCGTAGTGCTCGTCTACGAGCCCGAAGTCTTTATTCTTATAGTTCCAGACCGCCCGGCCGATGCCGAATTTCTCGAACACGGAATGGATGTCGTCGAACCAGCGAACCGTGTCCGGAAGGGGCGCCTGGTCGATCACGCCATACTCGCCGCAGTAGAGCGGGACATTCATCTTGTCAGCGTACTCGATCGCGACCGCGAACATCTTCTCGAAAATGATCGCGCCGGAATCCTCCGGATCGATAAAATCTCCGGTGACCGCGTCTACGCGAGCCTGCTCGACCCTGTTCCCGATGATGCGGAATTCGGTAGCCGTCTGCGGGTAACCGGTGTGGAAATCCTTCGGCATATCCTCGATCCAGTGGGCATTCTGATGCGTGAACATAAGCGGCGCGTAGCAGTGGAAGTTGTAGACGATCTTGTCGTCATAGGGCGCGTCGAGATCTGGTACGTTTGCGACGCTGTTGTAGCAAACGCCGCCGATCAAGATGTAGGTATCCGGCGCGATGCCGCGGATTGCCTCGACCGCGCGGCGTGCGATCTTGTTCCAGATGTCGCTCATAGCAGGGTTGACAATTTCATTGAGCAGCTCGAACGCGGCGATATCCGAGTCCTTGCCGTAGCGGCGCGCGAGCTCCTTCCACAGATGGATGAAGCTGTCCTGCAGCTTGCTGCTGAGGAAGAAGGCGTCCGGATCCGGCACGGCTTGCTTGTCGAACATGTAGCCCTTCGCCTTATGTACGTCGAGAATGATGTGCAGACCGCACTCCCGACACCAGGCGATGCAGTTGTCGATGAGCGCGAAACCGTCTTCAATAAACGTGTCGTCCTCGTTCATGACGACGTCGTAGTCGATCGGCAGGCGAACATGGTCGAGCCCCCAGCCCGCGATCTGTTCAATATCCTTTTTCGTGATGAATGTGTCAAAATGCTCTTTGCTGCGGTTGACGCACTGGGAGATCCATCCGCCCAGATTGACGCCCCGCTGAAATCCTTCGAATCTTCGCATGTGTAAATCCTCCCTCTTGTGGGTGGCTTTCCCCTTTTTGCCCGTAATATAGCATACGCATTTTCGCGTGTCAAGGCATTCGTAAGAGATCGCCTTTTCATAATTTCAATAAAAAATAAAATAAGGATTTAAAAGAAATGACAAACGGGTTTTGCTATAGTATAATCAGTCTGAAAGCACTCAATATCATAATACAAATATGACAAGGAGACGGACATGAAAAGAGAAGAGGCGAGAAAAAGAGCAGAAGCGCTTGTCGCGCAGATGACGCTGGAGGAGAAGGCGAGCCAGCTGCGGTATGACGCGCCGGCGATCAGCAGGCTCGGCGTGCCCGCGTACAACTGGTGGAACGAGGGTCTGCACGGCGTGGCCAGGGCAGGACAGGCGACGGTATTCCCGCAGGCGATCGGCGTCGGGGCGACGTTCGATACCGAGCTTGTGGGCGAGATCGCGGACGTGATTGCGACGGAGGGGCGCGCTAAGTACAACGCGTACTCCGCGCAGGAGGACCGCGACATCTATAAGGGGCTGACCTTCTGGTCCCCGAACGTCAATATCTTTCGCGATCCCCGCTGGGGGCGCGGGCATGAGACCTACGGGGAGGATCCGTATCTGACGAGCCGTCTTGGCGTGGCTTTTGTGAAGGGGCTGCAGGGGGATGGAGAGACGATGAAGGCCGCGGCCTGCGCGAAGCATTTCGCTGTGCACTCGGGGCCGGAGGGCGTCCGCCACGAGTTCGACGCGAAGGCGACGCCGAAGGACATGGGAGAGACCTACCTGCCGGCGTTCCAGGCGCTCGTCGAGGAGGCGGACGTGGAGGCCGTGATGGGCGCGTACAACCGCACGAACGGCGAGCCGTGCTGCGGGAGCCCGTCGCTGCAGAAGAAGCTGCGCGGCGAGTGGGGCTTCAAGGGACACTTTGTCTCGGACTGCTGGGCGATCCGCGATTTCCACGAGCACCACATGGTGACCTCGTCGGCGAAGGAGTCCGCGGCGCTGGCGATCAACAACGGCTGCGATCTGAACTGCGGAAATACATATCTTCATATCCTGAACGCATATAAGAACGGGCTCGTCACCGAGGAGACGATCACGGAATCGGCTGTGCGCCTGTTCACGACGCGTTACATGCTCGGACTCTTTGACGGCAGTGAGTACGACGCGATTCCCTACGAGGAAGTCGAGTCGAAGGAGCATCTGGCGCTGGCGAAGAAGGCCGCGCTCGAGAGCGTGGTATTGCTGAAGAACGACGGCATTCTGCCGCTTAAGAAGGACAAACTGAAGACCGTGGGCGTCATCGGACCGAACGCGGACAGCCGCGCGGCTCTGGTGGGCAACTACCACGGCACGGCTTCCCGCTATGTGACGGTACAGGAGGGGCTGCAGGATTATCTCGGCGACGACGTGCGCGTGCTGACGACGCCGGGCTGCGAGCTCTTCAAAGACCGCACGGAGAATCTGGCTTTCGCCGGAGACCGCATCTCCGAGGCGAAGATCGTCGCCTCGCACAGCGATGTGGTGATCCTGTGTGTGGGCCTGGACGAGACGCTCGAGGGCGAAGAGGGCGACACTGGCAACAGCTACGCATCCGGGGACAAGCCGGATCTTCAGCTCCCGCAGGTGCAGCGGGACCTGATGGACGCGATCGCCTCGACGGGCACGCCGACCGTACTCTGCGTGATGACGGGCAGCGACGTGGATCTTGGACGCGCCTCAGAGCAGTTCGGGGCGGTGCTGCAGGTCTGGTATCCGGGCGCGCAGGGCGGAGAAGCCGTGGCGGAGCTTTTGTTCGGGGACGTCTCGCCCTCCGGTAAGCTTCCGGTCACATTCTATGAGACGCTCGAAGAGCTGCCTGATTTCGAGGATTATTCGATGCAGGGCAGGACGTACCGTTATATGACAGAGAAGGCGCAGTATCCGTTCGGCTATGGCCTGACCTACGGAGATGTGTACGTGAAGGACGCGCGGCTCGTCTCCGGCGGCATGTCCGGGGCGCAGGGCAGTGCGGAAGACATGGGGAATGGTGCGAAGACCGTGGCTATGCCGGCTTCGGTACATATGAATATAACAGTAGAAAACGCTGGCAGCGTCCCGACCGAGGACGTGGTACAGATCTACGTCAAATGCCTCGACTCGGAATTTGCGCCGCTTCATCCGTCGCTCTGCGCGTTTCAGCGCGTGCGTGTGGGAGCCGGAGAGACGAAGACCGTGTCGGTGGAGATCCCGGGGCAGGCGTTCACTATAGTAGACGAGGCGGGCTGCCGCAAGGTGGACGGTCGGAAATTCGCATTTTACGCGGGCTGCAGCCAGCCGGACGATAGGAGCCGGGAGCTGACGGGCCACGCGCCGGCGGAGGTGTGCTATGAGCTTTAGACTTTGCTATCCGGAGTTTAAGAACAAGGCGCTGACCTTCAGCTACGACGATGGCCAGATTTTCGACCGCAGGCTGGTGGAGATCTTCAACCGCTTTGGGCTGAAAGCGACATTCCACCTGAATTCCGGGACGTTGGATACAGAAGGCTTTCTGAAAAAAGAGGAGATCGCGGCGCTGTTCGAGGGACACGAGATCGCGTGCCACGGCGTGCTGCACGAGTTCCCGACACATCTGGCGCAGGAGCGGCTCGTGCAGGAATTCTACCAGGACCGCCTGACGCTCGAAGCGTGCACGGGGCGGATCATCCGCGGCTGTTCCTATGCGTACGGAGAGTATGACGCGAGGGTGGTCAATACCCTGAAGACGCTTGGCTTCGCGTACTGCAGAACCGTGGACTCGCTCGGGAATTTTCGGGTGCCGGAGGAGTTCATCCGCTGGAGGCCGAGCTGCCATCACAACGACGCGTTCGGCGAGCTGTCGGACTGTTTCCTGAACACGCCGGGATTCAGCAGGCTCTCGCTCTTCTATGTGTGGGGACACAGCTTCGAGTTCGACCGCGAGAACACCTGGGATAAGATGGAGGCGTTCTGCGAGAAGATGAGCGGCCGGGATGACGTCTGGTACACGACGAACATCGACTACGTCGATTATATAAACGCGGCGCGCGGTCTGCTGTTCAGCGCGGATGGCACGCGCGTTCGGAATCTGTCGGCAACCCCGATCTACGCAGAGATCGACGGCGAGCGCAGAATCCTGTAAATCTTTTGTTATACAAGACTATTCGCCATACAAGAGCGCGCGGGGACAGGGAAAAACGTGCCTTGTATGGCGTTTTTTTTGTTGCTTGCATTTACTTTAAAACATGTTATAATTCTTACAAACATATAACAAGGAGATGCAGAGATGAAACAATTTGTTAAAAAAATCATATTTCTATTGCTGGCTGTCTGCCTCTGTCTGGGACCGGTCCAGAGCGGCATGAATACGGTAAGAGTATCCGCGGCCTCTTCCAAAGCAAAGACGGGCTGGGTTAAAGAGGCAGGAGGATACTGCTATTATTACAAGGCCGGCAAGAAGTACGTCAATTGCATGAAGACGATCAAGGGAAAGAAATATTATTTCGGGGCCGACGGCGTGCGCAAAACCGGCTGGTATTCGGTGAAAAATAAATCCTACTATTTCGATTCCCAGGGCGTTTTTCAGTCGAAAAAGACCAAGTCGATCAATGCAAATCTGCTCAAGAAAATGGACAGCGCCATCAAGAAGGCCGGAGTGAAGGCAAGTACGAGTAAGAAGGATGCGCTGAAGCTGCTGTTTAACTATGTTTCAAATAAATCGAAATTCGGCTATCTGCGGGCAGAGCGCGGTTTTAATTGTCCGAAGGGATGGGAGTATACATACGCAAAGCAGATGCTCACCAACAAAAAAGGAAGCTGCTATCATTACGCAGCCACCTTTGCTTTTCTTGCGAAGCGGGCTACCGGCTATCCGGTCCACATCTGCTGGGGACAGAGCAACGCGTTCAACAAGAACACCTGGCAGAACCACGCGTGGGTCGAGGTCAAGATCAGCGGAAAATGGTATACGTTCGACACAAACGCGGCCTGCTACTCGACGCGGAAAGTGAACGAAAAAAAGATAAACTGGTACATGCAGAAATCCGGCACGGCGAAAAAATACTTCAAGCTCGAAGGAGAGCTTAAGGGAACCGCGGACGTAGAACTGTAATAGTTCTGTTCGTATCTGTAAAGAAGCTCTACTTCTACTGATATCTGTGAAGAAGCTCCTCCGGGAGCTTCTTTGCGATTGCGATCGCGATCGATCCGTCCCCGATGTGGCAGGATACGCTCAGCGACAGCGGGTCGCACATCATCGGCGCATGATCCGGATAGTGAGTTAGCACCTCTTCCTTCCAGGAATTGACCTCGGTAAGGTCCGTCCCAGAGTAGGCGAGCATGATATTGAATTCGGAGCCATCCGCAGGCGAGTGGAAGCGCTCCGTGATATCTTTGTGGATCGCTTCGAGCATCGTGGTGCGCGCCGCCTTCATCGTGCGGCTCTTCGCGTAGGCGTCCAGCTTGTCGCCCTGGATCTGGAGCACCGGCTTTAAGCGCAGCAATGTGCCAAGCGCGGCTGCGGCGGGCGTGATACGACCGCCCTTTTTCAGATAGTACAAGGTATTTAAGGTGATATAGATGCTGGAGTCCGCGGCTGTGTCCTCCAGATATTTTGCGATCTCGGCTCCACCCCAGCCGGCGTCCGCGAGCGCCTTTGCATCGATGGCGCACTGCTTCTGGGTGATGGAGATGCGGCGATTGTCCACGACAAACACCTTTCCTTCATAGTCCTGCGCAAGTGCCTGCGCCGCATTGCAGGATCCGCTCAGTCCACTCGACATCGGGATGTGTACGATCTCCTCGTAATCCTTCAGAAGCTTGTCCCACAGCTCCGTCACATCGTTGAGCGAGGGCATGGAGGTAGATATGTTGGAATCGTTTTTCAGATGTTCGTAGAATTCCTCCTGCGTCAGGGTGATATCCTCATAGTACAATTCTTCATTGATATAAAATGGCATTGGCAGGACATAGATGCCGAGCTCATCGCCGAGGGCTCTGGTGATGCCGCTGTTGCTGTCTGTGACAATCGCTACTCTCTTCATAATATTCTCCTCCGATTGTTTGCCGGATTCGCGCGTCAGGCGCGCCGGGCCTATTCGCAACAACATCTTATCATAAATATACAGGTACCGCAATTGTTAAATTTCCGGATAAATTTTTTGCGTTTAAATTTCTGTTGGCTTGGGAGGAAATCTGTGGTAAGATATCCGCAGTGGCTTATGGAGTATGTTTATGTGTAGTGATAAGAAAAATACGGTAGGTGATTGAGATGAGAAAATGCAAACGGATATTATTGCTGTTGCTGTTGTGCCTCGGCTTCTCGCAGATGGCGGCGATGCCGGGGATCGGCCCAGCTACGGCAAAGGCGGCTGCCAAGGAAGGGCTCAAGACAGAGAAGGGCAAGATTTATTTCTATGTGAAAGGAAAGAAAATTAAAAATAAATGGAAGACGGTCGGGGAGGACAAGTACTATTTCGATAAGACCGGGGCAGCGATTACCGGAAAGAAATCGGGCAGCATTGTGATCCCGAAGGTTTATAAGATCTCAGGAAAGAGCTATGGCTTTGACAATAAAGGCCGTATGGTGAAGGGCCTTTATGTGATCAATGACGAGTTTTATTTGTTCAGCTCCAGGGATGGCGCGTATAAGTCTTCCACGACGAAGCAGCTGCGCGCCGCGGCGAAGACAGGACAGAAGACAACGACGCTGCTTGCGCTGCTGAAAAAGCTGGTCGGAGATCCGCTCAGCCGGGAGGATTATCCGGATAGCTGCTATGGCGATGGAAAGGACAGCGTCCTGTATTATTCCGGCTTCATGGTACAGCTCTTTACGGACAAGAAGGGAAAAACGACGATCGTCAGCGTGAATGCGGATGCCAGAAAGGATCCTCCCAAGGCGGAGACGACAGCGCCTGCCCCGCAGACAGGTACGACGGGCGAGACACAGAGCACGGAAGCCGCGAATACCGGCACAGAGAATACCCAGCCGCAGACGGAATCAGAAAAAACCGAGCAGAAAAAACGCGGTCTTGTTGAGATCAAAGGCAGCTATTATTACTACCAGAAAGACGGCAAAAAGCTGAAGAACAAATGGAAGAAGATCGACGGCTATTCCTATTATTTTGGGAAGAACGGAAAGGCCAAGACCTACAGCGCAAAGATTGATGGAAAGCTGTACGTATTCAACAAGAAGGGGCAGCTGAAGACAGGAAAGAAGAGCCGTATCCTGACAATCGGGATCAGGAAATACTATGTCGACAAGAAGGGATGCGCGATCACAGGCTGGCACGTCGTGGGAGGCAAGCTGTACTATGCAGATACGAAGACCGGCCTGCTCTACCAGAACAGAACGTACAACGGTATTAAGTTCTCAAAGACCTGCGCGGCGGAGAGTACGACTGCCGCACGTCTGAAGATCAAGACGATGAGCATTATCTCCTCCATCACGAACGGCAAAATGTCGAAGAGCCAGAAGCTGAGGGCGTGCTGGAACTATGTGGTGGGAGGCCGGTTCTCCTACGGCTCGCGCTATCCGAACCTGAACCAGGGCGGCTGGCAGAAGGAGACGGCGCTGCATATGTTCAACAACCACTGGGGCAATTGCTATAGCTTTGCGTGCGCCTTTGCCGCGCTTGCGAAGGAAGTCGGATATTCGCCCTACATTGTCTGCGGAAGAGTGAGCGGCTCCAGGGATGGAGCGGCGGATGGCATGACACGGCATGCATGGGTGCAGATAAACGGAGCCTACTATGATCCCGAGGCACAGTATGCAGGATGGGCCAGAGGAATCTACGGAGCAGGCGGCTATTATGTCTCACATCAGGTACAAAGAAGGGTACTGTTTTAAGCATTTTTGCATGGGAGAGAGCAGGATCGGTGTTATCGGTCAGGCCATCATCCCGGCAAGCACGACGCAGGCGGCAAGTCCTGCGAACGTAGCGAGCAACGCGCCACCAAGAGTGTGGCGCGTCTTTTTAATGCCCGCGGTCATGAAATAGAGGCTCATTGTATAAAAGATCGTCTCGGTGCAGCACATCATCAGGGAAGCGATCAGCCCGACAGAGGAGTCGGGACCGTATTCTTTGTAGACGTCCAGCAAAAGGCCGGTCGCCGCGCTTGAGGAAAACATGCGGAGCAGGGCGAGCGGAATGAGAGCTGCCGGAAACGGACTTCCGGAAGCCGCCCGCTCAAGCAGAGACGCCAGAAGATCCAGGAAGCCGGAAGCGCGCAGCACGCCAGCAGCGACCATCAGCCCGATCAGCGTCGGTACGATCTTTACGACGGTCTCCAGTCCTTCACGCGCGCCGCGGATGAAGCTGTCGTAGACCGGTACCTTTGCGAGCAGACCGTATCCGATGACATAAAAGATCAGGAACGGGATCATGAATCGCGACAAATATAAAATGAACTGCATAAGTGTCTCCTTTTGCCGGGCTGTGAACTAACCACGAACAAGCCGCTTCCGCAGGATGTAGAACGGCGCGGGACCGTTTTCGAGCACGAGACGGTGAAATTCCTTCAGGGAGAAGCGCTCGCCCTGAGCCCGCTTCAGCTCGTCGCGCAGAGAGCAGAAGTTCAGGCAGCCCACGTAATACTGCAGATAGTTGGCCGGAGCCTCCAGTATTGTGCGGTAAAGCGATTCCGCCGTGCTGCTCCCGAAGCCGAGTTGCTCCAGGAAGGCTTTGACCTGATCAAGCGAATAACCCCGGTAGTGAATGCCGATGTCGAGCAGGGACGCAAGGCCGAGCGTGAACGAGCGGTTCCGTTGAGACAGCGCCGCGAGCACGGGATCGTCTTCCCACAGGGAATAGGCATACATCTCGACATAGGTGGCCCAGCCCTCCGTGTAGCCGCCGACGTCGAGCAGATTCCGCAGAAGCTCCGGTTCCTGCGCGTTGAAGTAGACGGACTGATACAGATGCCCCGGATAGCCCTCGTGCGCGAGCGTTGTAAAAAGCTCGAGATCGCTGTAATTGCTTGCCGGGTTGATGTATATGACATTGTGGGTGTAGTCGTCGATCGTGGGCGACAGGTAGAAAGCCGGGCTTAAGTAGTCCTGCAGGGATTCGTGCACATATTTGACGGTGCAGGACACGTTCGGAAGCAATGGGAAGTCCTTGGTGATTTTCTCCCGAAGCTCGTCGAGCATCGCGGAGGGAGCTCCCGGGTCGTTTTCTGAGCCGCTTCCTGCGCTCTTTTCTGAGTCTGCGCCTTTGTTGGCAGTTCCGAAAACCAGTGTGTCCAGCGCCTCGCTTGTTTTTTCAAAAATATTATTTTGTCCGGACATGGCTGTCACGGAATCACTCCATGCCTCAACCGTGGATGCCGCTTCGAGTTCGCTACCGGTATTTTCGGATGCATTGGCGTTTTCGTTGCCGCTTTCAGTGCTGCTCTCGCTGCTGTTTTCACCGCCGCTTTCGCTGGCGTCTGCAGAGCCGCTCTCTGCGGCGCCGGTTCGCTTCATCAGCTCCTGGATCGCTGTGAAATCCTTCACCATCTGCACCTTTACAGCCTCCTCAATCTCCTCGATCGGGCGGTCGTCGCCGACCGTACTCTTTACAAGCCAGCGGTAATACTCTTTTCCCTCCGGGTAATAGCAGAGCCCCTGCGTGTTCGTACCGCTTCCGGAAAACTTCTCAAGCGCGTTTATCATGGTCTCGTAGGCCGGGATCACGTATCCGCTCAGGACCGACTGATTGCGGCTCTTGTAGGCGATCTTCTCGTCCGCGGTCAGATTTTTTACAGCGTCGATTTTCTCGTCGAAGATCCCGATCAGGTAGTTGGAATCGGGCTCTTCGATGAATTCCCGGCATTGCTTCACGACCTCGTCTGCGCACTCGCTGCTCATGAAAAGACCCTCCTCAGATTTTGCCTGCTCGAAGGCAAGGACGGAAGAAAAATAGTCTGGGATTTGCGACAGCAGTGTCAGGTAATCCTCGATGTCACCTTTGGTTCGGAAGCTGTACTCTGCGAGCAGCACCGGAAGCTGCGCCTGTATGCCGAGCGTCGGCCCGAGCGGTTCGTCGTAGAGCAGCCAGTCGGCGCCTTCGAGCTCGGTTTTCAGACAATCCCGAAAAAGATCGTAGGTGAGCCTATGCTTTTCAGAGAGCTTCTCGTAATCAAAGGTCTCCAGTTTATCCAGATAATTCTCCGCCGTCGTACAAGCCTTTCTTCGCGCGCCGAGACTGGCGTTCCCGAGAGACACCTGCTTCGTGTCGAGGCCATAGTTCGAGGGATCAGCTACGATATAATGCCGGTTGAGTGTATTGCCGTTCAGCTCCTCGCGGAAGACCTTGTCGGTGAAGCGCTCGAATTTCCGGTCTTCGGAGAACAGGAAAGCCGGGAAAGAATGGACGTAGCAAATCCGGGCAAGCAGGATGAACAGGACTGCCGCCAGCGCCGGGATGAGGAAGCGTGAAAGTTTTCCGGCGGACTGTCCGGTTTTTTCCGCCGCGGCGTTCTGCCCCGCCGTTCGTCCTGTGCGGGCATCCTCTTTCTCTGGTAACCGCCTTGTATGGGAAAATGGCGTAGATTGCTGATTGAACATGGAAAATATACTCCGGGACATTCTCTTAAAGACAGTTTATGACGAGAAAAAAAGGAACATGCCTTGACAGCTAAATTCCGTTATGGTAAGTTAGAAAACAAAAAACCCAATGACGAAAAGAGTAAGCGCACAGGAACGTTACAGAGAATTTCCCAACGGTGAGAGGGAGAGCGGAAATGTGTGCCGAAGATGGCTTCCGAGGGGTGCAGCCGAGCGGCAGCGGCCGTTAAGCTGCGACAGGTCCGCCTGTTACAGCGGCAGGGTATTGCGTTATGACGTCAGTACCCGCAGAGGTCTGTGTTGCGAGGCGCAGGCGAAGAGAAGTGGTAACACGGGCATGCTCGTCTTCTTGTACAGGGAAGATGAGCTTTTTTGTGCGCTGATTCGCGTGTGAAGATCGACTGCCGTTAATATGAGGCTGATCTTTTAGGATTACAGCACGCGGGTTGCGCGGCGAGTAAAGGAAAATGGATTAAGGGAGAACGTAAAAGGAGGACGAGAAAAATGAGCAAACCTAAGTATTACATGACGACGGCGATCGCCTACACCTCGGGCAAGCCGCACATCGGCAACACCTACGAGATCGTGCTGGCGGACAGCATCGCGCGCTTCCGCAGGGAGCAGGGCTACGACGTATTTTTCCAGACCGGTACCGACGAGCACGGCCAGAAGATCGAGCTGAAGGCCGCCGAGGCGGGCGTCACGCCAAAGGAATTTGTGGACAATGTGGCAGGCGAGATCCGCCGCATCTGGGATCTGATGAACACGTCCTATGACAAGTTTATCCGCACGACTGATGCGGACCACGAGCGCCAGATCCAGAAGATGTTCAAGAAATTCTATGAGCAGGGCGACATCTACAAGGGCGCGTACGAGGGGCTGTACTGTACGCCCTGCGAGTCTTTCTGGACCGAGTCCCAGCTCGTGGACGGCAAATGTCCGGACTGCGGGCGCGAGGTGAAGCCCGCGAAGGAGGAGGCGTACTTCTTCAAGATGAGCAAGTATGCCGACCGCCTGATCGAGCACATCAATACACATCCGGAGTTTATTCAGCCGGTGTCGCGCAAAAATGAGATGATGAACAATTTCCTGCTCCCTGGTCTGCAGGATCTCTGTGTGTCCCGCACTTCGTTCAAGTGGGGCATCCCGGTGACCTTCGACGAGAAGCATGTCGTCTACGTCTGGCTGGACGCGCTCTCGAACTACATCACTGGCATCGGCTACGACTGCGACGGAGAGAGCACGGAGCAGTTCAAGAAAAACTGGCCGGCCGACCTGCACCTGATCGGTAAGGACATCATCCGCTTCCACACGATCTACTGGCCGATCTTCCTGATGGCGCTCGGGCTGCCACTGCCGAAGCAGGTGTTCGGACATCCGTGGCTGCTGCAGGGCGACGGCAAGATGAGCAAGTCGAAGGGCAACGTGCTCTATGCGGACGACCTCGTGGACGTCTTCGGCGTGGATGCGGTGCGTTACTTCGTGCTGCATGAGATGCCGTTCGACAACGACGGCGTGATCTCCTGGGAGCTGATGGTGGAGCGCGTAAATTCCGACCTCGCGAACACGCTGGGCAACCTCGTGAACCGCACGATCTCGATGACGAACAAATATTTCGGCGGCGTGGTGGAGAACCGCGGCGCGGCGGAGCCGGTCGACGAGGAGCTGAAGGCGCTGGCGCTGGCGGTGCCGGGCACGGTGAGTAAAAAGATGGACGACCTGCGCGTGGCGGATGCGATTACTGAGATCTTTACGCTGTTCAAGCGTTGCAACAAATACATCGACGAGACGATGCCCTGGGCGCTCGCGAAGGACGAGACGAAGCAGGACCGCCTCGCGACCGTACTCTACAATCTGACTGAGTGCATCTCAATCGGCGCGGCGCTGCTGGAATCCTTCATGCCGGAGACTTCCGCGAAGATCCTCGCGCAGCTGAACACGAGAAAGCGCTCGCTCGACGAGATGGCGCAGTACGGCCTGTACGAGTCCGGCACGAAGGTGACGGAGAAGCCGGAGATCCTCTTCGCGCGCCTCGACCTGAAGGAAGTGCTGGCGAAGGCAGAGGAGATCGCAAAAGCGCAGGCTGCGCAGAACGCGGCGGAGGAAGCCGCAAAAGGCGGCGCGGATGTTCAGAAAAAAACAATCGATGAGAAGTGCGCATGCGATCATTCCGCGGACGCAGCTGGGACAGAGTCCGCAATCGATCTCGAGCCGAAGGCGGAGATCACATACGACGATTTCGCGAAGTTGCAGTTCCAGGTGGGCGAGATCATCGCCTGTGAGGAGGTTCCGAAGTCGCGCAAGCTGCTCTGTTCTCAGGTGAAGATCGGTAGCCAGGTGCGCCAGATCGTGTCCGGCATCAAGGCCCATTATACGGCCGAGGAGATGGTCGGCAAGAAGGTCATGGTGCTCACGAACCTGAAGCCTGCTACGCTCGCGGGCGTAAAGTCTGAGGGCATGTTGCTGTGTGCCGAGGACGCGGACGGGAAGCTTTCCCTGGTGACGCCGGAGCGAGCGATGCCCTCCGGAGCGGAGATCTGCTGAGTATATTAAATAAGATAAAGAAAACGCATGGAATATAACAATTGTTCCATGCGTTTTTGTTGTAAAGTTTAAGGTTAGAAAAATCGTAGAAGCTGTATGTATTTTGTGTTATCAATATCAGAAAAGCGTTCACCGAAAACCCTGAAACAATTATTGGTATTTTGATAAAATGACAGTAATTGCGGTTTATCTTCACATTCCAGATAAACTACGCCGCCGCCAATTTCATGTTGCACAGTGCTTAAAACCGACATAGCGCTGTCCATCAGATCGTTTCCCTGCACGGACCCTGTTTCCCGCTCTTTGTAATTTTTCCCTAATTGAGCAATAAGAAACGCCGAAACCATGTAGCTGCCGGTAGTTTCGTCAAATTAGGCGTATCTTTTGATTTTCCTTTTGAGCGTAGAGGAGAGTGCCGCATCCCGGATTTTTACAGCTTTATGTGTCAATACAAAAATAGCGTCCAGATTGTCATTTTTATTTAGAATCAAATGTGTCACGGATATTTTACGTTTGGCAAAGTCAAGCGCATTTTTTCTGATAAAGTTTTCAATTTCGGGATTCTTCGGACATAAAAAATCGGAGAGGAGCTGATTCACATTGTCCTCTCCGATTATTTTAATCAGATCAAGAATATTTACTGACATGTAATCATTCATTTTCTCGGAAACCTCTTGGACATCAGCTTGCGAATTTCATTTTCGTCTCTCAGAATCTGAATAGCAGGCGCAGCCAATTTCTTCCCGGCCTGTGCTCTTTCGGATTCTTCCAAAGCAGTTATGAAACGCTCTGCCGCTTTGGGATCGGATATTTCGATGTTGGAAAAAATACTCGAAGTAGCCACAGCTATACCTCCTGCTTTGTTTCTTCATGTTTTTTGCATGATAACATCTTTTTGCCTATATGCCAATCATTATTATCTCAAATTATATATTATTTACTCATTTTAGTAATTATATTTTTGAGATATTTTGAAATGCCAATTACATGTCTTTCATATATTTTCGATAGTGCTCAGTCTTGACATCATGGAGGATATCTCCTAAAATGAACAAGATATTTGAGAAAAGATATGATTTAAAAGTCTGGACAAAATTCATTTTACAAAAGGAGCGAAGCAGTATGGAACGGAAAAATGCATGGACGGGCTACAGTGAGGCGCAGCTTGCGGAGCTGAAATCTCTTACGGATTCCTACAAGGCGTTTCTGGACGCGGGAAAGACGGAGCGCGAGTGCGTGAAGGAGGCGGTGAAGCTCGCCGAGGCGCAGGGCTATGTCAGCATGGAGAAGGCGAAGAGCTCCGGAAAGAAGCTCTCTGCCGGTGATAAGGTCTACGCGACGTATATGGGCAAGATGATGGCGCTGTTTCACATCGGCGAAAAGCCGCTTCAGGAGGGTATGCGCATCCTCGGGGCGCACATCGATTCCCCGCGCTTGGACATCAAGCAGAATCCGCTGTACGAGGACACGGGTCTGGCTTATCTTGACACGCATTACTACGGCGGTGTGAAGAAATACCAGTGGGTGACGATTCCGCTGGCGCTCCACGGCGTCGTCGTGAAGAAGGACGGCTCGGTGGTCGATGTCTGCGTCGGAGAGAAGGAGGACGATCCGGTCGTGCTCGTCTCGGATCTGCTGATCCATCTTGCAGGCAAGCAGATGAGCAAGAAAGCGAACATTTTCATTGCCGGTGAGAATCTTGATATCCTGATTGGAAGCCGACCGGCGCCGGTGAAAGATGGAGCGGCCGAGGGAAAATCGAAGGAAAGCCCGACGGGAGCTTCCGAAGACGCGAGTGAAAACTCCGCGGATAAAAAGGCTCAGAAGGAGGCCGTGAAAGCCAATATCCTCGCGATCCTCAAGGAGAAGTATGGCATGGAAGAGGAGGATTTCCTCTCCGCGGAGCTTGAGATTGTCCCGGCGGACAAGGCAAGGGACTGCGGGCTCGATCGCAGCATGATCATGGCTTACGGGCAGGACGATCGTGTCTGCGCGTACACTTCGCTGGCGGCGCAGCTCGACACCCAGACGCAGGCGTACACCTGCTGCTGCCTGCTCGTGGACAAGGAGGAGATCGGGAGCGTCGGCGCGACCGGCATGCAGTCCAGATTCTTTGAGAACACCGTTGCGGAGCTCATGGAGCTTACCGGGACGTACAGCGAGCTCGGCCTGCGCAGGACCTTAAGCTCCTGCCGTATGCTCTCGTCGGACGTGAGCGCGGCTTACGATCCGCTGTATGCGGTTTACTACGATAAGCGCAACAGCGCCTATTTCGGCAAGGGTCTTGTGTTCAACAAGTACACCGGCGCGCGCGGCAAGAGCGGCAGCAACGACGCAAACGCCGAGTACGTGGCGGCGGTCCGCGCGATGCTCGACAAGCACGGCGTGGCGTTCCAGACGGCGGAGCTCGGCAAGGTGGACGTCGGAGGCGGCGGCACGATCGCTTACATCTCTGCGCTGTATGGGATGGAGGTCATCGACAGCGGTGTCGCGGTGCTGAACATGCACGCGCCGATGGAGGTCACGAGCAAGGCGGACGTCTACGAGGCGTACCGCGGTTACAAGGCGTTTCTGCAGGAGGCATAACTCGCGTAGTCGCCTGAACCGTTGGAGATGTTTGCGGAGGTGGGGCAGCCCGAATTATGAGAAACCGTTGCGATTCAGGAATTTGGACGGAGTTAGTTGAGGCAACAAAAAGTTAGTTGATGATACATCTTGACAAGAATCCGGCCGTCTGATATTCTTCTTAGAAATCATTTGCACTGCAATAGAGCATATTTCATTGGCAGATACAGTACGGTATAAGCTGAACAGGCGGCGGCGGAAGCCGTCTGGCCGGGTCTTTTCAGGACAGTGGATGGGATAAGGAAGCATCTGCGGGACAGTAGATTACGAGTGTTCCGCAGGTGCTTTTTAACATAAGAAAAAGAGAGCTTGCATTCGGATTGACAGGCAAACCTCTGCGGGTCTGTAGCAGGTCCAGCACTGCCGGCATAAAGTAGGAAGAACAGGGGTAAATATGGGGAAGTTGATGGTAAAGGAAAAAAATATCAGCGCGATGGAGCAGACGGCGATGTGTGTGTCGCGGGTCAGTATCCTGGTAAATCTGCTTCTTTCGGTCGCGAAGCTTCTCGCCGGAGTTTTTGCGGCTTCTGGGGCGATGATCTCCGATGCGGTTCACTCCGCTTCGGACGTGTTCAGCACGATTCTGGTTATGATAGGGATCCGCCTTTCGGGCAAGGAGGCTGATCGGGAACATCCATATGGGCACGAGCGCATGGAGTGCGTCGCCGCGATCCTGCTCGCTGTAGTCCTGGCGATCACCGGTTGGGAGATCGGAGTGTCCGGACTGAAGAAGATCGTGGCCGGGCATTATGAGAGCCTTGCAGTTCCGGGCGTGCTTGCGCTCGCCGCGGCCGTGATCTCAGTCGCGGTCAAGGAATGGATGTACTGGTATACGCGATTTTACGCGAAAAAGATCAACTCGTCCGCGCTGATGGCAGATGCTTGGCATCACCGTTCAGATTCGCTCTCGTCGGTCGGCGCGTTCGTCGGTATCCTCGGGGCACGTCTAGGCTTTCCAGTGATGGATCCACTTGCGAGCGTCGTGATCTGTCTGTTTATTCTAAAGGCGGCGTATGATATTTTCCGGGATGCAATCGATAAGATGCTGGACACGGCCTGCGATCCGTCTCTTGAGCAGGAGCTGCGTGAGTTCGTGCTGCGCCAGCAGGGTGTGCAAGGTGTCGACCTGCTTCGCACGAGGACTTTTGGCAGCCGGATTTATGTGGATGTCGATATCACTGCGAACGGAGATATGACGCTGCGCGAGGCGCATGGGATCGCGGAGCGCGTGCACGAAGGGATCGAGAAGCAGTTCACCCAGGTGAAACACATCATGGTGCATGTGAACCCATGCTAAATTTATTCCTGAACACGAAAGAATAAGCCTTGCATTCCCTGAAAGATTCCGCTATAGTATTTATTACCATATACAGAAAGGAATGATACTATGCCGCGTACGAAAGGGTCAAAAAACAAATCTACGCTTACGGTTGATGAGCGGATTGCACAGGTGGCCGCTGAGATCGAAGCACTTCAGGGACAGATCAAGGAGAAAAAGGCTTTGTTAAAAAAACTGAACGGTCAAAAAACAGAAGAAGACCAGAAGAGGATTATGGCTGCGGTGTTTGCCAGTGAAAAAACGGTGGATGAGATCATTGACATGATCAATGAGTCGAAATGACAGCATTGAGGAATGTGGATTTTGTGTTATTTAAGCCCTCTGCGAATATGCGCGGAGGGCTGATTTCTTATGCCATAGAAAAAACTCAAAATTTATGAACTGTTTCTTGCCTTGTGAATCTTTCCCCTATATAATATTTTAAAGCATATTGAAAGGTTGATTGCCGGACATCAGACGGACAAGGGAGGCGGAGCATGAGACGGCAGGTGAGCCTGGAGGAAATCTCCGACGGAAAGCTATATGGAAAAAATGATATGGTGCGCGCATGCACGGGCGACTGCAAGGGCTGTTCCGCCTGCTGCAGCGGAATGGGAAACTCCGTGATCCTGGACCCGCTCGATATCTATCGACTGACGGTCGGACTGGGATCGACCTTTGAAGAGCTGATGGCAGACAAGATTGAGCTGAATGTGGTGGACGGGGTGATCCTGCCGAATCTGAAGATGAGCGAGGGGAGCGAGACCTGCGCATTTCTGAACGGGGCGGGGCGGTGCAGCATCCACGCGCAGCGTCCGGGAATCTGCCGTCTGTTTCCGCTTGGGAGATATTATCCGCCGATAGAGGATGGCGGAGCCAGGAAGGGCATCGGTACAGCAGAGGACGCAGCTATCCGCGAGACGGATGCACAAGGCCGGCGGACGCACGGCTTCCGCTACTTCCTTCAGGTGCACGAGTGCCCGATGCCTAACAAGACAAAGGTGAAGGTCGGCAAATGGATCGACACGCCAGAGTTGGACCGCTATGAACGCTTCGTAAGCGACTGGCACTATTTTCTGGAGGATGTGCAGCGACAGCTCGGACAGGAGCGCATGGAGACGGCCGACGATGAGAGGGCGAAACGGACCAATCTTCTTCTGTTGAAGCTGTTCTTTGTTCGTCCGTACGAGAAGGCTGATTTCTATGCGCAGTTTGACGAGCGTCTTGCCTTTGGGAAGGAAGCGCTGGGACTCGCGTGAGGTTTCCACGGAGTCTTTTTGCGATGCGGGGTATTTTTAACGGACAGGAAATGAAGTTGTAATAAAAAGTAAGAAACCACGGGCCTGGACAATTGCATGTAATCCTGGGAATTTTCATATAGTTTAAGTAAGATTATCCGGGGCGGGTCAGACATAATGGAGAAAGAGATTAGTTTTGTATGGTATCGTTTGAGGGGACTCGGGCTTTTGTGCCTGTGTTCCTTCGTGTTTTTTTTCGGAGCGTATCTGGCAAACCAAAGAAGCCAGGCGGTGAATGGCATCGTCAGCCCACAGACAATGCCGATCAGCTGCGTACAGGGGAAGGATGGCGCACTCGCGCTGAGCTTTGATGTGACGGGAGGGAGCGGAAGCATCGAAACGATCCTGAATATTCTTCAGAAATGTGATGTCAAAGCATCTTTTTTCGTGACGGCGGATTGGGTAAATGCGCATCCGGAGGAGACAAGACGGATCGTGAACGAAGGCCATGACATCGGGAGCCGTGGGTCAGACCGCGAGAGTATGACGGAAAAATCGTCCAGAGAGGTTCGGAAGATATTGGAAGAAATAAGCGGTAGGGTGCAGGAGCTGACCGGAGTCAGGATGAAGCTTTTCCGGGCGCCGTACGGGGAATACAACAGTGTGCTGGTCGGGATTGCTGCTTCGGAGGGGTATCTTCCGGTGCGCTGGAGCGTTGATTCGGAGGATTGGAAGGATTACGGCATCGAGTCGATTGTCAATCGGGTCACACAGAATGAGCAGCTTGCTGCCGGGGCGATCGTCCGCATGCACGGCGGCGCCAAAAACACGGCGCCGGCGCTGGAGGCGATCATCAAAAACCTCCGGCAGCAGGGCTACTCGCTGGAATCAATCTCACAGCTTTTGTGATAGATGAAGTCTTTGTCTGTGAGAGGGGATCTTACTTTCCTCTCACAGGCTTGCTCATTGTGACATAGGCGTCGCTGGTCCATTTTCCGCTTACCGGAGATATCAGCACCTGAATCTTCTGCACGCTTTTTCTGCCGGCCCATTTTTTGAGCGATACGCCGAGGTTAATGGGGGCGTCGCAGGGGATTACCCGACTGCATTCGAGAATCTTGCTTCCATTGTAGAAGCGTACCGTGACCTGTGCCTGCGCGGCGACAGCTCCATGCACATTGAGTGTTGTGTAGAAATACGGCGAAGAATTGAAATTCACCTTTTTGCTGAAAGTCTGGGTAAAGCCCCAGAGACTATTGCGGTTCCGGCTGTTGTCGTGGATGGCGGTATATGTTCCGTTTCCGGTGGAACCTGCCGAAGCAGCTCCGTATATTTTCCAGCTGGCTGCGATGGAGGCAGATTTTGTGTAGCCTGGCACCTGACTCAATGTGGAGGTAGTATAGACTGTTTTTTGGTATAGCTTTTTGCTGTAGCCCTTGACCACGCTGCTCCATTTTTTGACGCCGATAACGGAAAGCGAGTCTGAGGTCACTTTGCTGGCTTTGTTGGAGTCCATGTATTTGAATACATTCCAGGAATCCTTTTTCGTATCGGCCCATTCCGGAAGACTGCTCGTGGGATCGGTGGTCCACAGACCCAGGTCAAGCCCCTGGTCGATCTCTGCCTGATGGTCCACGTGGCGGTTCATGATGAATGAATCGATCATGTCGTCTGCTTCCGTCAGATAATAGCTGTAGGCGATGGCCGCCGACTGCTCCTTCTGGGCGTCGGTCTGGCCTGCGTAGCTGCGACGCACCGAGGTATATCCCTGCTCGGAGAGGATGATGCGTGTGTTCGAGCCGTAGTTTTTTCGAATATAGGAGGTCAGGATTCCAATATTGTTCATGCTAATGACCGGAGAGCTCAGCGACTGGATCGCCTGGCCATTTACGTTCGCCCAGAATTTCGGCTCCGTCAGTGGAGAGCCATAGGGATGGAAAGCAAGGTTCCAGTTGATATTGCCTTGTTTCTTGAGTGTGGCGGCAAATTTCTCCAGCATTTCTCTGGAGGTAAAGCTCCCGCTCACACGGGTGTTCCAGAGATGGTCGAGGGAGATATACACGCGGGCGTTTGCGTAAATGCTTGTTATGGTATTGTATGTCAGTCGAAATGCGTTGGCATAGATCTTCGCATACTGTGCCAGCGTTTTCTGTCCGGCATAATTGTATACATTGTAATTGTTTACCTCATTGCCGACGATCCAATTGACGATGCGCCCGTACTTCGCGGAAGAAGTTCCGTAGCGCGAGCCAAGGAAGGAAAGCGTCGCCTGAAGCTGTTCGCGCGCGGAGGCGTTGGAGGTATTCCAGGCGTAAAAGGAGTGCCCGGCCTGCCGCCCGGACGGATAGATCAGGGATTTGAGATCCTCGCGCCAACCGAGCAGAAGGATCGCGCTCACGACGACATTATTCTCCTGCAGGGCAGTGAGCTGGGCGTCATAGCTGTTGACAAGCGCTTTGCGGAACCAGTAGGTCTTCCCGTGATATTGATAGGAAATCGAGAAAGTATTGTTCCGCTCTGCCGCCGTCGGAAGCAGATCCGATAAGACGATATTCAGACTGGCATGCTGGATGTTCAGATCGATGGCATCCTCCAGCATATTTGAGCTTACCTGCAGGCCCTTTTTGGATGTTGCTACAGGAAATTTATATTTGTATTTCGCGGCCTTTTTGGGATTGGAAATATATTTTGCGCTGCTGATGGCCTTGTAAGTGCCGTCTTTTGCTTTTGAGGCGATCACGAACTTGGAGTACAGCAGAGTTGATTCCTTTGTGTTGTTCAGCTTTACGGAAAAGGTCATTTTCTTTGCCTTTTTTACGGAGGTAAGAGGCATGGATTTCCGTGTGATGCCAGATTCGGAAAATGTCAGCGCAAAAAGATAGCATTTTTGGCCGCTGATCTTTTTTGTGTTCGAAACGGTGGCTGTGACCTTGACCTTGCCCGCGGATGAGAGCTTGCACGTCGTGATCGTGACTGGCTTCGTGGCGGCAGAGACGCAAAGTGGCGTCCCGGACACGAACGCCAGGAACAGAAACATGAGAAACGACAAGATACACTTCTTTGTAGATCGCATAAAAACATCCTCCCCAATGTGAAACCCCGACAAAATAATCGATTATATTTTAGCACGGAAGTGATCTTATGTAAACTATAAGCTTGCGGAAAGGAAAAAGATGTGTTATGATTTTTGATATTCGTTGCGTATGTGGCGCAGAGGGAGATGGTGACAGGGAAACACCGCACAAAGAAAAGGAGGCAGCAGGATGGGATATGAAAAGAACATTATGAGTTACGCAGGACAAAAAGAAGCGCTTTGCAGAAAAAACGACCAGATATCGGATCATCTGTTTCAGGAGTATGGAGTGTACCGCGGACTCAGAGACCAAAACGGCAAGGGCGTTGTGACGGGCCTGACCAGCATCTCGAAGATCGTTTCATTTCAGGATGTGGACGGAGTCAAGACTCCGTGCGACGGTCAGCTCTGGTACCGGGGCTATCCGGTGCAGCATCTTGTCCAGGAGCTGGACAAAGACAGCTTTGGCTTTGAGTCTACGGCATACCTTCTGCTGTTCGGGGAGAAGCCGGATAAGCAGGAGCTGCTGGAGTTTCGCCAGATTCTCGCGGAAGGGCGCGACCTGCCGACCAATTTCACCCGTGACGTGATCATGAAGGCGCCGAGCCGTGACATCATGAATTCCATGATCCGCAGCATCTTGACGCTTGCGTCCTACGATGACAATGCGACAAACACGGAGCTTGCGAACAGCCTGAGGCAGTGCCTTCAGCTTATCAGCGTATTTCCGCTGTTGGCGGTATACGGATATCACGCGTACAACCACTACGAGCACAACGACAGCATGTACATCCATCGTCCGGACCATGCGCTTTCCACGGCGGAGAATCTCCTGATGATGCTGCGCCCGGATCGCTCGTACACGAAGCTTGAGGCGAAGGTGCTCGATATCGCGCTGATGCTGCACATGGAGCACGGCGGCGGTAACAATTCCACCTTCACGACACGCGTCGTGACGTCCTCCGGCTCTGACACGTACTCGGCGATGGCCGCGGCGATGTCGTCGCTCAAGGGGCCGAAGCACGGCGGGGCGAATATCAAGGTTATGGAGATGATGGAGGACATCCGTAGCCATGTCCACGACTACGAGGACAAGGACGAGGTCGAGGCATATCTGGCGAAGCTGCTTGACGGCGAGGCGTTTGACCGGAAGGGCTTGATCTACGGAATGGGACACGCGGTGTACTCCCTGTCCGATCCGCGTGAGCGCATTTTCAAGGGATTTGTGGAGATGCTCGCGACGGAGAAGCACCGCGAGGTCGACATGGCGCTTTATAATAATATTGAAGAGATCGCGCCGAAGCTGATCGCGAAGAAGCGCAAGATCTTTAAGGGCGTCAGCCCGAACGTCGACTTTTACAGCGGCTTTGTATACCAGATGCTCGGGATTCCGGTAGAGCTCTACACGCCGATCTTTGCGATTGCGCGTATCGTCGGCTGGAGCGCGCACCGTATCGAGGAGCAGATCGGCATGGGCAAGATCATCCGCCCGGCCTACTTAAGCGTGATGGAAGAGCGCGAGACGCTGTAGGTATCCGCTTGGTTTGCCGGAACGTGCCGGACAGTATCGCGCGCATCTGCCTGCGGCGCGGGAATCGCCGGCAGATACTTTGGACAGAAAAGAGGAAGCAGATTCCATATGCTTGGAACAATTGTAAATACAGGGACGATCCTGACGGGCAGCGTGCTCGGGAGCGTCCTGCGCAAGGGGATTAAGGAGAAATATCAGGATGCGTTGTACACGGCGATGGGGCTGGCGGCCACGGTGCTCGGTATCAACGCTGTCGTCAGCAACATGGCAAAGAGCAAATATCCGGTGCTCTTCATCGTCAGCCTGGCGGCCGGAAGTCTGATCGGCACGATCATCGACATTGATGCAAAGTTCCAGGGACTGGTCGGGAAATATTCCAAGTCCAATCTGGGCCAGGGACTTTCGACAGGGATCCTTCTGTACTGTATCGGGACGCTGTCGATCCTCGGCCCGGTGATGAGTGCGCTGCACGGGGACAATACCTATCTGTTCACGAACGCGACGCTTGACTTTGTCACGTCGACCGTGCTGGCTTCCACCTACGGCATCGGTATGGCGTTTGCTGCGCCGGTTCTTTTTTGCTGGCAGGGTTCGATCTGGCTGATCGCGCGCAATCTGTCCGGGAGCTTTTTCTCGGAGGACATGATCGCGGAGCTGTGTGTTGTCGGAGGGGTCTTGATTTTTAGTTCGGGACTTGGTATTCTTAAAATAAAGGATTGCAAGGCGCTCAACATGCTGCCTGCGTTGGCTGTTCCGATTTTGTTTTTCGTGGTGAAAGGACTTCTGTAGGTGACGATAGGGGACGCTGTTGGGCGGACCTCGGCCGGGTGTGACTTTTATGTATTCCGGTAAAGCGGCGGACAGAGATGAGGGATCCTATCAAAGGAGGAGAGGGATTATGAAACATCTGCATAAGAAAAAAGGACTGCTTTGGCTTGGCACTCTGGTGCTTATTTTGGTGCTCGGATTTGCGACAATGAGCTGCACGGCCGGTGCGACGCCGCTCTCCTCGAACGGAAAACTCTCGGTCAAGGGGACGCACATCGTGAACGCAAAAGGAAAGGTCTTCCAGATCAAAGGCGTCAGCACACATGGATTGGCCTGGTTCCCGGAGTACGTGTCCAAGGCGGCATTTCAGGACCTGCGCGATAAGTGGGGTGCAAATACGATTCGCCTGGCAATGTATACGGCGGAATACGGCGGATATCGCTCGGGAGGAAATCAGGCGGCCCTGAAGGCGAAGGTCAACGAGGGCGTGAAGGCGGCGACGGATCTCGGCATGTACGTGATCATCGACTGGCATATCCTGAACGACAACAACCAGCCGTTCAATAAAGCGGGGCAAAAGGCGGCCATCAGCTTCTTCAAGGAGATGGCGAAGAAATATAAGAATCACAAAAATGTGCTCTATGAGATCTGCAATGAACCGAACGGCGGCAACGGGGGAAGCTGGAGCAACGTAAAGAGCTACGCCAAAGCCGTGATCAAAGCGATCCGCAAGATCGACAAGGATGCGATTATCATCGTGGGTACGCCTACCTGGTGCCAGGATGTAGACGAGGTGGCGAAGAGTCCTCTCTCCGGCTCCAATCTGGTCTACTCTCTGCATTTCTATGCGGGGACGCACAAGGAATCTTATCGTCAGAAGGCGCAGACGGCGATCAAGGCCGGACTGCCATTGCTTGTGAGCGAATTCGGTATCTCGGACGCGTCCGGAAACGGATCCCTGAACACCTCGGAGGGCAACAAGTGGATCAGCTTCCTGAACAAAAACGGCATCGGTTATGTGGCGTGGAACCTCTCGAACAAAGCCGAGTCCAGCGCTCTGCTGAAGAGCAGCACCAGTAAAAAGTCCGGCTGGACCTGGTCGAACCTGAGCAAATCCGGACAGTGGCTGGTGAAGACATACGGCGGCAAGCTTGCCAAGACTGCCACGACGTCATCGAGTACAAAGAAGACGACTACGTCTAAAAAGCCTACAACCAACGGAAATACGGCTTCGACGACAAAGCCGACGACCTCAAAAACTACGACGACAAACAAGACCAGCACCACATCCTCCAAGTCAGTGAAGGCTACCTCGAAGTATGCAAAGGCTTCGGTGAAGAAGATGAGCTCCTGGTCTGACGGGCAGCGCTATTACACACAGTATACGCTGACAGTCAAAAATAAGAGCAAGAAAAATATCTCCAGCTGGAAGGTGAAGGTCAGCTTTAAGTATCCGATCAGGAAGAACAGCCAGTGGAGCGCCAAATACAGCTTTAAGAGCAAATACATTATCATTAAGCCGGAAGCCTTCAATAAGAAGATCTCCGCGAAAAAGTCCGTGACGGACATCGGGTTTATCGTGAGCTCTGCATCTGCGAACAACAAAGTGACGTCGGTGAAAATCGTAAAATAACAGGGAAAAAAGTTTTTTCAGGAAAGTGTTGACAAAGTCGAAGATGCATGGTACATTATAAAAGCTGTCTCCGCAGGAGGCAGCGAACAGAACCTTGATAACTGAACAGTGAAACAACCTTGAAAATTCTTGAAAAGTTTTATTTTTAAGGGAACTGACCTTTAAAACAGTAAAAAGGGAAGATAGCGTTGGTGTTATCTGACCGGATCAGGAGTTAAATCCTGCGAGAATTGCGAAGCTCGAAACCAGAGGTTTCTCGCTGTCCGCAATTCTGCCTGTGCGTAAAACGGAATGCACATACGGAAGCGAGCTTCCGATGCACATCCGCGTTTTCCGCCCGCAGAATTTAACGCTCACATTTTATCAGAGAGTTTGATCCTGGCTCAGGATGAACGCTGGCGGCGTGCTTAACACATGCAAGTCGAACGAAGC
>CANQVT010000001.1 GCA_947627365.1 uncultured Lachnospiraceae bacterium | reverse complement strand
GCATAGCGACAGCTGTCGGAGCATGTCTGAGCGAAGCGAGTTTGCGGAGACAGCTGTCCATAGGCGGCGCAGCGAATTAAGGAGAACAACGTGTTTGCGGTGGGCACGCATATCGGTTTCTGCGGCGTCCGGGTAGCAAATATGTGAATTAAGCACGAAATAAACATATTAGAGACGGAGAACATATGGACAAGCTTTCCAACCCGCAGAAGACAATTGAAGTGATCCGGAAGCATGGCTTTGATTTCCAGAAAAAGTTCGGTCAGAATTTTCTGATCGATCCGCACGTGCTGGACAAGATCATTGCGGCGGCTGAGATCACGAAGGATGATTTTGTGCTGGAGATCGGGCCGGGCATCGGGACGATGACGCAGGCTCTGGCTGAGGCTGCGCGCGAGGTGACGGCGGTCGAGATCGACCGCAAGCTGATCCCGATCCTGCAGGAGACGCTGGCGGATTACACCAACGTCACGATCCTCAATCAGGACGTGCTGAAGACGGACATTGCGGCGATCGCGCGGGAGAAGAACGGCGGACGGCCGATCAAGGTGGTCGCGAACCTGCCGTATTATATCACGACGCCGATCATCATGGGCCTGTTTGAGAGTCAGGTGCCGGTGGACAGTATCACGGTGATGGTGCAGAAGGAGGTCGCGCAGCGGATGCAGGCGGAGCCGGGGACGAAGGATTACGGGGCGCTCTCGCTTGCGGTGCAGTATTACGCGCAGCCGTATCTGGCGGCAAACGTCCCGCCGAACTGCTTTATTCCGCGCCCGAACGTCGGGAGCGCGGTGATCCGGCTGACACGGTATCCCAAGCCGCCGGTGCAGGTGAAGGACGAGCGGCTGATGTTCGCGCTGATCCGGGCGTCGTTCAACCAGAGGCGCAAGACGCTGCTGAACGGACTGAAAAATGCGCCTGAGCTTCCGCTTGGCCGTGAGGAGATCCTGCGGGCATTTGAGCAGACCGGACTTTCGGAGAACGTGCGCGGCGAGACTCTGACGCTTGCGCAGTTCGCGGCGCTTTCCGATGCGCTGGGACAATGACGGAGGTGTTTTATGATTCGTGAGGAGCATTTTCACTTTACAACAGAAGGCGGCATGATTGAAAACCATGGGATGTGCTGGATCCCGGAGGGCAAGGCGCGGGCCGTTGTGCAGATCCTGCATGGGATGTCGGAGCATATCGAGCGCTATCGCGCGTTTGCGGAGTATCTGGCAGGAAAAGGGATTCTGGTGGTGGGACACGACCACCTCGGTCACGGTAAAACCGCGGCGTCTGAGGAAGATTACGGATATTTTGCCGAGGAGGACGGCAACCGGATCATGATCCAGAACATTCGCCGGGTGTATCAGCTGGTGAAGGAGCGCTGCCCCGACGTCCCATATGTATTGTTCGGGCACAGCATGGGTTCGTTTCTCGCCAGACAGTATCTGTGCGAGCATGGGGCAGGATTTGACGGCGCGGTGATCTGCGGAACCGGAGACCAGCCGATGGCCGCGGTGCGGATGGGAATGATGATCAGCAGGGTGGAGGCGAAGCTTTTCGGCTGGAGGCACAGAAGCCGTCTGCTGCGTTTTCTGACATTCGGCAGCTACAATGCGAAATTCAAGCCGCAGCGCACGGACTGCGACTGGCTGTGCAGGGATGAGGCGGTCGTCGACGCATATATTCAGGATACGATGTGTGGATTCGCGTTTACGGTGAATGGGTATTACAATATGTTTCTCGGCATTTCCAAAATTCTCCGCGATGAAAACCTAAGACAGATGCCGAAAAAGCTGCCGGTGCTGTTCATCGCCGGCGAGGAGGATCCGGTTGGGAATTTCGGAAAGGGCGTGCGAAGCGTAGCGCGAAAATTCCAAAAGCTTGGGATGGAGCATGTGGAGTGCAGGCTGTATCCGAAGGATCGGCACGAGATCCTGAACGAGCTGGACAAGGAGCAGGTGTACGAGGACGTCGTTGCGTGGATGGAGAAAAGCGGGCTGCTGAGCTGAGGATTTCGGAACTACGGTAACGAAGAGTGCATCCTCCATTTGTGGATTGTCTGTCTGACAAGGCAATGAAGAGGAATGCCGAATGCGGCGTACGTATCATAAAAACAAAAAGGATCAAGGGAGGCGGATCATATGAGCAAGAAGAAACAGAAGATAGGCGTTGGGAGACTGGTGGCGGCAGCAGGAGTCGGCGCGGCGTTGGGGCCGGTCATTATTCCGAAATTCGAGCCGTACATGCTGGCGTGGAAGAACAGGATCCAGTTCAGCCGTTCCGACCGGAAGCGGGACGAGGGACTTCAGACACCGGCTGACATCACACGTATAGACGATCTGAAATACGGAGAGCACAGGCTGCAGACAATGGACATTTACTACCCGAAGGGAATGGAAGGAATTCTGCCGACGATCGTCAGCATCCACGGCGGCGGCTATGTCTACGGAGATAAGGGCGTGTATCAGTATTACTGCATGAACCTCGCGCAGCGCGGATTCACGGTTGTCAATTTCTCCTACCGGGTCGCTCCCGAGAGCCGCTATCCGGCGCAGATCGAGGATACGAACACGGTGATGCGCTATGTCTGCGCGCATGCGGAGAAATACCATATTGACACGGAGAATATTTTCTTTGTGGGCGATTCCGCCGGAGGGCATCTGAACGCCCAGTACAGCGCGGCGGTGACGAATCCGGAGTATGCGGCGCTTCTCGATCTGGACATTCCGGAATTCACGCTGCGGGCGACCGCGCTCAATTGCGGCGTCTATGACATGAACGAGCTTGGCGAGGAGTTGATGGTGTGCTATGCCGGAAAGGACTATCAGCAGTTCGCGAAGCAGCAGGACATTCTCGGGCATATCACAGCAGAATTTCCGCCGGCTTTCGTCATGAGTTCGACCGGAGATTTTCTGCTGAAGTGCGCGCAGCCGATGGCGGATCTTCTGACAGAGAAGGGAGTCGAGGCGGAGCTGCACATCTACGGCGACGAGGAGACGAAGCCGGGGCATGTATTCCACTGCGACGTCCGCAGCGAGTATGCGAAGAAGTGCAATGATGAGGAGTGCGAGTTTTTCCGGAGGCATAGGAAGGCCGAGTGATCCGCGCGAAGTTTCGTTTGTTGTGTTTTGAAAAATGTAAATTGGAACATTTTTTACGAATGAAAAAATGTAAAAATAAGCATTAATATGAGCATATACCCCATACGCTATATCTTTATTATAGAATCATAGCGTATGGGGCCGTGTTTTATTACTCAATTCTATTTAATCTCTTCCTCTGTCTGATCCAACGGCAGCACCGCCGCCTTCTCAAAGCCATTTTCCATATCGAACGTGATTACGAACGCGTCGCCCGCGAGATAGAAGCCGTCCCCGATGTAGAGGCCGCGCAGATTGTTGTACTCGGCCGCGTTCGAGAAGCCGTCTGCGAAGAAGTCGTAGAGCAGCTCGCGGGTGAAGCCGGTCTCAGCGTCGTAGGAGAAGAGCAGGTAGCGGTCGTCGCAGAAGAAGCCGAAGAGATTCTTTTCCGGCGAGACCATGATCGCCTTGTAGTCCTCGATCGCCGGGCACCAGGTGACGCCGGGGATCGTGTAGCGGCTTACTTCCTGCACGTCGGTCGGATCGGAGATGTCGAACATCGAGAGCTTCAGCCCGCTCGTGATACCGGTCTCCTCGTCCGCCTCGTAGCCGATGCCGAGCAGCAGGTTCTCGCCGTAAAAATGCAGGTAGGAGGAGAAGCCGTCAATCTTCAGCTCGCCCAGGATCTTCGGGTTCGCCGGGTCGGAGAGGTCGACGGAGAACAGCGGGTCGGTCTGACGGAAGGTAACGAAATATCCGATGTCGCCGAAGAAGCGGGCGGAGCGGATCGTCTCGCCCTCCGCGAGATCGCCGATGTAGCCGACGGTCTGCAGCTTTTCGTCCAGCACATACAGCGCGTTATGCTCGATCCAGTTATCCTCATAGTAGGTGTTCAGAAGATCCCCGACGAACTCGCGCACTCCGCTGAAGGCGTCGCCTTCGTAGGTGGTAACAACGCGGAGCATCCCGTTGTACTCGTTCAACGAGAAGGAATCGTTGAGAGTGCCTTTGACGACGCCCGCGGCTGTTCCGGTGATCGTGCCGTCTTCATAGTGGAATTTGACGAGCTCTGTGGTAGAAGTCGAGTAGCTGCCATTGTAATGTTCGTTGGCGATGTAAATGTTTTCCGGGCTGACATAGTAGTCCGTAGCGCCGGAGACAAGGATCTTGCTGTCGATCGTCTCGTCTGGTATTTTCGTGTCCATCGAGGAGATCACGAGGTAAGAGCTGTCGTGAAGCTTTTTCGGCACATAGAAATCATCCGCGGGAAGCTGTGTCTTATTGATCCTCGGAACGATCGCGCTCTCGTCGTAGGTCTCTCCGATCGTCGGGCGGTAGCAGGTGAAAAGGTAAATATAGGAGCCGTTTTTGCGGGAATCCTCGTAGGAGCCGTCCTGAGCGACCGTGCCGACAAGCGCCGGATGTTCCCGATCGCTGACGTCGTAGGTGCAGATCTTCGTCTCGCGTCCGTAGTTGGTGTAGTAGATATCTCCCTCGGCCTCAAGCGTATTCGCGTAGCAGCTTGTGATGACGCTTAAAGTGTCGCCGTCCAGATACATTTCATGGATCATGATGTCGCTGTAGGGTCTCATCTGTCCGGATTCGCCCACATACAGTTCATGGGTCGTGACGTCGTCCGCAGGTCTGAAGTCCTCATCCTGTGCCGTCTGTTCCGATGCCGGTGCCGGGGCGCCGAGTACGGTGACGCTGATCAGGGTCGGATCTCTAAGATCCGCGCTCACGATCGCGAGAGAACCGTCCTGCCGCAGGATGTAGAGATATTTGCCGTCCGTCTTCACGATGTCAGCCTCGTCGACGCCCTTCTCCTGTACGTTCGTATCGGAATAATCCGCTGCGCCGTCCTCCGCGACAGCGGGAGCGGGGGCTGCGGGGGAATTGACTGCCGCGCCGTCTGCGTCCATCTCGGCGGACTGCGCCGATTCCATCGCTATGTCTCCCATACCGCCCATAAGGTTGACGGAGTCTGTGTCCATTGCGTTCATTGTCTTCATGTCGTAGCTGCGGTACAGGCCGTTCGATCCGAACTGCTCGCTCAGGGCGTCGTAGACCTCCTCATAGCTGGAGGCATAGGTGAGGGCCTCGGTGAGAGGGGCGGCCTTTGCGTTATCCATGGCTGATCCGGCACCGGCTTGTACTGCGTCAGAGTTGGTCTGTGCTGCGTCGGAGTCAGTTTGCGTTGCAGTGGCATCAACTTGAGATGTGTCGGTATCGGCTTGCACTGTGCTTGCGTCGGCCTGTGCCATAGCTGCGTCAGCTTTCGGAACTGCAGCGTCTTCCGCATTCTCAGCAGAAATTTCTTCTTCCACATTCGCAGCGTCCAAACCTGCATCCTCTGTGGTGAGTTCCACTACAGCCTTACCGGTATTCTGCGAGGCGTTATCCTGCTCGGAGAGCTCGGTCTTTCTGAGACGTTCCGACCGGGAAAAGACGAGGAAGGCGAGCGCGAAGACGGCCGCGACGCTTCCGAACTGTGCGATACGGCGGTAGCGCTTCTTTTTTGCCGCGAGGGCGACGATTTTCTTGTTGTCTATGGTCTGTGCCGTGCCTGCCGGCGTAGTTGCTGCATCCGGTTTGGCTGCAGCCTGACCAGTCAGGCTTTGCTCTGTGGCCTGCGTTGGGCTTTCCGGCTGATCTTGTGTATTCTGACTTTTCTCAGCCTGCTCTTTCAGCATCCGCTCGATCGCATCCGGCTGCAGGGAAGCAGGTGGGGTAAGGCTCTCGGCGTCATTTTTTATTTTCTGAAGGATTTCCTTTTCGTTCATGGCAATCTCCTTTCGTCTGCTTAACAAAATTGAGAGTGATTCAGACTCGGCAAGAGGGAAAGCCGAGACGGGACCGGCTGAGTTTCAGGCGAGCTGCTCCGCCAGCTTTTTCAGCGCGCGGCTCTGTCTGGAACGCACGGTGTTCGAATTCATCTGGAGCTGATCGCCGATCTCTTGGCTGGAATACCCGGCAAACACGCTCATGGAGAGGATCAGCCGATCCTCCTGCGGGAGTGTGTCAAACGCGCGTCGCACGTCGGCCTGCTCGTTGAGGTCAGTTTCCGGTGCGCTGATTTCATCATCCAGTTCTCCGGGCGCCTGTATGTACTGGCGGATACGTCGGCTACACTTGGCGCTCAGGATGCGGAAGATCCATGAGCGGAACGCTCCCGCCTCGCGCAGCCCCCTGATCTGCGCGAACGCATCGACCACCGTTTCGCTGACGGCATCCTCCGCATCCTGCGTATGGCGCAGGGTATAGACGGCGAAGCGGTAGAGATCCTTGTAGACCGATTCGTACAGCAGGGCAAAGGCGTGCGCATCGCCTGCCTGCGCCTGTCGGATAAGTTCGTTTGTCGGGTTCATAGCTCGCTCCTTTCTGCGTGGTTCTATATAATAAGTGTCGCTTCAGGACAGGATTGTTGCATCGAGTCAGAAAAAATTTAAAAAAAGTTTTTTTCATCTCAAGTATAAACATATTCGCAAGAGACTGACAAGCAGTTTCGGCGCGTTCCTCCACAAAAAGGTTAATCTTTTCTTAAACGCTTTTTGATGCCTCTTTTTAGCCTTGCGCGATGGGAAAAATAAGGATATAATATTCGCGAAAGCAATGAGCCGTGCCAGAAGGAAACGAACCAGACGCGGGAGCTTGCTCATAAGCGCCTGGTTCGTTGACGGATGATAGGGCGAACGCCCGCGAGCACGGAAAAGCTTTGCTTTTTCGTGCTCGGCACGGCTCAGACTTACAAAAAGGAGACGAAAGACATGGAATTTACTACGGTTAGAGAGCTGTATCGCGACAGCGGGAAATATACAGGAAAAGAGATCACGGTCGGCGGCTGGGTGCGCAGCGTCCGCGATTCGAAGACGTTTGGCTTCCTCGTTCTGCACGACGGCACCTTTTTTGAGACGCTGCAGGTCGTCTACTCGGACGGGCTGGAAAATTTCGCGGAGATCTCAAAGCTGAACGTCGGCGCGGCAGTTGTTGTGAAGGGCACACTGGTGGCTACGCCGGACGCGAAGCAGCCGTTTGAGATACAGGCCTCCTCGGTGGAGGTGGAGGGCGCGTCCACGCCGGACTACCCGATGCAGAAGAAGCGCCACTCGATGGAGTATCTGAGGACGGTCCCGCATCTGCGCCCGCGGACGAACACGTTCCAGGCGGTGTTCCGCGTGCGTTCCCTGATCGCTTACGCGATCCACAAATTTTTCCAGGAGCGGGATTTCGTGTATGTGCATACTCCGCTGATCACGGGAAGCGACTGCGAGGGCGCGGGCGAGATGTTCCAGGTGACGACGCTCGACCTGGATAATCTTCCGAAAAACGATAAGGGCGAGATCGATTACACGCAGGATTTCTTTGGAAAGATGACGAACCTGACGGTCAGTGGCCAGCTCGACGTCGAGGCGTTCGCGCAGGCGTTCCGCAATGTCTACACCTTCGGGCCGACATTCCGCGCGGAGAATTCGAACACGGCGCGCCACGCGGCGGAGTTCTGGATGATCGAGCCGGAGATCGCGTTCGCGGACCTGAAGGACGATATGATCCTTGCCGAGGATATGATCAAATATATCATCCGCTACGTGCTGGAGCATGCTCCGGAGGAGATGAGCTTCTTCAATTCCTTTATTGACAAGGGGCTGCTGGAGCGCCTGAACCATGTGCTGAATTCCGAGTTCGGCCATGTGACTTACACCGAGGCGGTCGAGATCCTTGAGAAGAACAACGACAAATTTGAGTACAAGGTCTCCTGGGGCTGTGACCTGCAGACGGAGCATGAGCGCTATCTGACGGAGCAGGTGTTTAAAAAGCCGCTCTTCGTGACGGACTATCCGAAGGAGATCAAGGCGTTTTATATGAAGCAGAACGACGACGGGAAGACGGTCGCCGCGATGGACTGCCTCGTGCCGGGGATCGGCGAGATCATCGGCGGCAGCCAGAGGGAGGACGATTTCGATAAGCTGCAGCAGAGGATCAAGGAGCTTGGCATGCGCGAGGAAGACTATCGCTATTATATGGATTTGCGCAGGTACGGCACGACGCATCACGCGGGCTTCGGGCTTGGCTTCGAGCGTTGCGTCATGTATCTGACTGGTATCTCGAATATCCGCGACGTGATTCCGTATCCGCGTACTGTCGGAAGCCTGCAATGAAGCGAATCAAGCGAGCCAGGTGCGACAGATTCATGCATGCATGAATCTGGCAGGATTTGGCGAGCGAACGTATGAGCACGGAGCGAAGACGTTAGCGCGAAGCGCAGATTCGCGACACAGCCTAACAGGTCGTAATGGGGAGAGTAATAAAAGGAGGTATTTATGGCAGGAAAAGAAAAAAGAAAAAGGACGTTCGGTGACTTTCTGACTACGCTGCTGATGGTGGTGGCGCTCGGCGTGTTCGTCTTTGCCGGGTACACATTGTACGGCTTCTACAAGGAATACAAAAAGAGCGCGGACGAATATGACAACCTCGAGGGAAGCTATGCGGTGGAGGATCAGACGGAGGACTTCGACGCGCTCGAGGACGATGAGGTGCTGAAGAGCTTCCAGAGCATTGAGGAGGCCGAGCAACAGAGCGGAGATGGCGCAGGCAGTTTTGCCGGGCATGAGACGGCGACTGTCGTCGAGAATGGCAGGACGGTCACGCTTCCTGTGATGGCAAACCCGATTGATTTTGACGCGCTGCTGGCTCTCAATGAAGACATTGTCGGCTGGCTGAGGATCCGTGCGCTGGACATCTCGTACCCGGTTGTGCAGGGAGAGGACAATGATTTCTATCTTCACCGCACATTTGAAAAGACGGACAATTTCGCGGGCTGCCTTTTCCTCAACTATGTGAATAAGCCGGATCTGACCGATCAGAATTCCATCATATACGGGCACAATATGAAGGATCTCTCCATGTTCGGCAAGCTGAAGAAATTCCGCGAGGAGGGAACATATGAGAAGAGTAAGTTCTTCTGGATCTTTACTCCGGATTTCATCTACCAGTATCGTATTTTCGCGGCTACCGTCGTGAACAAGACAGGACTTACATACCAGACGTCCTTTACCGACGAGCAGTTTGACGAATTCATCAATTACGCGTTTGAGCATTCGGAGATCGAGGCCAGTGAGGTGAATGTCACGAAAGAGGACCGCATCGTGACGCTCTCGACCTGCACCGGCGACGACGCGACGCGCTTTGCCGTGATGGGCAAGCTGGCGCAGGTGTACGTTTCAAAATAACAGACAGCCCGGATGACAGTTCGGCGAAAGCCGGAGAGATTTGCGAGTGCAGAGAGGAGCTGAGCAGGCATGGAGGATGCTGTAAAAAAACTGCAGGAGATCGTGGACAACACGGACAATATTGTCTTTTTCGGAGGCGCGGGCGTATCTACCGAGAGCGGGATCCCAGACTTCAGGAGCGTGGACGGGCTGTACCATATGAAGTACGATTATCCGCCGGAGACGATCCTGAGCCATACATTTTTTATGCGGAACACAAAGGAATTCTACCGTTTTTACCGTGACAAGATGCTCTGCCTCGACAAGGGTCCGAACGCGGCGCATAAAAAGCTCGCCGAGATGGAGCAGAAGGGCAAGCTGAAGGCGGTTGTGACACAGAACATCGACGGGCTGCATCAGATGGCGGGCAGCAGGACGGTGCTCGAGCTTCACGGAAGCGTGCACAGGAATTACTGCCAGAAGTGCGGGAAGAGCTATGACGCCTCCTACATGCTGAACTATGAGGGAGATATCCCGAAATGCGAGTGCGGCGGAGTGATCAAGCCGGACGTCGTGCTCTACGAGGAGGGTCTGGATCAGAACACGATCCAGGAGTCCGTCTACTACATTTCCCACGCCGACGTGCTGATCATCGGCGGCACTTCGCTGGCGGTGTATCCGGCGGCCGGACTGATCGATTATTTCAATGGCAGTCATCTCGTCGTGATCAACAAGTCGGCGACGCCGCGCGACAAATACGCGGATCTGCTCATCCAGGACAGCATCGGGGCGGTGCTCGGCGCCATTCAGCTGTAAAACGGAGGCGTTGCGCATATGGATTATGAGGTAGGCCAGATCGTCAAATTAAAGAAAAAGCATCCGTGCGGGAGCCAGGAGTGGGAGATCCTGCGCGTCGGCGCGGATTTCAGACTGAAGTGCGCGGGCTGCGGTCATCAGATCATGATCGCGCGTAAGCTTGTGGAGAAAAATACGAGAGGGCTTCGCCCCGGGGCTCTTTGAGATTGAAGCACAGACGCGCAGACTGTTGGGAAAGGTCAGAAAAAATGCTTGAATTTGACAAAAGTCTGTGTTAATATATCTAGCTGTGATATATTATTTCCTTGCTCCTTTCGTCGAAAAGGGGCCAGAGACCATAAGGAGGTGCAAGTAGCATGAACAAGTATGAATTAGCAGTAGTTGTCAACGCAAAGCTCGAAGACGAAGACAGAGCTGCGGTGATCGAGAAGGTGAAGGAGCACATTACTCGTTTCGGCGGAACTGTCACGGAAGTAGAGGAGTGGGGCAAGAAGAGACTCGCCTACGAGATTCAGAAGATGCGTGAAGGCTTTTACTACTTTGTTCGCTTCGAGGCTGATGCTACATGTCCGGCAGAGGTTGAGAGACGTGTCCGGATCATGGAAGATGTCATCAGATATTTGTGCGTTAGACAGGATGCATAAATAGAAAAGAGGAGATACGATGAACAAAGTTATTTTGATGGGACGCTTGACAAGAGATCCTGAGGTGCGGTATTCCGCAGGTGAGAATTCAACGGCTGTTGCCAGGTACACGCTGGCGGTTGATCGCAGATTTCGCCGCGATGGCAGCGACCAGACGGCAGATTTTATCGGCTGTGTTGCATTTGGCAAAAGTGCCGAGTTTGCGGAGAAGTATCTTCATCAGGGGACAAAGATCTGCGTGACTGGCCGAATCCAGACAGGCAGCTATACCAACCGCGAGGGTCAGAAGGTCTATACGACCGATGTGGTGGTTGAAGATCAGGAGTTTGCGGAGAGCAAGGCGGCGTCGTCCGGCGGAGGTGGCGGTATGGCTTATCAGCCGCAGCAGACGCAGGCAGCATACGCGAATCCGGAGCCAAGCAAGGCTTCTCCAGCGGATGGGTTCATGAATATCCCGGATGGGATCGATGAAGAGCTTCCGTTTAACTAATTAAGGTCGGCGGCCTGCGCAGGCCGCGCGAGATTCAGAGATCGTGCGTAAAAGGAGGAATTACAATGGCATTCAGTAAAGATAGAGCGGACGCTCCAATGAAGAGAAGAAATGGCATCCGCAGGAGAAAGAAAGTCTGCGTGTTCTGCGGCAAAGAGAACAACGAGATCGATTACAAGGATGTAAATAAGCTCAAGAGATACGTGTCGGAGAGGGGCAAGATACTTCCGAGAAGAATCACCGGCAATTGCGCAAAGCATCAGCGCGCGTTGACCGTAGCGATCAAGAGAGCTCGTCACGTTGCACTTATGCCGTATGTCGCGGAGTGAGCGTCATAGGATGAGAACATGAATAAAAAGCCTTTAAATGCTGAGAAATATAGTATTTAAGGGCTTTTTTTATGCATAATTTTTACCTGATATTCATCTTGTTATTGCCAGATGAATAGAGTATAATATAGAAAAAGTTCTTGCTTTTGCATGTTAAAATCATGCAAATATTCGAGAACGCAATAAAGAGAGAAAAATTATGCAAGCAAAAATTAGACATTCCATTCTTGTTTTTATCGTGTTCCTGTTCTCGCTGTTTTTACTACTCGGCTATCGGACAGAGGCCGCTTCTGTAAAAATCAAGCTGAACAAATCTTCTGTTACCCTTTATACCAATGGTACAAGAACCGTCAAATTAAAGGCGACTGTTACTGGCAGCGGGGGAAAAGTCAAATGGTACAGCAGTAATAAGAAAGTTGCCACAGTCAGTTCCTCTGGCAATGTCACGGCTAAAAAGGCTGGTAAGGCTACCATTACTGCAAAGCTTGGCGGGAAAACCTCAAAATGCAAGATCACAGTAAAATGCCCTGCGAAAAAGCTGAAAATTGCGGTGGCGTACAGTGCTTCCGGGGATGCGGCTGCCGCAAGAACAGCGCTGCAACGCGCGGGAGCATCTGTGGCAATTGTCCAAAATTGCAATGTAAAGGATTACGATGGTCTGGTGATTCCCGGAGGGACGGATATTGATCCGGCGCGGTATAAAGAGAAAAACAGGGGGAGCGTTGGGATTAATAGAAGTTTAGACAGTCTGCAATTTGCGTTGATTGACAAATTTGTGAAAGCCGGGAAACCTGTTTTTGGTATTTGCAGGGGACTACAGCTGATTAATGTATATTTTGGAGGTACATTGAAACAGAATATTCCCTATCACCGCGGCCTGCACCATGCCACCACGATTGTAAAGAAGTCCCGACTAGGGAAATTGTACGGAGGTTCGCTGCGTGTGATAAGCTACCATCATCAGGCGGCAGATAAAATCGGGGATGAGCTTAAGGTGACGCAACGTGCGTCCGATAAGAATGTAGAGGGGCTGGAGCATGAAACGCTCCCGGTGCTCGGTGTGCAATGGCATCCAGAATATATGGGCAGCACCGGGCAGATTGTGCTGAAGGATTTTCTCAAGACATGCAAACGGTACCGGGATCAGTAAAAATATGTTGTTTTTTGCCAGAAAGAAATCACAAAAAGCTATTGATTAATCACTTAAATTGTGTTATCATGTTAAATAACATCTGAAAAACAACGGCATTCGCCGACCATTCCCAGTTTCAGTTTTTTGATGAAGAAGAAATATAAGTAAAGGAGAGTCTATGAAAAATTTAAAAGGATTGAAGAGAGCAGGCGCGCTTTGTCTCGCCTGTATGGTTTTGATTCTGTTTTCTATGAGTGCGTATCTGCAGGCCAGGGAGAGTGACCTGTCAGATGGTATTGTGGCGGAGAGCTCCGGGTCTTCCACTGAATCTGAGACAGCGCAGGAGGAACAGAAGAGCATGGAAAATACGGCCGTGGAATCAGAAAAGCAGACGGAGGCTTCAGGCAGCGGCTTGGGCTCAGAGAGCCAGACGGAAATTTCAGGAGAAAGTGAAAGTTCAAAGAGTCAGACGGAAATACCCGAAGAAAACGAAACCGTAAGTCTTTTGCCGGATACGGAGGAAGAGACAACAGACGGTGTGATAGATCCTGCACCAGGACAGGAGGGAGAAAGCGATACAGAGCTTGAGCCGGGAGAGGAGGAAGAGAGCGATACGGGACTTACGCTGGGAGAGGAGGAAGAGAGCGCTATGGGACTCGCACCCGTGCAGGAGAAAGAGAGCGATGCGGAGCTCATGTTTGGACAGGAGAAAGAAAGTGACGCAGGGCTCACACTTGAGGAAGTGCTGGAGGACGCACAAGAGCAGAACATTGATTTTCTTGGCCTGGCGCCTGGTGAGTCGCTGACTTTTTATGCGTCGCCTGAACCGGAGAACGGGATCATGACAATGGCGGTGACGGCGGTCACTGTGACAAAATCTACCGTTCCGTACCAGTACTCAGATTACGGGTATGGAAATCTTCACACATACAAATACACGGTATCGTTTAACGATATCACCGCTACCGCGTACTGCATCCAGCCGACCAACGTTGCGCCGGGCAGCAGCAAATCCTATAAGATCACAAAGCTAAAAGGGGCAAAGGCGCTTGCGAAGGTCTGCTATTATGGAACGAAAGCCGCAGGAAAAGAAGGCTTTTTCGCGGATATGCATCCGGATTTTTCGGAGGGACAGAGATTCGTTATCACTCACATTGCCGCTTCCTACGCGAATGGAAGCCCTGACGCCTTCACGGGCGCGACCGAGCTCGCGCAGTCTCTTGCGATGGAGCTGTATGAATACTGTATGATGCAGCCGGATATCCCGGAGACAGATATGAGCCTGTCTGCCACAAAGGTGACGGCTTACGTTGACAAAGAGGATCCTCGGAGACAGAGAACCAAAGAGATCAGATTTGAGGCAGATCAGCTGCAGACGATCACGCTTAAGCTGCCTTCCGGCGTTGTGCTGCACAATCTGTCGACGGGAGACGAAAGTGCCGCCGGGGCAAAGGTGACGATAGAAGGAGGAACCAAATTTTACCTGTCGGCACCACTGAATCAGGCAGTCGATGTCGGAGCGTCCTGGTCGTCTACCATGAAGGGAAGCGTCACGAAGGATTATTCCGCATATAAGATCACTACGGGAGCTTCCCAGCAGGATCTTGCCCTGGTATTCGGAGACGGTATAGAGGAAGAGCAAAGCGTCAGTCTTTCCGTGAAATGGCTCGAGCCAATTCACATCAGTATTTACAAGAGTGACAGAGAGACAGGGAAAGGATTGCAGGGCGCGCTGTTCGCAGTGTTTACGGATAAGGAATGCAGCCACGTGTTCATGGAGCTTCCGGAGACGGATGATACGGGAACGTCCTCTGTGGATCTGATCCCGACCCAGGAGGTTCTGTACCTGGAGGAGATCGCTCCGCCGAATGGTTATGTGTACAATCCGCAGGTATACACGATAAACACAAGCGAAAAGGAGAGCACATTCACTTACAAGATAACAAATGACAGTGTTCGGGCAAGGATCCGGCTGATCAAAAAGGATGCTCAGACAGGCGTGCCGCAGGGGGACGCGGTGCTGGAGCATGCGGTCTATGGAGTGTATGCCCGCGCGGACATCGTGCATCCAGATGGTTCGAGCGGCGTGCTATTTCAGGCTGGGCAGCAGGTGGCGACACTCACGACGGACGCGGAGGGGAAGGCCTCGGTCGATAATCTATATCCGGGAAAATATTATGTCAAAGAGATCAGTCCGTCGAACGGTTACCTGCTCGATGAAAAGGAATATGATCTTTCGTTCGAGAATCCGGATGGCACTGAAGCGGTGATCGAAAAGGAATGCGTCTCGGCTGAGACTGTGATCCGCCAGCCGTTCCAGCTCATCAAGATCGCCGGGAACGGAAAGTCGGACACGGATCTTCTGAAAGGGGCAGGCTTTTCCGCCTGGCTTGCAAGCTCGCTGAAAAAGGGGAAAGACGGTTCCTATGATTTTACGTCAGCAGCGCCGGTCGTACTGGGGAAAAACGGCGAGACGGAGATCTTTACGGACGAGAACGGGTATGCGGTCTCGATTCCACTGCCTTTTGGCACTTATATTGTGCGAGAGACGACAGTTCCGGCAGGCTTTTCGCCGGTGGCCGATTTTGAGGTGAGGATCACGCAGAACAGCCCGGACAAGCCCCAGGCGTGGAGGGTTTTGCAGGACAAGGAATTTGAGGCAAAGCTTAGGATCGTCAAGAAGGATGATGAGACACAGAGGAATGTTCTGAAGGAAAACACGGAGTTCCGGGTATACAATATGGATACTGGGGAATATGTGGAGCAGGTGACAGAATATCCGAAAAAAGTAAAGCATACATCCTACTTCACGGACGAAGAGGGAAGTCTGACCTTGCCTCAGGGTCTGCCTCGCGGGCACTATCGGATCGAGGAAGTCACGGCTCCGGATGGATATACGGCCGGCGAAAATACGCTGGAGGTGACCGTGGACGGAAACGTGGCGTACCGGATGGACGACAGCTCCGGAGACTTTCTGGTAGAGGCGATTGCGGCGAATCATCCGGTCAAGGGACAGCTTAAGATCATCAAAAAAGGACAGGTTCTGCAGAGTTATGATAAAGATTTTATCTATGAGGAACGGCCACTTTCCGGCGCATCCTATGAAGTGTACGCGGCGGAGAATATCTACACGGCAGATAATCAAAGAGATGAGACAGGAGAACGAATCCTGGAGTATGCCGAGGGAGCTTTCGTCGGCCTGGTGACTACGGGAGAGAACGGCGAGGGCAGCCTGGAGGATCTGCCTCTTGGGAGATATCGGATTGTAGAGAAGACTGCTCCGGAGGGATATGTGCGCAGCGATGAAGAGCAGTATGTAGAGTTTGTCTACGTGGATCAGGACACGCCGGTTGTGGTGGAGCGCGTGGAGTTTGTGAATGAGCTGCAGAAGGCGTCCGTCACTGCTGTCAAGAAAAACGCAGAAAATGGGGCATTCCTTTCCGGAGCGGAGTTTGGTCTCTATGCGAAAGAGGATCTGATACAGGATGGAGAGACGATCGTCGAAGCCGACACGCTGCTGGCGACAGCGGTAACGGGAGAAGATGGAGAAGCTGTGTTTGATCTGGAGCTTCCGTTTGGAACGTATTATGTCAGAGAGCTTCAGGCGCCGGAAGGATTTCTTCTCACGGAGGAGACTGTGGATCTCACATTCTCATATGAAGGCCAGGAGACGGCGACGGTTCCATTTGAGGCGGTGCTGGAGAACGAGCCGACGACGGTAAAGGTGACAAAGTCGGATATTACGACGGGGGTACAGCTCGAGGGAGCTTCATTGAGCGTGCTGGATAAAGAGGGCAATGTGATCGATGCCTGGGTCTCTAAACGAGATGAACCGCATTTTATCAGTGGTCTGCATATTGGGGAGACTTATCGGCTTCGCGAGGAGTTTGCGCCCTATGGCTATCTCCGTGCGGAGGAAGTAGAATTTACTGTGTCGGACAGCGGGGAGATCCAGGAGGTCAAGATGGAGGATGGTGTGCCGGTCGGTCGCATCGTCATCAGCAAGACAGGCGAGCTTGTGAATTCTGTCACCTGGGGTGAGATGGTAGCAGGAACGCTGGAGGCCGTTTTCGGTTATGTCTCTGGTTCGCTGAAAGAGGTTGTATTCGAGGTGCATGCGGCGGAGGACATCAAGGCGGCCGACGGTGTGAGCGCCGACTATTACAAGAAGGACGACCTGGTGGCAACGATCACCACAGATGCGCTCGGATACGCGAAGACGGATGATCTCCCGCTCGGAAGGTACTATGTGGTCGAGAAGAAAACGGCGGAGGGCTATGTGCTGGATGGAGAGCGAAGGGAGATCGATCTGAGCTATCGGGATCAGGATACCCCTGTCGTGCTCTACGATGAAAAATGGCAGAATAGACGTCAGACAGTGACAGTGACGGTGCTGAAGAAGGAGAAAGGTACAGGACAAAAGCTGTCCGGAGCCGTCTTTGCCCTCTGCGCCGGGGAGGATATTGCCGGAGCGGACGGGGAAATACTTATGGAAAAGGATACGGTGATCGAGCAGAAGGAGACTGGGGAAGACGGGCGACTCAGCTTTTTGGCAGATCTTCCGTTCGGAGGTACATACTACGTCAAGGAAATAAAGGCGCCGGCCGGGTATGTGAGGACAGACAAGACAAAACGTTTTACCTTCTCGGATACAGGGGAGAATACAGAACAGCTGGTCTATGATTTCACGTTCACGAATCGTCCAACCAGGGTAGAGGTATCCAAGACGGATATTACAACAGGGGCAGAACTGCCTGGAGCCCATCTCCAGGTGAGGGACAAAAACGGCGATATTGTGGACAGCTGGACATCCGGGACGAGTCCGCATATGATCCAGGGACTGGAGGCAGGAAAGACCTACACGCTGCGAGAGGAGATCGCGCCGGAGGGATACCTGGTCGCAGAGGAGATCGAATTCAAGGTAAAAAATACAGGAAAGATACAAACGGTTGTGATGAAAGACGCGAGGGAGCCGGAGAAAAAGCCGGACAGTGCTCCGAAGACGGGCGACGACACGAAGCTTACGCCTTGGCTGGTAATGCTGGCTGTGTCGGCGTGCACGGCAGTCTGCGTGGGCCTCGCAAGACGGCGCTGTCTGCCGCGGAAGAAACGATGATTTTTTACGGGCGTCGCGTGCAAAAGAAAAGACTTTTCTATACCGGCAGAATATGCTATACTTTATTTCAATGGGAATCTGTCAGTAGGGCTTAACATGTACCCATATTCTGTGGAGACAGCTATGAAAGAGGACAAGATTAGAAATAAAGTTCATTTGAAATACAGCGGCAAGCTGATGCGGCACTGGTACTGGTGCGTACTTCTGCCGCTTCTGCTGCTTGGGCTGACAGCAGCCGTGTTGTATGTGGATACGCTTGCAGGCTGCATTGTCGGTGGCTTTACCGCGGTGATATTGCTGACGGTGGTGGTTCTGGATCTGTATTACAGGCCCCGTGTACTGGCGGAGCTGGTGGATTTCGCGAATCAGTACCACAGTGTCGAGCATGAGCTGCTTGTGAAGTCTGCAGTTCCACAGGGGCTGCTTCAGGCGGACGGCCGAATTCTCTGGATGAATGATGTGCTGCTGGAGCTTGCCGGCAAGAAGACGGCTGGCCGCAGAAGTATCTCGGCCTTGTTTCCGCAGATCGGGCCGGGAGATTTTCCGACGAAAGAAGAGGAAAGCCAGATCGAGATCAGCCACAATGACAGGACATACAGCGTCCGGTTGGATCGGATTCAGTTAGATGAGATGATACGGGAGCTCCCAGGGGTTGAAGCTGCGACGGATGAATGCTATGTCGTGGCGATGTATCTTTTTGACATCACAGAGCTGAACGCACTTAAGAAGGAAAACTTCGAGCAGAAGCCAATCGTCGGCCTGCTCTACATGGACAATTATGACGAGGCGGTAGACAGTGTCGAGGATGTCAGACGTTCGATGCTGGAGGCCCTGATCGACCGAAGGATCACGAAGTATGTCTCCGCCATGGGCGGTCTGATCAAGAAGCTTGAGAAGGATAAATATCTGCTCGTGATGAGCCGAAAAGGGCTTTCCGGGATGGAGGAGGATCGGTTCTCCGTCCTCGAGGACGTGAAGTCGGTAAATATCGGAAATCCCATCAGCATGACGATCAGTATCGGTATCGGGCTAAACAATTCAGACTATACGCAGAATTATGAAGCTGCGCGCGGGGCGATGGAGATGGCTCTGGCCCGTGGCGGCGACCAGGTGGTGGTTAAGGATCGCGAGAAGTTGTCGTTCTTCGGCGGCAAGACGCAGCGCGCGGAGCGCAATACGCGTGTGCGGGCCAGAGTGAAGGCACAGGCTCTTCGCGAGCTGATCAATACGAAGGACCGTATTGTCGTAATGGGACACAAGATTACGGATATTGACTCTCTTGGCGCGAGCGTCGGTGTGTGCAGGGCAGCGCAGGAGGCAGGAAAGCCCGCGCACATCGTCCTCGGCGATATCAACAGCGCGATTCGTCCCTGGGTGGCGGCGCTGCAGGGAGAGGGACATGAGGAAAAGCTGTTTTTGACGCATGAGCAGGCGATTGAGATGACCAACCAGAATACCGTGGTGGTTGTCGTCGACACGAACCGTCCGGCGATGGTAGAGTGCGAGGAGCTGCTTTATCTGACGCGGACAATCGTCGTGCTGGATCATCACAGGCAGGGGACCGAGAAGATTGAGAATGCCTCTTTGTCCTATATTGAGCCATCCTCGTCGTCGGCATGTGAGATGATTGCGGAGATCCTTCAGTATTACGATGAAGGCATACGACTGAAGCCGGTCGAGGCGGACAGCATCTACGCAGGCATCATTGTTGACACGAACAATTTCGTGGCGAAGACGGGAATGCGAACCTTCGAGGCGGCCGCTTTCCTGCGGAGGAACGGCGCTGATATGACGCGCGTGCGCAAGTATTTCCGGAACGATATAGAGACCTACAAGGCGCGGGCAGAGGCGGTGCGACATGCGGAGGCATTCATGGGTTGCTATGCGATCAGTGTCTGCCCGAGCGAAGGGCTTGAGAGCCCGACGGTGATCGGGGCGCAGGCTGCGAACGAGCTGTTGAATATCGTCGGGGTCAAGGCCTCCTTCGTGCTGACGGAGTTTGAGCAGAAGATCTATATCAGCGCGCGTGCAATCGATGAGGTGAACGTGCAGATTATCATGGAGCGGCTAGGCGGTGGCGGACATATGGACATCGCCGGCGCGCAGCTTGACAATGTAAGCATTGAGGAAGCTCGCACAAAATTGAAGGAAGTTCTTACACAGATGACAAAAGAAGGAGCGATTTAGTTATGAAGGTTATTTTGCTGCAGGATGTGAAAGCCCTCGGGAAGAAGGGCGATGTTGTGGAGGTCAGCGAGGGGTACGCTCGCAATATGCTGCTCAAGAAGGGCATGGGAAAGGAAGCTACGAGCGGAAATATGAACGATCTGAAGCTGCAAAAGGCGAATGCGGAGAAGATCGCGAAGGAGACGCAGGAGGCGGCTGAGGCTTTGGGCAAGGAGCTCAAAGGCAAGGAAGTCAAGGTGGCTGTGAAGGCCGGAGACGGCGGGCGCGTATTTGGTTCCGTGTCCTCGAAGGAGATCGCGGAGGAAATCAAAAAGCAGCTTGGGCGCGAGGTCGACAAGAAGAAAATTCTTCTGGACAGCCCGATCAAGACGCTGGGCGTGACTGAGGTTTCTATCAAGCTGCACCCGAAGGTGACGACAGAGATCAAGGTGAATGTCGCCGCGCTGTAGGAAATAGCAAGGGCAATGAGCCTGGAAGGAGCCGGATGGCTGGAGAAATACACGGCTGTCGTAGGGGCTGCCTGGATACAGAGGATAAGCGGAAAGGAGAGATATTGTGGAAGAGTCGATGCTCAAGCGGGTCATGCCGCACAGCGTGGAGGCAGAGCAGTCCGTGATCGGAGCCATGATCATGGATCGGGATGCGGTCATAGTGGCGACGGAAATGCTGACTGCGGAAGATTTCTATCAGAAACAGTATGGAATCCTTTTCGAGGCGATGTCCGAGCTCTACCATGAAGATATGCCGGTCGATCTGGTCACTCTCCAGAATCGGCTGAAGGCGAAGGATGTTCCGCCGGAGATCAGCAGCATGGAATTTGCCGGAGATCTGATCACTGCGGTTCCGACCTCCGCCAATGTAAAGTATTATGCGCAGATTGTTGCTGAGAAGGCTATGCTTCGCCGGCTGATCCGGACGAACGAAGAGATCGCGTCTGCGTGCTACGAGGACAAAGACAACATAGACGACATCATGGAGAAAACGGAAAAGAAAATTTTCCAGGTTCTTCAGCGAGGTACGTCAGATGAGTTCACTCCGATCAAGGAGATCGTGCTGAATGCCCTGGACAAGATTGAGGCGGCGAGCCGGGCAAAGGGAAATGTGACCGGTCTGGCGACCGGATTTATCGATCTGGATTACAAGACCTCCGGTTTTCAGCCGTCAGATCTGATCCTCATCGCGGCACGCCCATCCATGGGCAAGACGGCGTTTGCCTTGAACATTGCAGAGTATATGGCGTTTCGAAACAATCTGACGGTTGCGATTTTCAGTCTTGAGATGTCGAAGGAGCAGCTGGTCAATCGGCTGTTTTCGTTGGAGTCCCGCGTGGATTCGCAGATTCTGCGGACAGGCAATTTGAGCGACAGCGACTGGACCAGCCTGATCGAAGCTGCAGGTACAATCGGACGCTCCAACATGATCATCGACGACACGCCAGGCATTTCGGTCCAGGAGCTTCGCAGCAGGTGCAGAAAATATAAACTAGAGCATAATCTTGATATCATTATCATTGACTATCTTCAGCTCATGCAGGGAAGTCGGCGCTCGGAGTCGAGACAGCAGGAGATCTCGGATATCTCCCGTTCGCTGAAGGAGATCGCCCGAGAGCTTCAGATTCCAGTGGTTGCGCTTTCGCAGCTTTCCCGCGCGGTGGAGCAGAGGCCGGATCACCGCCCGATGCTGTCGGATTTGAGAGAGTCCGGAGCGATTGAGCAGGATGCGGATGTTGTGATGTTCCTGTATCGAGACGATTATTACAACCCGGATACGGAAAAGAAGGATATTGCGGAGGTCAACATTGCCAAGCAGAGGAACGGCCCAATCGGCACGATCGAGCTTGCATGGCTGCCGCGTTTTACAAAATTTGCAAATTTGAAAAAATAAGCGGTTCTTTTTTGCCGCGCTCCGCCATATATTTAGTAGGGAAGCATGTAAAACTGACTCGACCTTGAGGGCTCGGGTGTTGGACATGCTGCCGGAGCAGGCGCAGCAGATAAGGGGAGAATCGCATGGAAGAGAAAGAGTATTCAGTCTCGGAGGCAGTGCGGCTCATAGGTGTTGAGTCGCACGTTTTGCGTTATTGGGAGGAGGAGCTCTCGCTAAAGATTCATCGCAGCGCGCAGGGGCACAGGCTCTACAGCGAGGAGAATATTGATACGTTTCGGCAGATCAAAGAGCTGAAGGAAAAAGGACTGCAGCTCAAGGCGATCCGCCTTCTGCTGGATGGGCAGGGGCATCTGGATTTCAGTGTGAGGGCGCAAGAGAGTGAATTTGCAGCACAGCTTAAGGAGCTTGCCGGGGAGAGGCAGACAGGGCGGTCGGAAGGTGCGGCGAGAAAGCCGGACAGCACGGCGAGCGGAATAGACGGCGCGAGCACGGTGAATGAGGCAGGCAGCGCAGCGGACGAGCCCGAGATCCTTCGCGCGGAGATTGTTTCTGTGGGCGAGCCAGAGCCGGTGCAGCAGTTTGAACAGATCCTGCGCCGTCTGATGGAAGAGGTGGTCTCAGAGCAAAACGAAAGGCTGGAGGAGTCGATCACGATGCGGCTCAAGGATGAGCTGGAAGAATTTTATCAGCAATATGAGCAGATTGCGCGCGAGGCGGCCGTGGCGCTGGAAGCAGATGCGAGGCGCGGCGGGGTACTGGGACGTGTGTTGCGAAGACTGTTTCGCAGGGAGTGACACAAATAACAAGGACTGCAACAGACCAATTCACCCAACGGGTTGAACCGATCCGCGCAGTCCTTCCGTGCCGGAAATTCCGGCGTACTGTGTGCTGTCGCTATGTAAGCAGATGATTTATTCTGCGGAGATAGCGCCTGTCGGGCAGGCAGCTTCGCATGTGCCGCATTCAAGACAGACATCAGCGTCGATTACGTACTTTCCATCGCCCTCAGAGATCGCGTCTGCCGGGCATTCGCCTGCGCATGTGCCGCAAGCTACGCATTCGTCAGAAATTACATATGCCATAGTCGAATCCTCCTTATTAGAATACGAATTATAGATCCCTCGTGGAATCTCTGTCTTATTCTAATACAAATCTGCGAAATACACAAGCAGAAATATTTGATTTTGTGATGTATTTCTGTGGAAACACTGGCAATCGCCAGAAACATTGGTAATCGCCAGAGTTCCGCCTTGCATAATGTCCGGAAACGTATTATAATGTGGCGTGAGGGTTTCCGGCCCGGCTCGGATGACAGAAAGCATACGGCTCATCCGAAGGATTACAGAAGTGGACGAAGGAGGGATACAAGGTGGCGGTGAAGATCACTAAGGATATGACAATCGGAGAGATTCTTCAGGTAAATCAGGGGCTTGCCCCGGTTCTCATGGCAGGCGGGATGCATTGCGTAGGATGCCCGTCCTCCCAGATGGAGACGTTGGAAGAGGCGGCGATGGTACACGGGATCGAGTTGGACGTGCTGCTTGCCAGGCTGAACGCGTTTTTGGAAGCACTGGAGAAATAGACATCTGGTTAAGAAGGGACTGCTTCGGCAGTCCTTTTTTGTTTATTTTAACAAAATCAAAAATCTCGTTAGGCAAAATATCGAAAAATTATTTCGCCTGTGAGAAAATATAAGCGAAATGCTTCCTTGACGAATGAATAAACTCGTGCCATAATGTCAAAAATTAAACACATTGGAATCAAGCACATAATCTGAAAGGCAGGAAATAGATAGGAGGGATTTATATGCTGGATAAGAAAATCCGTCTGAAAACGATCAACGATGTCAGGGAGTTTGTCAACGAGGCTGCGAAGTGCAAATTTGACGTAGATATTTTCTACAACAGGATTATCGTAGATGCCAAGTCGCTCCTTGGGGTTATGAGCATGGACCTGACAAAGCCACTGACGGTAAAGTATTCTCCGGAGGATCGCTTTTTCGGCAAGGTATTAGATAAGTACGCGGTTGCGTAAGGCAGCGCGGCAGAGAACATGAGGGGGCTGTTGCGAAGCAGAATGTTCGTTGCATGGAATCGGACGTCTGCTGTTTCGCGGCAGCCCTTTTCGCGTATCGTCCACTTTTTTCATTATTTCATTGTTTCGTGAAATAAGGCTTGCATTTCTCTTTGCGCTGAGATATAATACAGAAAAGATACCCCACAGGGGTATACAGAGAGAAGGAAGATGGTCAGAGGTGAGCGTATGGAGCAATATCTGGTAAGCGGGATGAGCTGCGCGGCCTGCAGTGCCAGGGTCGAGAAGGCGGTCCGGAAGGTGGAGGGAGTCACGGAATGTTCCGTGAGCCTTTTGACAAATTCCATGGGCGTAGAGGGAACGGCATCCCCCGAGGCGATTATAAAGGCTGTCGAGGATGCAGGATACGGCGCATCCTTGAAGGGAAGGCGTGATGTGTCCGGCGAGTCTGCTGCACCTGCCGCGTCCGTCTCGGCGGCGCCGGATTACGATGACGCGCTGGTTGACAGGGAAACGCCGAAGATGAAGCGCAGACTGATCGCGTCGCTGTGTCTGCTGCTCCCGCTGATGTACGTCTCGATGGGGCATATGATGTGGGGCTGGCCTCTGCCGCGCTTTTTTGACGGGAACCATGTCGCAGTGGGGCTGCTGCAGCTTCTGCTCACCGCCGCGGTCATGATTATCAATCAGAAATTTTTCGTAAACGGGGTCAAAGGCGCCCTGCACGGCGCGCCCAATATGGATACGCTCGTCGCGCTCGGAGCCGGGGCATCCTTCGGCTACAGTGTCTATGCGCTGTTCGCGATGACCGGCGCGCAGGCATCCGGCGACCACGCGTCCGTTATGAGCTATATGCATGAATTTTACTTTGAGTCTGCGGCGATGATCCTGACGCTGATCACGGTCGGCAAGATGCTCGAAGCACGCTCCAAGGGAAAGACGACCGACGCGCTCAAGGGGCTCATGAAGCTTGCGCCGAAGACTGCCATGGTGCTGAGGGATGGGGCTGAAGTAGAGGTTGGTATCGCCCAGGTGCGCATCGGGGATCGTTTCGTGGTGCGTCCGGGCGAGAATATTCCGGTGGACGGCGTCGTCCTCGAGGGAAGCAGCGCGGTCAACGAGTCTGCGCTGACCGGCGAGAGCATCCCGGTCGACAAGGTGGCGGGGGACAGCGTCTCTGCGGCGACCGTGAACCAGTCAGGCTTTCTGACCTGCGAGGCGACGCGCGTCGGCGAGGATACGACGTTGGCACAGATTATCCGGATGGTCAGCGACGCGGCGGCGACGAAAGCGCCAATCGCCAAGATTGCGGACCGGGTATCGGGCGTATTTGTGCCTGCGGTTATCGCAATCGCTGCCGTGACAATCGTGGCATGGCTGATCACAGGGCAGAGCGTCGGCTTCGCACTGGCGAGGGGAATCTCGGTGCTGGTGATCAGCTGTCCGTGCGCGCTTGGTCTCGCTACGCCCGTCGCTATCATGGTGGGCAACGGCATGGGCGCAAAGCACGGAATCCTGTTCAAGACGGCGGTATCGCTGGAGGAGACCGGCAAGGTGGAGATCGTTGCGCTTGACAAGACCGGAACGATCACGAGCGGGGAACCGCGTGTCACAGATGTATGCCCGGTGGAGAATATATCTGCAGGAAGTGCAGATATGGGCGGCGAAGCTTCAGCCGAAGCACGTCTGCTGGGCGCTGCGTTCGCGTTAGAGCGCAGGAGCGAGCATCCGCTGGCGAAGGCGGTGATCGCCCTGGCGCAGGAGCGTGCTTTGCCGGTGCGCGAGACGGATGATTTCCGGGCGCTTCCTGGCAACGGTCTGAGTGGGACCTGCGAAGGGCACAGCCTTGCGGGCGGTAATCTCGCATTTATCCGCACCATGGCCGAGATTCCGGAAGCTATGGAAGAGAAGGCAGCCGCGCTGGCTTCCGAGGGGAAGACGCCGCTGTTCTTCAGCGAAGACGGGAAGCTTCTGGGCATCATCGCGGTGGCTGACGTCGTCAAGGAGGACAGTCCGCAGGCTGTCAAGGAGCTTCAGAACATGGGAATCCGTGTCGTCATGCTGACGGGCGACAATGAACGGACCGCGAAAGCGATTGGAGCGGTCTCGGGCGTGGATGAGGTGATCGCAGGGGTGCTCCCGGACGGGAAGGAAAGCGTGATCCGTCGCCTGCAGAAGCAGGGGAAGACGGCGATGGTCGGCGACGGTATCAACGACGCTCCGGCGCTCACAAGGGCGGACATTGGCATTGCGATTGGCGCGGGGACGGACGTCGCGATCGACGCGGCCGACGTGGTGCTGATGAAGAGCACTCTGCCGGATGTTGCGGCCGCAATCCGATTAAGCCGGGCGACGCTGCGCAACATCCACGAGAACCTGTTCTGGGCCTTCTTTTACAATGTGATCGGGATTCCTCTGGCGGCCGGAGTATGGTATCCGTTGTTTGGCTGGAAGCTGAATCCGATGTTCGGCGCGGCGGCCATGAGCCTGTCGAGCTTTTGCGTGGTGACGAACGCATTGCGTTTGAACCTGTTCTCGATGTACGACACGTCGCGGGACAGAAAGATAATAAAGAAAAATCGAAAGGAGCAAAAAGAGATGGAAAAGACAATGGAGATCAAGGGAATGATGTGCGGGCACTGCGAGGCGCGCGTAAAGAAAGCGCTCGAGGCTTTGCCGGAGGTGACAGAGGCGATCGTGAGCCATGAGAACGGCACGGCGGTTGTGAAGCTCAGTGCGGCGGTTGCGGATGACGTGCTCAAAAAAGCGGTTACGGATCAGGATTATGAGGTGACCGCGATCCGCTGATTATGGAAGATTTACAGCAAGAAAGGGGCAGGCGGCTCCCGAAAGGATCAGTGCAGACTTCCTGACGGGAAAGCTCCTGCCCTGTTTTTGCGTTGTTTTTCACAGGACTTTCATTTCTTAGAAAATTCTTAAGAAAACTAAACGGAAACCATTCATTGTTTTTAATTGCACACATGTTATAATCACGTTACAGAAGATAAAGCGCTGCCGACATGAAACGGACGGCGGCGATATGATTCGCATCTTAAAATATGTAAACTGCGCTCAGCAGTAAAAGGAGAGGAAGGAGCAGCTATGAAAAAGACAAGAAGATTTTTGGGGATTGTGATGGCATGCCTGATGATCTGTCTTCCTGCGATGCAGGCGCTTGCGCAGACGTATGACGCGAGCGTGATGGATCCGACGCCCGTCCTGTTTCCAGGCGACGAGCTGACAGGTATCCTTGTACCAGTCACACTGGACGGGGAGCCGGTCGCGCTTGGCGAGGGAGAGACGGCGTGGACGAACGACAGCGAAGGCAAGGTGTACAGCGCCGCGGCAGCGGAGGACGGTTCCGTTGCACTTACGCTGGCAGGTTACGAGCTGGATGTCATCGGCGGCACGTCTGAGGCTGATGAGACGGCAGAGGCTGTTGGCGGACATTATGTTCCGGCAGCTGACGAGGTTCTGGATGAGAACGCGCCAAAGAAAGACCGCGCGTATTATCCGGCGTATACGCTTGTGAAGATCAAGGCGGATGAGCCGGAAGAGGGTATGGAGTTTGATAAGTGGACGGTTGAGCCGCAGGGCAGCGATATCGTCCTCACGGATGAATTGAGTAGCGAGACGACTTTGACGATGCCGGAGAAGAAGGCTTCGATCACAGCGAATTACCGTCCAGTGCAGGCGGAAGTTCCAGCAGACCCGAACGCAGAGATTCCGGCGGACCCGAATGCGGAAGTTCCGGCAGACCCGAACGCAGAGGTTCCGACAGATCCGAATGTAGAAGTTCCGGCAGACCCGAATGTAGAAGTTCCGGCAGACCCGAATGTAGAAGTTCCGGCAGACTCGAATGTAGAAGTTCCGGCGGATCCGAACGCAGAGGTTCCGGTTGATCCGAATGTGGAAGGCACAGGAGAGCCGGATGTGGTAGTCGTAGGAGATGGCGTGGATCCGAACACGGAAATTCCGGCAGATCCGGATGCAGGCATTCCGGCTGACAGCATCTTTGACGGCGCGGGGGACGACGAGGCCTTTCCGATCACCACGAACGATGAGTACAATTCCGATCCGGAAATTGCAGATATGAGCGGCAGCGGTCTGGGTCTGGGAAGCCTGGATCTCTATACTCTGGATGTGTACCGCGGGACCGTTGATGGTCAGAGCGCCGCGGGAACAGTGCCGGAAAGCTATGCTTTCCAGGCGGGAACCAGTGTTACTGTCACGGCAAATGATTACAGCATGAACGGGTATACGTTCTCTTATTGGCAGATAGAAGGAAATATTACTCCGGATCCGGCAGATAATGTTTCTCCGTTTAGCTTTACGATGCCGGAAAGCGGCGTCACCCTTACTGCGCAGTATGTGGATGCTAACGGTACGCCGGTGGCAGATCCGGAGGTAGCTCCTCTGGTTCAGACAAGAAAATTAGCCGTGAACAGCGGTACGGCGACGGTGGACGGAGCTGCGCTTACTCTTCCGGGCGACGTGGAAGTCGGAAAGACGGTAACGGTAACGGCCGTGGATAATACCGAGCAGGCGCACAGGTTTACAGGCTGGACGGCAAGCACGACAGATGCGGCGACAGGGGAGGATATTCAGGTTGATAGTATCAGCTTCACTGCGGGCGCCGATCCGCTGACCGCAAGCTTTGAGATGCCTGACATGGATTTGACGGTGACGGCAGGCTATGAACCGATAACGTACATTGTTACCATGGAAGATGGGAATGGGACGGTAGTCTCGGAGAACGGGACGAATGATCAGACCGCTTCTTTCACGGCAGGTACTGTAGTGACGGTTGAAGCGTCTGATAAGACTGCCGAGGGTTCTGAATTCCTCGGATGGACGGTAACGTCCGACGACGGGTCAGTGACAGGCGACTCCGTCGGTTTGAGCACAGACGCCGGGAACCCGTATAAGGCGACTTTCTCTATGCCGGCGGTGAATGTAACGGTCGCTGCCAGCTATGGACCGATCCAGTCTGTGCCGGAGCCGATCGAGGAGCCTGCACCGCCGACGACTTATACGGTTACGGTGACTCACGGAACAGTGGATGTAGATGGAACTGCGGCTGCGGAAGGCAGCTTTGAGGAGGGAGCGACCGTCACTGTTACGGCAAACAACAGAGAGACGGAAAATCTCCGGTTCAGCAACTGGGTGGTTACATCAGGAAATGCTACGCTCGAGGATGCTTACGCAGAGACGACAAAGTTTGCAATGCCGAAGGCGGATGTGACGCTTGAGGCTAAGTACACTGAGATTCAGACGGAGCCGACACCGGCGCCCACCTATACGGTGACTGTCTCCGGGGGTGTTGTCACGGCGACGGGAACAGCATCCGGTTCTTTTGAAGCAGGAAAAGTGGTTCAGCTTCAGGCGAACGTGCCGGCTGCAGGGATGAAGTTCTCTAAATGGTCTGCGAAGACAGAGGCAGGCGAGGCAATTGCAGATTCCATGTTTACGGCAGTGGGAGAAACAACGACGAACTTTACGGTTCCGGCTTCCAATGTGACGGTGACGGCGGAATTTGTTCCGATCGAATACAGCATCACGGTAAATGACGGTACCGCTGATTATACGAAGGCGGCCAGCGGCACGAAGGTGAAGATCACGGCAGATGAGGCTCCGGAGGGAATGGAGTTTGACTACTGGAAGGTGGACAGCGGAAACGTGACCCTGAAGAACGCCAACAAGGCGACCACCTCTTTCCAGATGCCGACTGCGGATGTTGAGGTGTCTGCTTACTACAGAATGAAAGAGTATCATGTGACGGTGCAGAACGGCTATGCGGACAATGACACCTACTACATGGGACAGGAGGTTACGATCTATTCCAACTATCCGGCGAGTGGCAGAGAGTTCGACCAGTGGAAGGCTGTCAGCGGAAAGGTGACATTCGGAGACTCTTCCAGATGGAAGACGACGTTCACGATGCCGGCGAGCGATGTGACAGTCAGCGCCGCATACAAGGACGGCCCGTCACCGAACAGCAACCAGATTCTGGATCTCGTGGCAGGCGGAGAGTACATTACAGATAGCACGATCAAGTTCACAGCGGCAGGCGCCGGGATGGACAATTCCAATCCGAACCCGGGTGATTACCGCTATCGTCCGACCGGCTATCAGATCGGAAACGTGACCGGTTCCTGGCAGGCGGCGCCGTACACGACTTCCATGTCGATCAAGGCACGCGGGGACTACACGTTGAAGGTCAATTATGCGAAGGACGTATTTGACGGGACCAACTGGGTACCGGACGGAACGACAGATACCAGATCGGTGACCTTCCGGGTACTGACACCGGCGGAGGCAGTGAAGACCGGCGATGAGACGCCGATCGCGATAATGGTAGTATTGGCGGGGGCTTCCTGCCTGCTGTTCCTCCTTCTGTTGAGCGTGTTCATTCGCAGGAGAAAACGTTCCTGAGTGTGGCATGATCTGCAAAAACCGGCAGAGAGGCTGTGAAGAAGCCGGATCAGCAAGATCCGTGAAATAAGCGAAACAAATAATATGCTCCCTTTCCGGAGAACAGGCGAAAAGGCCGGTCACGGAGAGGGAGCATTTTTTCGCAGGATCAAATTAGTTTGAGAAAGAAGACGGCGTCAAAGCCTGAAACGGCGTCAAAGCATAAACCGGCGGATGATTTCTGCAAGGCCATCGTGGTTGTTGTCCGCCTCTGTGACGTAGTTCCCATGCTCCGCGACGCCCGAAAAAGCGTTGCGCATGACGGCGCCGATGTGCGCTGCCTCCAGCATGGAGATATCGTTTTGGGCATCCCCGGCGGCGATGGAGTTCTCAAGCGGGATATCCATGTAATCGCACATCCATCGGATTGCGGAGCCTTTGGAGACGCCCTTTGGCACGATTTCCAGATAAGTGTCGCTGGAAAAGAAGCTTGAAATGATGTCCGGGTAAGCTGACAGCAATTCTTGACGAAAGGTTTCCAATCGATTGTGGGCATCACAGTCGTAGAGGATTGCGAGCATCTTGTAGGGATCCACATTCAAAACCTGTTCGATATTCGCGACGACACGGTAGTGGTGGCCGGTGAAGCGCTCATAGTCGCGGAGCATCTGATTGTCATGCTCGGAGAGGACATGTATGCTATCATAGGTTTGAATATGAATCTCTCGCGCAGCTGCCATATCGAACAACGGCCGTGCCAGAGAACGCGGAAGCGTTCTGCTGTAGATGGTTCTTTCACGATACAAATCATAGATCTGCCCGCCGTTCCAGGCAATGATATAGCAGCCTTCCCCTGAGAAGCCAAGACGGTCAGCCAGTGCAAGCGCGCTCGGCAGAGAACGGCCCGTAGAAATCACGATGGCGTGCCCCTTGGCGAGGGCCTCGTCGATGGCGGCCTGATTGCCCGGAGAGATCTGTTTTTCATCATTCAGAAGAGTCCCGTCCAGATCTGTGAACAATATTTTTCTATTTTTGTTTGCCGGCATGGTCGGCTGCCTCCTTTCGCCTGGCGCGCAGCTCGTCCAGAATGGAGTAGGGGATTTTCAGGTTATTTTCTATCCCTGTGCCAAGAGAGATCAGAGGCTTGTTATCCCCGTGAAAATCCGACCCGCCAGAAGGAGCCAGATCGTATTTTTGTGCGAGCGCAAGCAGTTTGGCGCTCTGTTCTTTGTTGTACGTGGAGTAGTATACCTCCATCCCGATAAGACCGGCGTCCTTCAACCCGCCGATCAGCTCCTCAAGCTGTTCCCGCGACAAATGATACTGAAACGGGTGCGCAAGAATCGGAATACCGCCGTATTTGCGGATCAGGCGCACCGCATCGTACGGAGTGCTCTTTTCGCGGGGAACAAAGTATTTGCAGTCCTCGCCGATATAGGTGCTGAAAGCCTCGCTGATCTCGTTCACATATCCGTGGTCGAGCAGATAGCGGCCGAAATGCGCCCGCGTCCATGCGATCGGCCCGAAAGACTGCTCCATTTTTTCCCAGCTGATATCAATTCCGTCCGCGGCCATGCGGTCGATCATCTTCCGATTGCGGAAAAGCCGTTCGTCCCGATATTCGGCAACCTGCTTTTGAAACTCTGGATTTTCTAATTCAAATTCGAGCCCTACGATGTGAATGTCTATGCCGAGGTACTCTGTCGAGAATTCGACGCCCGGGATGACCTCCACCCCGTATTCGGAGGAAGCAGCCAGTGCTTCTGCGACGCCCGAGGTATTGTCGTGGTCGGACAGGGCGAAGGCGGACAGACCCTGCTTCGCGGCCAGGCGGACCAGCTCTTTTGGAGTAAGGGTGCCGTCGGACTGATTGGAATGGACGTGAAGATCGATGTATTTCATGGGGTATTTCCTTTCGTGTTCCAGCGTATTTATAGGGCGACTGCCCGCGAACGAGAAAAGCCGAAGGCTTTTCGAGTGTGCAGGGCTCGTTGCTGTTTGTACACTAAACACAAGTATAATTGAAAAGTGCCAGAATGTAAACAGGGAAAAGCGCCGCGCTTTTTCTTGACGCGAAAAGAGCGGTGCAGTAGAATATAATTGCCATTCCCAAAAGTTTCCGTTTTCTGGGAGATGCCATAGAAAGCGAGGAAACAATGGCAAAAGAGAATAGAGAATATAAGGATAGTGTATTTTGTGATCTTTACTATTTAGATGAAACTGCGGAGAAAAATCTGCTGGAGCTGTACAACGGGCTTTTTGATACAAGCTTGCAAGATACTTCTCTGATCAGGAAAGTACGACTGGAAGATGTTCTGTTTAAGAATATGAAGAATGATGTGGCATTTTCGGTTGGAGATCGAAGAATTATTTTGAGCGAACATCAAAGTACAATCAACCCGAATATGCCAGTGCGCATGCTGATGTACATTGCGCGCGAGTATGAAAAGCTGATACCGGTAAAGGCCAGGTATTCAGAGTTGCAGTATCAGCTGATGGCGCCGTCCTTTCTTGTCTTATATAATGGAGAGGAAGACCAGCCTGAGGAACAGGTGTTGAGGCTTTCAGATGCGTTCGCGGAACGATGCGGACCAAACGGAAAGCTGGAACTGGAGGTCCGAGTAGTCAACATCAACACGGATAAAAAGCATGAGCTTCTAGAGAAATGTGGCACACTTCGTCAGTACAGCGAATTTGTTAAGAAGACGCGGCAGTTTGGCGGAGACAAAAGCAAGCTTGAGAGAGCCGTAAAGGAATGTATCAAAGAAGACATCCTTGCAGATTATCTCGGGCGAAAAGGCAAGGAGGTTATCAATATGATGATGGCTGAATACGATTATGAGACCGATCTTGAGGTGCACTGTGAAGAAGCTGAAGCACGCGGTGAGGCGCGCGGAAAAGCACGCGGTGAGGCAATAGGAAAGGTTGAAGTATATTACACGGAAATGCATCTTTCTGTCGAGGCCATTGCCGAGAAGCTTTCCATGGCAAAAGAGACTGTAAGGAAGATCCTTGCAGAAAAGGGAATCCTTAAAGAAGAGACACTGGCGGGCTCTCGCTAAAAGAGAACACAGTAGCGCAGAAAAGCATATCGGGTGTGCAAATGCCGGAGACAGGAAGCAGCGGTTGCGGAGAGGATTGCGGGGAGCGAAAGATGCAGGAAAAAAGAATAGAAGAAAAAGTGGCGGAAGAAAAGAAGGCGGAGGAGCAGCCGGCGGAGAATATGATCTCAGAATGCGGCTGCAGGATGAAGCACCGCGAGAACGAAGAGTACCGGAACCTGATGAACCGTCTGAAACGCATAGAAGGACAGATTCGAGGTATACAGGGCATGGTGGAGGAGGAGCGCTACTGCGTGGACATTCTGACACAGGTGATGGCGGTGCAGTCCGCGCTGAACAGCTTCAACAAGGCTCTGCTGTCGAACCATATCAAGACCTGCGTCGTCGACGATATCCGTGAGGGCAATCACGAGGCCGTGGATGAGCTCTGCGGCACGATCCAAAAGCTGATGAAATAGCGAAGAGATCCTCAGATTGTTCAGAGAGAATGATTCAAAAGATTACGCAGATAATCATTTAGAAGATTACTCAGAAGAAGCCTCCTCGGAGGCTTCTTCTGTCTCTGAAAGAGAGACGTCGATCCCGGTGAAGTACGTGATCGCCTTGAGGACGTTTCCTTTGTTCTCCGGATTCCATGTGACGCAGAGCACCGGCTGTTCGAGTAATCCGCCGTATTCCTTGTAGAAATTACTGCCGGACAGGTCGATCCCCATTGGCATAGGCTCCGAATAGGAGACGACCTCGCCCGCGTCGTCAGTCTCGGCTATCTTATTCTCGATCATCAGATCGGAGAGCTGAGCGTACATATCCGTCGGCAAAAGCTCGCGCAGATCGCAGAAAAGACCCTGCTCGGACTGCTCGAGAAAGACATCGCGCGGGCAGACGACCAGGTCGATCGCCCTTGCCATGAGTCTTGTCCTGTACGCCATTTCCATCTGGTAATTGCCCAGCACATAGGTGTCGGAGTGTATGAAGTCGTTCTTGTTCTCCAGACCGATCGCTTCCTCGAAGAAGCTGTCCATCTCCTCGCTGCGCTCAGGCAGGGCGCCATCCAGGAAGCACAGGGAGAGACGGCATTCGGAGCGGTTGAAGACGGTTGTATTCAGAATGGAAAAGATAAGCACGGCCGCTATGATTATCCCAATCGTGATTTTCAGATAGTAATCCTTGTAGTAGCCCAGCTTCTGCCTGAACGGAAGATTTTTGAGCTCCTCTTTTGTGATCGTGTCCTTGGAGCGCTGGTAGATCGCGGCATCGTCGTCCAGCGCTGTCTTTTTAAATTTAACAATCTTACTGTCCATCCTAATCCCTTTCTGACAATTTAAAAATCCGGTTTTGAAGATCGGATCCTCCGTCGAATTCTTTTTTATTATAGTCTCTTTTCTGACAAAAGGAAAGAGCTTTATTTGATCAGAATAGGGGCGCTTTATTGTGGAAAGATGCAGGGACTGCCGGGAGGCGATGCGCGGAAAGTATAAACACTTGAAATTATTTGGACAGAACTTTATAATGGATATGTCACACCAGTTCCGGGAGGAGTGCGGCAAGCCCGTATCGGAGGTGTCCGGTCTCACACTTGCTTATCCCGGGAACACGCTCCGGCTGGTGTGATTTTTTGCGCCTGCTTTTCTTGGCTGGCACACTGCCCACAGGTTTCATTTCCTCGGATCATTTATTTTATTGATAAGACTACTGGTGTGAATGCGGGATTTGTGTTACAATCGGTGTGAAACGAAATCGGGAGAATTAATGATACACCGATGACGGAATTTTAGAGTATGTATCATAATAAGGAGGGCAACTATGAGAACAGGGTTTAGAAAGAAGGTTACGGCGGTACTTGCGGCTGGTTCGCTTGCGCTTGCGGGGTTTGGCCCGCTTACGGCCTCGGCGGCTTATGTCGACACGGAGCGTGGGAACTGGGCGGCGTTCGCCGATCTCTACGGAGGGCTGTGGGATGAGGCGATGGCAGAATCTCAGGAGAGTGAGATTTCCTCCGGGGAGCTCAAGCTTGAGTTCGGGGATCTCGTGCGCACGATGCTTGGCAGTATTCTCGCGACGTCGGACGGAGAAGCGATGGATTTTTCCTGGCTTGAGAGCATCGGGCTCAAGGCCGCGGTTGGCAGTGAGGAGAGCAATGTGATCAATGCGGTGATCGGTCTGTGCCTGAACGACACGGTGCTGGCCACGCTGGAGCTGCCGATCGATCTCGGGAACGATGCGGTCAAATTCCGGGTGCCGGAGATCAGCGAGAACTATATCGGGGCTCCGTTTGAGTTTGAGACGGAGGAGGCGAGGCAGCAGTGGCAGCGCCTGAAGGAAGTGATGAATCCGGAGTTTCTGGCAGAGCTCGCGGCGGACGGCGACGAGGTGGCAGAGCTTTTGAAGCGTTATGGGGATATTCTGTTTGACAAAATGACGGACGCATCCTCCGAGGAGAAGACGGAGACACTGGCGAACCTCGAACAGACTTTCACGGTGGAGGAGGGACGTCTCTACGCGGACGATGTGTACTCTGTCGTGCTGGAGATGGCGAAGCAGGCGAGGGACGACGAGCAGCTAAAGGAGATGATTGAGAACCTTGGGACGTTCTCCCAGCAGGAGAATATTTACGAGGAATATCAGCAGGCGATGGATGAGGCGATCAGCAATCTGGAGGACGAGATTGCGGGGGCCGGAGAGTACGGCGAGGACAACTACATTTCCGCGAAGGTATGGCTGGATGCGGACGGCAAGTGCGCGGGCCGGGAATTCTCAGTCGTCTCGGATGGAGAGACGGAGGCTCAGATTGCCTGGCTCAATGTCCTGGAAGACGATCAGGCGGCGCTGCGCATGTACTATGCTGCGGGCGATGGACAGAGCGGGGAAAGCGGTGTCCTCTCGGGCGTCGGCACGATCACGGACGGCAGGCTGAACGGCGAGTACATGGTGACACAGAACGGTCTCCTTCAGTGCAAGATCGAGGTGAGCGATTACGATGTGAATGCCGAGCCGAGCGACCTGGACGGCACCTATAAGCTGACCTACGTGGGGGAGACGGACGATTCGCAGGGGTCGATGCCGCTTGAGGACTTCGCGCTGATTTTTGACGTGGAGGAGAGGGCGAAAGAGAAAATCAACAATCTCTCCGTGAGTCTGACGATGAATGATGAGCCGATTGCGACTCTTTACCTGAAGTCGGGACAGGACGAGGAACTGTTGACTGGCAGCGGCGCCGGCGAGGGAACAGTGTACCGGGCGGACAGCCAGGAGGAGATGGAGACGTACGCCGCGGATCTTCACTTGGAGGCGATCATGGAGAACTGCAAGAAAGCTGGTGTGCCGGATGAATTAATCAACCAGATCGCGGCTCTCGTTGCGCAGATGACGCAGCCGAATAACGCAGGTGATCCTGAGACGTCGGAGAGTCAGGCGGCGATGCCGGAGGCATCGTAAGCTTTGAGACAAAAAATTGCGGCAGGCCGTATGGCCTGCCGTTTTTAGAAGTTACTTAAAACCAAATATATCACTTAAAAAATATTATATTCACAAATTATAAGTTGACGCCGGAACCAATGCATGATATGATGTTTATGCGCAGACTGAAAAGGGAGCAGGTATTTATGCAATATTGCAGTAGGAGGATTTTCCATAATGATGAAGATGGTTATCCGCATGAATGACGATAAGATAAATATCGAAAAAAGGTATCCGTTAGAGAGTATCTATAGCACGATTGACAAACTATTCATGAAAAGGGGGCTTACGAAGTTGCCTGAATCGAATAGAACGCTTGTCTACTGCGGTGCGGACAGACCGGTTGATTTTGCGTATTTCGGGGTTATTGTAAATTTTCTGAAAAAGCAGCCATGGTTTATGGATAATGTATCAGTCTGGCTTTTGTGCAGCAATGATGATTCTGAAGACCCGAACGATTTCGATGAGGAGGATCTGTTGAAACATTACCGGGAAAAGCAGATGGCAGGAGTGTAATATTTGGAAAGAAGATATTATAAGGCAATTAATTTTGATCTCGACACACATCAACTACAGGAATATTATCCTGGGTCAAATTATCGTTTGGCGTATGAGGACTTACGTCGTTTTTTCGCATATCAGAACTTCTCACATCGTCAGGGTTCCGGATATACCTCGAATGTAAAAATGACAAATGCTGATATTTACGATCTGTTAGGTGACTTAAAACAGAAATTTCCGTGGATCAAAAACTGTGTCAGGAAAATGGACTCCACAAATATAGGGCGGCAATACGACCTTGCTGAGTTATTGCAGCCGATAGAGGAGACGATTCCGGATGATCTGCGTTGAATTTATGAAAGAATGGACTTTCCCTAGTCGTCTTTGTGAACACGTGATTCCGCCTGCTTGCGCTTTAGCCACGTCTCGTCGTCTTCATAGTACGGAGCTTGTTCCGGGAAAGCCTCCGCAATTTGCTCTTCGAGCTGGAAGCTCTGCTCGAAGGTATTGTAGAGCAGGAAGCTTGCCGTGTACAGGATGAACCAGAAACCGATCAGCGGCAGCAGAAAGAGCGACCACGGGAAAAACAGAATATAGACTGTCCAGTAGAGAAGCTGCAGCAGCGCTGTGCCGAGTGATTTGAGTGGGAAGCGCAGCACAAACAGCAGGCAATTTCGCGCGCCTGCTATGGCGGACTGGTCGAACAGAGCGACCTGCGGCCAGTAGATTTCGAAAAAAGTGGTGAAGAGCAGCAGGCTGAACAGGAAGATTGCGATGGTGCCCCAGCCGGGGAAGCGTGTGGCCCACCAGAACAGCATCACCATGAACGCATAGAATCCGAGCATCAGGCAAAAGACGACGCCTGGAAGGAGCGCTTGCCGCCAGTTCTGTTTCCATGCGTGACGATAGTTGTCCCACCATTTGCCAGAGGCGTCGCGCAGCCCGCGGAAGATGGAATCATACATGCAGGAGAGCGCCGGGCCTGCGATCAGTCCGCCGACGATGCAGGTGGGGATCAACACCAGGACGCTGGATGTGAGAATGGAGAAAACTACTCCGGCGGCAAAGGGGAGGAAGCAGACCAGAGTCACTAAATTTGCCAGAAACAGCTTTTTGAAATCACGCTCCAGCACCTCGGTATAGCGTGCCATTCCGGTCAGGCGTTTTCCGCTGCCTGCGCGATAAAGATTTTTCTTAAACATCAGTCCCATGATACGCTCCATTCCGCCGCTTTTTTCCTGCGGCACAATAAATATTGTTTGCATTTCTCATCTGGCCGCATAGTGGCAGCCTTCCAAAAAGCCGGTAAGTATCGGCTCCAGATCTTCCTCAAAGCTTTTGACACAGGTGAGCTCCACGCAGACTGCTTCGGTATTGCAGCAGCCCAGGGCGGAGACACCGCGCTCGTAGGGAGAGTCTTCCTTCGTGATCGTATAGGTGAGCAGCGTATATTCCTGACCGTTGCAGGTCACTGTCTTCTCGGAGGTCACATCATAGTTTCCTTTGGCGGCGGCAAGCCAGGTTTCCATATTGTCCTGTGCTTTTTCGGCGCTGCGGGACTCACCGGCCAGAAGATAGATCTGCGCGTCGTAGAGGTCAACTGTGTCTCCGTCGTCGTTCTCGTAGGGAACGGAATCACCCTTGGTCCAAGTCGCGTAATAGAGGCCTTCTGCTGCCAGGATATCTTTGTTTCCCAAAAGCGAGAGCCCTTCCGGAGCTTCAATCCCAAGTCTATTTCCGACCATGACCCAGTCTTCGCTCCATGTCTGACCATCCGCCGCAGTTTTCGGGGCGGAGGCGGCACAGCCGGTCAGAAGCAGCGCTGTGCCGACGGCCAGGAGAAGGAATTTTCGAATATTCATAATGCGTATCCTCCTTGAATTGGATTCATTGAACACGAAGGTGCTTCACAAGCTCCTCCCACAGTCCGGCGCATCCATCCTCGTTGGCGGAGCGCTTGTCGGTGAAAAAACAGCGCCGACCAAGGTACAGGCCGGAGAGGAGATCCTTGTTTTCTCCGGAAACCTCTTCGCCGAGCATCGAGTCGCTGTAGTCTCCGAGCTCTGCATCGGACAAGAGGCTGCAGGAATCCCAGCGGAAGACCTTGTTGTCCACGGAGAAATCCTTGTCGTCCGGGCAGCTTCCGTCCGGCATCGCAAGCAGCTGATACATAAGCTGAAATTCCTTCGGATCCTCCATCAGGAAAAGATAGCTGGTACAGTCCGTGATATCTCCGATCAACGGGATCTCGTATGCATTCTGATAAAAGGAGAGATCGCCGGAGAAGGTGGAGCCGACGCCCGTGATGCCGTTGCCGACGCCGGATGTCACGATACCGGTGTCGCCGATGGGCGCGACATCAGACGATGTGTCGGTATGGGCATCTGACACCGAAGCCGGATTTTCAACTGCCGCAGGGTCACCGTTTGAAGCAGCAGAGAAATGATTGTCTGCCTCTGTACCGACAGTGCCGGAAAAAGCTGCGTCTGTCTGCACCTCCGGATTAGAGGTCGCGTACTGGTTGACCTGCACCAGCACGGTTCCATCTTTGTTGTAGTCGTCAGCGAGGGAGGCAAAGACTGTCTCAAGTGCGGCGACAGTGTCCTCAGGGAGCTTTGTCTTTCCGATATAGGCAATCTGCAGATCGGGCTGTTTTTTGAACCAGCCGAATTTGCTCGCGAGCAGATCCCCTGCGATCAGCAGTAGGATCACGCAGCAGACGACATACCATTTGTGGTAGTACCACCAGTTCTTCAATTTTTGCCCTTCTTTCTGATCTTATTCCCGCGTCGTCCAACCGTGCCCGTAGGAGACTGGCAGGCACACGAGCGGGGGCTTCGCCGTCAGATTCTCCTGGAGCAACAGCTCCACGCACATTTCTGCGATATCCTCCGTCGGCTGAACAATCGTGGAGCAGACGTATTCCTCCTTGCCGAAGGCGCGCGTGCCGTCGAAGCCGATCACCTGCACATCCTCGGGAACCTGCACCTTCAGCTTCTGCAGCATCTTCAGCACCTGGAAGGCGACATGGTCCGTCACGCAGAACAGTCCGTCGAAGTCGAGCCTGCCGTCGTGCATGTGCTCCATTAGAAAGTCATTGAACTCATCTATAGAATCCCCGTCCTCAAGAATCTTCATATTATAGGAAAGATCTCTCGCCAGACAGCCATTCTCGAAGCCAGCTTTGCGCTTGTTTGGCTCGTTGGAAAGCGAGGAGCCGATCCGCAGAAAGGCCACGTGCCGACAGCCGAGATCCGCGAGCTTCTCCGCCGCCATCTGTCCGCCGGCGAAGTTGTCGCTGGCGACACAGGGCACATGCGGCCCGATGGAACGGTCGATTGAGATAAAAGGAATGTTCTCTGCAATCGTGAGCTCAGGATTGTAGGTCAGTCCGATGATTCCATCCACCTTGTTCTGCTGAACCATCGTGATGTATTCCTGCTCGGCCGTCTGATTGTAATCCGTAGAGCACAGCAGCATCCGATAATTTCTTTTTAATAAGGCGAGGTTGATGTGATAGGTAAGCCTCGCGAAATACGGCTCCTGGGTGTTCGGGATCAGCAGCGCAACCGTATGTGTTTTGCCGGCCTTCATGCCCTGCGCGTAGCTGTTGACATGGTAGTCCAGCTTTCGGATCGCGTCCTCTACGCGGATGCGGTAGCTCTCGCCGACTGGGAGACCATTGATCACTTTGGAGACGGTACCGAGCGCGACTCCTGCCTCTGCTGCCACGTCCTTGATTGTGGGAGTTGTGCTTTTTGTTCTCATTGTTATGTATAATCCTTTCTTTCTGATGATATATTGAAGTAAAGGCTGCCAGGATTATCTGACTGTTCGCCCGAAATTGCACCGTGTCTGACGAGATGTATCCCGACGCGCGGTGAACATTTCATGAAATGATTATACATCAGTTTCACGGAGTTGTAAAGGAAAAAATGAAACATTTTCATGAAACGGTTCATATCAGCACAATGCACAAAATAGACAAAATAAATTTGTGAAAAAGCGATGAAAGTGTTCATTTGGACTGAAAATACGTTGACAAAACAGGGAGTAGGGGTTATTCTCATATCACAAACAAAATAACGTTTCATGAAATAAATGGCATTTTATGGAACGAAAGAAGGGAGAGAGATTTATGAGTAAGTCAAAAGCAGCTGCCAGGGCGACGAATAAATCAGTCTCGCAGCGGATCCGCGCATATTGGCAGCTGTACCTGATGCTTCTGATTCCTGTCGTACTCACTGTTATTTATAAGTACATACCGATGTACGGCATTCAGATTGCATTTCGGAACTACAAGGCGAACCGGGGTTATCTGGGGAGCGAGTGGGTCGGACTCCAGTGGTTTGAGCGCTTCTTCAAGTCGCCGAACTGTGTCCGCATGATCAGAAACACGATCCTGCTCAGCTTTTACAGCCTGCTCTGGAGCTTTCCGGTTCCGATCATCCTGGCTCTGCTGATCAACCAGCTGCGGTTCAACAAGTTTAAGAGGACGGTACAGACGGTGCTGTATGCGCCGCACTTTATCTCTACCATGGTCGTCTGTGGTATGATCCGCATCTTCTTAAGCCCGTCCGGCGGTCTGATCAACCTGATCGCGGGCACGAACATCGACTTCCTGTCTCAGTCGGCCGCGTTCCGCACGATCTATATCGTGTCCGGTATCTGGCAGGACGCAGGCTGGGGCATCATCGTCTACATGGCGACGCTGGCAAACATCGACGCTTCTCATTATGAGGCGGCAAGAATCGACGGCGCTTCCATGTTTCAGAGGATCCGTTTCATTGACTTTCCGGAGCTGCTTCCGCAGATCGTGCTGATGCTCATCATGAGCGCCGGCAACCTGATGAACGTAGGCTTCGAGAAGGTATTCCTGCTCCAGACAGATCTGAACAAGGCGACGAGCGACATTATCTCCGTGTTCGTGTATCAGCAGGGTATTGAAAACGCGAAATACAGTTACTCGACCGCGATCAGCTTGTTCAACACGGCTGTCAACATCATCCTTCTGGTTGTCGTCAACAAGCTGGCGAGCAAGCTGTCAGAAGACGTAAGCTTTGTGTAGGAGGTGCAGCATGGGAAAGAAAAAAGCAGGACAGCTCAGAGGCCTGTCCGATCGGACCAGCGATATTATCCTGGTAGCCCTCTGCCTTGTCGTCGTATTCCTGGTGGCATACCCGCTCTACTACGTACTGATCGCTTCCGTGTCCAACCCGTATGACGTGTATGCGGGCAAAACCTTCCTTCTGCCGAGTGAATTCACGCTCAACGGGTACAAGGCGGTGTTCGCGGACAAGAATATTTTTACCGGTTTCCTCAACAGCATCAAGTACACGGTGATCGGCACGATCTTCTCCGTCGTGGTCCTGTATCTTGCGGCTTATCCGCTGAGCATCAAGGACCTGCCGGGCAGAACGTTTTTGAGTATTTTCTTCATCATCACCATGTATTTCGGCGGCGGCCTGATCCCGACCTACTTAGTCGTCAAGCAGACCGGCCTGATCAACAACATGTGGGCGCTGTTCCTCCCGGGCGGCGTGGCGGTCGGCAACATGATCATCGTCCGCAACTTCTTCGAGAACAGTATTCCGAAGGAGATGGTCGAGGCGGCGGAGATCGACGGTGCGTCCAAGTGGACGACCTTCCTTAAGATCATCGTACCGCTGAGCCGTTCCATCATGGCGGTTATGGTCGTGTTCAGCATGGTGGCCTACTGGAACGACTGGTTCACAGCATTGATTTACCTGCCGGGACAGGAGAAGGCTCCGCTTCCTCTCGTGCTGCGGAACATCCTGATCAAGAGCTCGGCGAGCGCGAGCCAGGCGAGCACGATCTCCGGCGGATACGCAGAGCTGAACAAGCTGACCGAGATGATTAAATTCTCGTCAATCATGGTGGCTGCGGCTCCGATGCTTGTGATCTACCCGTTCGTGCAGAAGTATTTCGAGAAGGGCTTCATGGCAGGCGCGGTGAAGGGCTGAGTCCGCGCTGCCGTGGACAAGAAAACGGAAGCCTTGGCGATTCGGCATGGGCCACTCCATGAAATTGAGCATTCATAGAAATAGGAAACATGAAATAGGAACCCGTCAACCAAGCACAAACCAATTAAAAGAAAAGGAGAGCAAAATGAACAAGAAAATGTATCGCAGAGCACTTTCGGGTTTTTTGGCGGCCGGCATGGTGGCAGCATCCTTTGCGGGAGTTGCGAACGCGGAGGCCAACACGGACACCTCGCAGACAGAGTTTACGATCCTGGGTGGCATGAGCGCACTCAGCCGCGGCTATGAGGACAACGAAGTCCTGAACGCAATGCAGGAAGAAGCAGGCATCTCGATCGACTGGGAGACGATGAGCGATTCCCTGGCTGAGCAGGTGAACATCCGCATCGCGGGCGGCGAGCTTCCGGACGCGTTTATGGGCGTCGGCTTCTCGAACTACGACCTGACGAACTACGGCGCAGACGGCACGTTCATCGACCTGAGCCCGTATCTGACCGAAGAGTATATGCCGAACCTGGCGAAGATCCTCGAGGAGCATCCGGAGATCCGCAGCGCGATCACGATGGAGGACGGCGGTATTTACGGCCTGCCGGCAGGCGAGCAGATGGGCACCGCGGGCATCGGCGCGGAGAATGACTACAGCATCTACACGATCCCGCAGTTCAGTATGATCAACAAGGCATGGCTGGACGACCTCGGACTTGAGGTGCCGACCACGCTCGACGAGCTGCACGACGCTCTGGTCGCTTTCAAGGAGAACGACATGAGCGCGAAATACTACGGCAACGACGCGGGCAGCACAATCCCGATGAGCACCGGTTTCGATCAGTGGTGCTGGGGACAGAATGTCTTCTACGCTGGTTTCGGCTTTACAAACTGGCCGAATGATGTTATTAATGATCTGGTGCTGAATCCGGACGGAACGGTGGAGTTTGTCTGCGCGACCGACAAATACCGTGACGCGATCACCTACTTCCACGACTGGTTTGCAGAGGGTCTGATGGACGTTGAGATGTTCAGTCAGAGCGACACGCAGCTGATGGCAAAGTGCAGCCAGGGCTATGTGGGCGTTTCCACCTGGTGGTATATTGAGGAGCTGATGGGCGACTATGCGGACGATTATGTATTCCTTCCGATTCTGGACGGCCCGGACGGCACGCACAATGTCACAGTTCGCACCGGCGGCGCTACGAACAGCGGTAACCTGAGCATCACGGAGGAGTGCGAGAGCCCGGCGAACCTTCTGAAATTCTTCGATCAGTGGTATGAGCCGGAGAACGTCATGCAGCTTCAGTACGGCCCGATCGGCACCTACTTCACGGAGCAGGACGAGAACGGCGTATGGCTCAGCATCACCGACGAGCAGGCGCAGGAGCAGTTTGGCAAGGGCGCGGGCGAGCTCAAGGGTGAATATGAAGTTTATGGTCCGAAGCTGATCCTCAGCGATTACTATCAGTCGACCTTCAAGATGGAGGATCGCGCGATCGAGCGTCTGACCGATCTGAACGACTTCTGGATGCCTTACGTATCCGACACGACGACCTATCCGGTAGACTGCGTGTTTACGTCGGATGAGCTGGATACGATCGATATGTACAAGGTTGACTTTGAGAACACGGTAGCTGAGAACGAGGGCCTGTGGCTCCGCGATGGCGGCCCGTCCGACGACGAGTGGGCGGAGTACCTCGACAACCTGACCTATGGCTGTGGTATGGAAGACCTCCTGCAGGCATACCAGGACGCGTATGACCGTTATGTAGAGGCGGAGTAAGCGCTATTTCAGAAAACATTGATACGGCCTCGGCGGCCGGTGTTTCAGCCTGACCTGAACTGTAACGGCAGCAGCGGGCAGACAGGACCGGGCATTTAAAAAGCCGGGGGCTGCTGTGGAACAGGAATCCTGACCGAATGGGGATGGAACGGTCTGTTTTACGGCAGCTCCCGGCGTTGATTTTACAAAAGCAAAATTTTGATGCAACAAAAATGCTTTTTTGATAGCAAATAGGCAAGTATATGATACGTTTTATGCAACAATGGAAGAGAAAAGACCAAGAATGAAAACAGGAGGTATCGGAATGAACAGCCAGACATTGCGCGACGCCAGAAAATATGAGGAGACAGCAGAAAAACTGATTCGGGATGAGGGACGGCCAGAGTTCCATCTCTCCACACGCGTGGGCTGGATGAACGATCCAAACGGATTTTCTTTCTACAACGGAGAGTATCATCTGTTCTATCAGTATCACCCGTATGATTGCCACTGGGGGCCGATGCATTGGGGGCACGCAGTGAGTGGGGATCTGCTCCGCTGGAGGTATCTTCCTGTGGCGTTGGCTCCTGATGAGCCGTACGACAAGGATGGCTGTTTCTCAGGAAGTGCGGTCACGCTCCCGGACGGGAGACAGCTGCTCATGTACACGGGCGTGATACAGGAACCCCAGCAGAATGGGGAAGTCTGCGAAGTGCAGGCACAGTGCCTGGCGATTGGGGACGGAGTGGACTATGAGAAATACGAGGACAATCCTGTGCTGGACGAGCACGATCTTCCCGAGGGTGCAAGCAGGTTTGATTTCAGGGATCCGAAACTCTGGCAGACAAAAGACGGGACCTATCGCTGCGTGGTCGGAAACTGCCGGACGGACGGGAGCGGACAGATTCTTCTGTTTGAGAGCGAAGACGCGTTTCACTGGCGCTTTAAGAAAGTACTCCTTGCGAACAATAACCGGTATGGTAAGATGTGGGAGTGTCCGGACTGTTTTCCTCTGGACGGCAAGCAGGTGATCCTGACGAGCCCGCAGGATATGCTGCCGCAGGGCTTTGAGTACCACAACGGAAACGGCACGCTCTGCCTGATCGGAAGCTATGATGAGGAGACGGATATTTTCACCGAGGAGGCGAACCAGTCCGTAGATTATGGCATAGACTTCTATGCGCCGCAGACCCTTCTGACGCCGGACGGACGCAGAGTCATGATCGGCTGGATGCAGAACTGGGATACCTGCAATATGCACAGGCAGACGGATGAACATAAATGGTTCGGGCAGATGAGCGTCCCGAGGGAGCTTTCCATACGTGACGGACGCCTGTACCAGCAGCCGGTTCGTGAGTTGGAGCAGCTTCGTCGAAATGAGGTGCGCTATGACAATGTGATCGTTGACGGTACGATTCAACTGGAAGGTGTGAAAGGACGGAAGGTTGATATGGAGGTTGAGGTGGCGCCGGAGGATGAGCAAAGTGGGTATCGTCGGTTTGCGGTGCGCTTTGCGCAGAACGAGGACTATCAGACGTCAATCAGCTACCGTCCGTATGAGGAGGTGCTGAAGATTGACCGCAAGTTTTCCGGCTCGCGCAGGGCGATTATCCATCAGCGCAGGAGCAAGGTGCCGTCGGAAAACGGGCGGATCAGACTTCGGCTGATTCTGGATCGGTTCAGTGTGGAGGTTTTTGTGAATGACGGCAGGCAAGTCATGACGGCGACGATTTACACGGAGCAGGCCGCAGACGGGATTTCTTTCTTTGCGGATGGCCGGGTCAGGATGAATGTTGTGAAGTATGAGCTGGTGGCGGACAGCGCAACCCCCTTGTGCTGAGGCTGTGCGCTGGCATACGTCAGGCTGCTCATTCATTTTTCCTGCGGAAGATATACAGATTATGCTTTAGATGCTTTAGCCAGAAAGCAGCTGTCCTTGCATTGAAAAGGTCACGCCAATGTGATATAATATCTCCATATATTCCTGAACACGCACGGAGGAGGACGGGACAAAAGAACCGTTAATATGGAGGAAACAGCGATGGCAAAGCTTGAATATCAGGAAAAAGACGGCAAGGTATTTTGCCCGTTGATAAATAAATGGCTTATAGCAAAACCGGAAGAAAAAGTCAGACAACGGTACATCTGCGTCCTGGTGAACAGCTATGGATATTCATTGGAGCAGATGGCGCAGGAAAAAAGGTAAATAATTCTCAGCGCGGGCAGGGAAAGGCATGTGCTGATATTGTTATCTGGAAAAGTAAGAAAGACAAAGACGATAAGAAGGCTGCGTTTATCGTTGTCGAATGCAAGGCAGAAAATGTAAAGATACGCGTTGAGGATTATTATCAGGGGTTTAATTACGCAGCGTGGGCTCATGCTGATTTTTTGTCACCACAAATGAAAAGGAGACAAAATTCTTTAACGTTGCTCCTGCGTTTCTCCCGCAAAAGCTGGAAGAGGTTGTTGCTATTCCTACGGCTGAAGATATCGATAATGCCAAAAAGATTGAACAGATAAAAAATCAGACAAAGACCTTTACACGCGAGGAATTTACAAAGACACTGCAGGCTTGTCACAATATCATTCGCAATAATGACAAGCTTTCACCCGAGGCAGCGTTTGACGAGATTAGTAAATTGCTTTTCATGAAAATACGATACGAGCGCCAGCAAAGAGGTACAAAGGTATTTACCAGGGCAGAATATTTGGCGCAGGCTGAAAACTACGAAAAAAATGTACGCCCCGGTTTGAAAATGAAAGGCATTGACCAGCCTTATATGCAGAATCTTTTTGATACCGCTAAAATTGAGTTTAAGGAAGATCATCTTTTCGAGGATAATGATGAAATCAAAATCAGAGAGAACAGTTTCGTTCAGATTTTGGAAAAACTCGAAAATTACAATCTGTCTGATACGCAGGACGATGTAAAAGGAATAGCCTTTGAGCAATTTCTCGGAACAACCTTCCGTGGAGAACTCGGACAGTTTTTTACACCGAGAACGATTGTGGACTTTATGACGGAGATACTCGACCCACAGGAAGGCGAGATTATTTGCGACCCAACCTGCGGTTCAGGCGGGTTCCTTATCAAGGCTTTTGAGTACGTGCGTGAAAAAATAGAGGCTGATATCAGAAAGCATAAGGAAAACTTAAGGTCCTCACTTGAGGGCGTTGACTATGACAGCAAATCGGAAGAAGAGCAGATAGCAATCAGCGATAAAATTGACGGGATGCAAACGGCGCTAAACACTGAACTCGACACGGGTATAGAGGGAAGCCGTATGTATCAGCTCTCGCACAATTGCATCTATGGTACGGATGCAAATCCCCGTATGGCGCGTACATCCAAAATGAATATGATTATGCATGGTGATGGACACGGGGGGGGGAGTATATCATCACGATGGGCTGCTTAATGTAAGCGGCATATTTGGGAAAAGACTTGACGTGATTCTGACAAATCCTCCATTCGGTCAGAATGTCGACCGCAATCAACTTATCTCTGAGTCTGACCGTTTTACGGATGAAGAAATGAAAAAGAAATATAGAAAAAAATATGGGAAAGCTTATGATGAAGCGTTGAAACAGGTCGATGACCACATTGGCGAATCTCTGCTGTCGCTCTATGATCTTGGCAGTACAAGCACGCTCACAGAAGTGCTTTTTATGGAGCGGTGCCTTCGTTTGCTCAAAAAAGGCGGCCGTATGGGCATGGTTCTCCCGGAAGGTGTTCTCAATAATAAAAACCTCGCATCGGTTAGGGAGTATTTTGAAGGAAAGGCAAAATTGATTCTCATTTGTTCCATTCCGCAGGATGTATTTATCGCCGCTGGTGCGACTGTAAAGCCAAGCCTTGTTTTTATGCGGAAATTTACCACAGAGGAAGAAATTAAATATGCCAAATGTAAAAAAGCTGCTTTTGATGAAGTTGCCGCATTCCATAAATCTGAAATCGACGCGTTAAACGCAACCATTTCAAATTGTGATAACAAGGCTGATTCACTTAAAGCTGATCTCGGGAATGCACGTGCCAGATTAAAGCGGGCGAGAAAGGAAAAAAGAGACATCTCCGCAATTGCAATAGAAATCGAGGCAATCCTTCAAGAGCAGAGGGACAACAGGGGCGAAAAGAAAGATGCCGAAAAGGCGATAAAAGATTTGCAAAAACAGATGGAGGAAGAGGTTAAGCCGATTCTTAAGAAAAAGATTGACTATGATATTCCTGTCGCCAAGGTGGATGATGCCGGAATAACGACAACAGGCGCTGCATCGGAAGGGAATCAGCTTCCTGAATTGGTTGAGGAATATAGGGAGTACAGCACAAAAAATCGACTTTGGAATCCGATAGCCGCCGAATTTTCCTATAAAGTGGATTCGCAAGATATATATTACAGTTATGTTAATGGTAAGGAGAAAAGAAAATTATGATCCTTACGGCAAAAAAACTTTCCGAATTCAAAGACTGGAACATTGATATGATTCTATTTTCCAGAGAATTGTATAGTACATATCCGCTGGTGAAGCTTGAAAGAATTATTATTCCCCGCAAAGAAAAAAGGAAGCCTGTGGAAATACCGGCCGATAGATTAGTTGTGTCCAAAATCAGATTTACCGACGGAGCAGTCTTCTTTAAAGATAGGAAAATAAAAATGATATGAACAAATCATGCAGGAATGATCTTCTCGTATCCAGTATCAATTTTGAAAAGGGCGCATTTGCCATAAATATATGGGGAGATGTGTATGCGTCCACTGATTACACATCATACATGGTTGATAATGAAGCAATACTTCCTGATTTTTTGTTTTACGCGTTAAGGTGTAATCTTTTTATGGAACATGTTGCTTCCGTAAAGCCAAAAGGAATGAAAACACGAGCCCGTTATGATTTCATAAAGAATTTCGAAATTCCCCTGCCGTCAATACCGGAACACAAAAAAATACTTGCGGAATACAATGACACTCTTGCCGAGGCCGATAAAAATAATGCAAAGGGCAATGGTTTTAGCGATGGACTGTTGTACGATATCCAGTCTGAGGTTTCAGATTTGAAGAGGCAAGAACAATCAGATAGTCAAGCCGGCTCGATTATACAAATAATATCTTTTTTATCAGTATCCCGATGGGAAGTGACGTTCGGCCTTAAAGGAGGTATGCCGGAGCGTATATATAACAGTTTTAAATGGCCTTCCTATTCGATATCTGAGCTGCAAACCGAATCGTTGTTTGGACTGTATGTAAAAGCATCCTCAACACAGAAAAAAGGCATGATACCAATGCTTCGTATGTCTAACATTGTTAATGGAGAAATCGACTGCAGTGGACTCAAATACCTTCCTTACAAAAGTGCAGTCACATCAAGGGAGCCAGATAAATGGCTTCTCCGCAAAGGAGACTTTCTGATTAACAGAACAAACAGCAAAGAACTGGTCGGGAAATCGGCGGTTTTTAATCTTGACAGAGACTATACATATGCATCGTACGTTATAAGATACAGGTGTTTAATACATCAATAGTCTTGCCGGAGTATATAAACATCTTGTTTATGCTCCCTATTGTAAGAATACAAATTGATACTGTCAGCAGGCAAACGGCAGGGCAGTGCAATATTAACAGCGATGAAATCGGGGCAATCAGAATTCCCGTCCCGCCTCTCCGGAAGCAGCGGGCGATTGTCCAAAAGTATTATTCGGTCAAGGACGGTGCAAATACATATTATGACAAAGCGCGGACATTAATAGAATTTCTCATTGTCATCGTACTCTTCGGAAGCGTATGTTGGGGGATCTGATTACAAAAAGCTTGCAAAATCTCTGGCATGTAGTAAAATAAACTACATAATAAAAAAACAGAAACCAAATCATAGGGTTTGCTGCACGAGAAAATGTGGGGGAAATTTATGTATCAGATTATCAGTGACGGTTCATGCGATCTGCCGGAACAGCTGGCGAGGGATAAAGGGGTAGAGGTGGTTCCCTTCTATGTCTCTTTTGATGAAAAGACTTATTACAAAGAAATATCGGAAATGCCCATACGGAAGTTTTACGATCTGATGGTGGAGAAGGAAAATGTTGTTTTTCCGAAATCGTCGCTCCCATCGATTGAAGATTACATCACCTCTTTTGAAAAATATGTCAAGCAGGGGATTCCCATTATCTGCATCTGCATCACCGTAAAGTTCAGCGGTTCCTACCAAGCGGCGATGAATGCAAAGAATATTCTGCTGGAAACTTACCCGGACGCGAAGATAGAGGTTATTAATTCCATGATCAATACGGTGCTGCAGGGCATGTATGTGCTGGAAGCGGTGAAGCTGCGGGATCAGGGCGTGCCTTATGAGGAAGCTGTAAAACGTCTTCTGAATATCCGGGAAACGGGCAGGATTTTTTTCACGGTGGGGAACGTGGAATACTTAAAGCATGGGGGAAGGATCGGAAAGCTCTCTGGTATCGCGGCCTCTATATTGGGGATCCGGCCGCTGATCACGCTGAAGGAGGGAGAGATCTTTCCGTCCGGGCTGTCGAGAAGCCGCAGGAGATCTCTGGAGGCGGTGATGAACCTGCTGGACAGTCATATGAAATCTCTGACCGCCGCCGGAGAGAATATGGCGGATTATGTGGTGGATGTGGGCTACGGCTACGATATCCCGGAGGCGGAGGCCTTTCTCGAAAAGCTCAAAGACAGATTTCGCGGCGTACTGGATGTGGATCAAATCTGCTTGTATCAGATCGGCGCCGGGATCGCTGTGCATACCGGTCCGTATCCGTTGGGAATAGGCTTCCTCAAAAAAGCGTAAGGAGCGAATAGGAGAGGGGCGCTGCGATATGTCGTTTATAAGATCTGCGAAGGGTTTGCGCAGGCAGAAGAGAGTATTTGCCGCTGTCTGCTGTCTGGGAATTCTGCTCGGCTGCATGAACACGTTGCCTGCTGCCGCGGCCAAAACGAATTACGAAAAACGCGCGCAGGAAATTCTGAAAACGATGACCTGGAAGGAAAAGATCGCACAGATGTTCGTGGTCGCCGTTCCGAAGAGTCGGGCGGACACAATTCAGAAAAAATACCAGTTCGGAGGCTATGTGTTTTTCAGGGATGACTTCAGCACGAGGACTCCGAAGCAGGCGAAAGCCCTGATCCAGAAAATTCAGAAAGCGTCGAAGGTGAAAGCCCTGATTGCGGTTGACGAGGAGGGCGGCACCGTGACGCGCGTGTCCGGACTGCCAGGCTATCGGAGTCAGAGGTTTGCGTCTCCGCGGGAGCTGTACGTCAGCGGGGGATTCAGCAAAATCAAAAAGGACACAAGGGAGAAGGCGTCTCTTCTGAAGAAGCTGGGCGTCAACACAAATCTTGCGCCGGTGGCGGATGTTCCGTACCGCAGCTCGAATTTTATCTACAAAAGGAGTTTTTCAACCAATGCATCCTCTGTCTCGAAGTACATAAAGACTGTCGTAAAGGAGATGGGGAAGAAAAATCTTGTCAGCACGCTGAAGCATTTTCCCGGATACGGCGGGAACGGGGACACACATACGCTGGTGATTCGCGACACACGCTCGAAGAGCACGTTTGAGAAGCGGGACCTAAAGCCTTTTGCAGCAGGGATCCGGGCAGGCTGCGATATGATCATGGTCAGCCACAATGTAGTGAACTGTTTTGACAGGAGTCTGCCGGCGTCGCTCTCGAAGAAGGTACACAGATATCTTCGGAAAACGATGGGTTTTGACGGAGTCATCATCACAGACGATATCTGCATGACGGGCGCGGCATCCTTTGTCGGCGGCAGCGCAAAGGCGGCGGTGAAAGCGGTTCAGGCGGGCAACGACATGATCTGCACGACGAGCTACAAGACGCAGTACGAAGCGGTCGTGAAGGCATTTCGGCAGGGGGAGATCAGCAGATCGCAGATCAACGCCTCTGTGAAACGGATCCTGATCATGAAACTGAAGCGCGGGTTAGTTTAGACCCAAATGCAGGATTGTTTTCTTAAAACGAAGATGATACAATAATAATTATTATTAGACGGAAGCAGAAGGAGGGCGCAGGAATGTATTGGGAGAACAAGATCTTAGTGGGAAAATCAGGGGACGAGCCGGTGTGCATCTCCCCGAAGATGGCGAACCGCCACGGGATGATCGCCGGTGCGACCGGTACGGGCAAGACGGTCACGCTGAAGGTGCTTGCAGAGTCGTTCAGCGACTGTGGCGTGCCGGTATTTCTGGCTGATGTGAAAGGCGATCTGGCCGGCATGTGCTGTCCCGGTGTGTCAAATGAGAACGTGGACAAGCGTGTGACGGGCATGGGGCTTGCGCAGCTCGGCTTTGATTTCAAGGCGTATCCGACCTGCTTCTGGGATGTGTACGGTAAGGGCGGGCTTCCGCTGCGGACGACGATATCCGAGATGGGACCGCTGCTTCTGGGCCGCATCCTTGGCCTGAACGACACGCAGGCGGATATCCTTACGGTGATCTTCCGGATCGCGGACGACGAAGGGCTACTGCTGATCGATTCCAAGGATCTGCGCTCCATGCTGCAGTATGTGGGCGAGAACGCAAAAGAATATACACTGAAATACGGCAACATATCTAAGCAAAGCCTCGGCGCAGTACTCCGCTCGGTGATGGCGCTCGAGGCGGAGGGCGGCGACCTGTTCTTCGGCGAGCCTGCGCTGAACATCGGCGACTGGCTCTGCACAGACAATAGCGGCAGGGGGACGATCCAGGTGCTCGACTGCCGCGAGCTGATCCAGTATCCGACGATGTACGCGACGTTCCTGCTCTGGATGATGTCTGAGCTGTTCGAGTCGCTGCCGGAGGTGGGCGATCCGGAGAAGCCGAAGATGATCTTCTTCTTCGATGAGGCGCATCTGCTGTTTGACGACGCTTCCAAGGTGCTGCTCAGCAAGATCGAGCAGGTGGTGAAGCTGATCCGCTCGAAGGGCGTCGGTATCTATTTTGTCACGCAGAACCCGTCTGACATTCCAGGCGGCGTGCTGAGTCAGCTCGGCAACAAGGTGCAGCACGCGCTGCATGCTTACACGCCGGCGGAGCAGAAGGGCGCGAAGGCGGCCGCACAGTCGTTCCGCGAGAATCCGGAGTTTGATACCTATGAGACGCTGCTCGAGCTCGGGACGGGCGAGGCGCTTGTCTCCGTGCTGGACGAGGACGGTGTTCCTACAGTCGTGAAGCGTTGTACGATCTTGCCGCCGCAGAGCCAGATGGGGGCGTTGGACGACGCAGTCCGCGACACGCAGATCAAGGGCAGCTTACTGTATACGCGTTACATGGAGGCGCAGGATCGTGATTCCGCGTACGAGTTCCTGCAAAGAAAGTCCCTGGCGGACGCCGAGGCGGAGCAGCAGGCGGCTGAGGAAGCGCAGCGCCAGAAGGAGGAGGCCGAGGCTGAGAAGCAGAGGCAGAAGGAAGAGGCTGCAGCGGAGAAACAGCGCCTGAAGGAAGAGGCAGCGGAGGAAAAACAGCGACAGAAGGAGCTTGAAGCCGAGGAGAAGCGCCGACAGAGGGAGCTTGAGGCCGAGGAGAAGAAACGGCAGAAGGAGTTGGAAGCGCAGCAGAAGGCGCTTGAGAAAGCGGCAGAGAAGCGTGACAGACAGATGAAATCTGAGGTCAAGAAGGTGGCCAGCAGCGCGATCGGCACGCTTGGGCGCGAGCTGGGCAACCAGGTCGGCAATTCAGTCGCCGGCTCGTTTGGCAAGCGGCTTGGGGGAAATGTAGGCGCCTCTCTCGGAAGGGGCATTCTGAGCACGCTATTCAAGCTGTGACGTGAAGAGAACACTTTGTGGTGGGGGAATAAATGATTAAGAAGAAAAAGATGCGAAGGGTGCTCTGTGCTCTGCTCGCGTTCGGCTGTCTGGCAGGGGTCGCGGCGCAGGCCGGCGAAGAACCATCAGGAAACGGAGCAGAGGCCGCGGCGCAGACAGAAGCCGGGACAGAAACAGAATTCGAAACGGAAACAGAATCCGAGACGGAGACTGAGACGGAATCCCCGATCGACTTTGAGGGACTGTGGGAATTGAATTCGGATATTTATGCGTGGATCCGGATACCGGGAACGGTGATCAATTATCCGGTGCTTCAGAGCGTGGGCGAAGAGGATTTCTACCTGACGCATGACATCGAAGGAAACGAAGATATCTACGGTTCGATTTATACGCAGAGATACAACGAGAAGGATTTTTCGGATTTTAATACGATCATTTACGGGCACAATATGAAGGACGACACGATGTTCGGCTGGCTGTCGGAGCTCGCGGATCTCGGGACATTGTGGGATCACAATGTAATCTATATTTATCTGCCGGACCGCACGCTCGAATATTGGATTTTCGCCGCTTATGTGTCGGACAATATGCACCAGCTCGGCGGCGTGAACACGCGCTCCCGCAAGGACCGGCAGGAGTACCTCGACAAGGTGGAGGAGCGCTGCGCGGACGTGCGGACCTTCGACCGCAGGCTCTTTGATAAGGTGACGTCGGACAGCCATATTTTGACGCTGTCTACCTGCTATCAGAATGATCCGGAGCATCGTTTTCTCGTGCAGGCCGTGCTTGTCGAACAGCCGGATCCGGGTACGCTGCCTGTGATGGAGAAGCCGGAGACCCTGCCGGAGCCGGAGTTTGAGGTATGGCCGGAAGCGGAGTCGGAGTCGGAGACGGAAGCCGGGATAACGGCGGCGGAGCTGGCACAGACAGAGGCAGAATGACGGCGGCAAAGCCGGTGTGGACAGAAGCAGAACAGAGGCGGCAAGGCTGTAAGAATAAAAAAAGAAAAACCACATATACTCTTCCTGTAATCGCAGTATGGAGAAAGTAAAGGAGAATCGATATGTGGGGAATTCTGATCGCGCTTTTGTCCGGCGCGCTGATGAGCGTGCAGGGCGTGTTCAACACAGAAGTGACGAAGCAGACGAGCCTCTGGGTATCGTCTGCTTTTGTGCAGTTTACCGCGCTTCTGGTCTGTCTGGCGGCGTGGCTGATCTCTGATCGGACAAACCTGACGTCGCTCGCTCAGGTGGAGCACAAGTATATGCTCTTCTCCGGCGTGATCGGCGCGTTCATCACGGTTACGGTCGTGAAGGCGATGGGCTCCTTAGGGCCGGCGCGGGCGGCGATGCTGATCGTGATCTCTCAGCTGATCGTCGCGTATCTGATCGAGCTGTTCGGGATCTTTCAGGTCGAGAAGCAGCCGTTTGAGTGGCGCAAGGTGATCGGGATGCTGATAGCGATCGCCGGGATCGTCATCTTTAAATGGGAACAGTAGGGAGGAATTTTTTTGAAATTTTACAAAAAGAAAACAACGATCGATCTGCCGACGTCGGTGCAGCCAATGGCGGAGATAAACGGATTTCCGGTGCGGCCGGGGATGTTCGACGTGAACGGCGCGACGGCGCTGCCGGCCGGGGTGAATTTTACGCTGCACACGCATTACGGGACGTCGTGCGAGCTTTTGCTGTATCACAAAGGAGAGGATGAACCCTACGCCGTGCTGCCGTTCCCGGAGGCCTACCGGGTCGGCGACGTCTACTCAATGATCGTGTTTGGGCTGAACATCGAGGATTTTGAGTACGCCTACCGGATCGACGGGCCGTGGAAGCCGGAGCAGGGGATGCGCTTCGACAAAAAGAATGTCCTGCTCGATCCGTACGCCAAGGCGGTGACCGGCCAGCGGCACTGGGGAGAGCGGCAGGAGAAGAATTACCACGCGCGGGTCGTGAAGGATGTGTTTGACTGGGGCGATATGCCGCAGTCGAAGCGCGAGATGAGCGATCTTGTCATCTACGAGCTGCATGTGCGCGGGTTCACGATGCATGAGTCGTCCGGGGTGAAGCACAGAGGCACCTTCGCCGGCCTGAGAGAAAAAATACCCTATCTGAAGAAGCTTGGGATCAACGCGGTCGAGCTGATGCCGATCTTTGAGTTTGACGAGACGAGGAACGCCCGTGAGGTGGATGGAAAGAAGCTTCTGGAATACTGGGGCTACAATACGGTCGGCTTTTTCGCGCCGAACACGAGCTACACGGCGGCTGAAGAGTACAACAAGGAAGGCACGGAGCTCAAGGAGCTGATCCGCGAGCTTCACCACAACGATATCGAGGTGATCCTGGACGTCGTGTTCAACCACACAGCGGAGGGCAACGAGCACGGGCCGTCGTTCAGCTTCAAGGGCTTCGATAACAAGATCTATTACATGCTGACGCCGGACGGGAATTATTACAATTTCAGCGGCTGCGGCAATACGCTGAACTGCAATCATCCGACGGTGCAGCAGATGATCCTTGAATGCCTGCGTTACTGGACGGTCAGTTACCGTGTGGACGGTTTTCGCTTCGATCTGGCGAGCATCCTCGGACGCAACCTGGACGGGTCGCCGATGGACAATCCGCCTCTTCTGAAGACGCTGACCTTTGACCCGGTGCTCGCGAACGTCAAGCTGATCGCCGAGGCCTGGGACGCGGGCGGCATGTACCAGGTCGGCAGCTTTCCGGCGAGCCGCCGCTGGGCGGAGTGGAACGGAAGATACCGCGACGTGATCCGCGGCTTTCTGAAGGGAGACAACTGGGAATCCTGGGCGGCGGCCTGGAGCATCGCCGGATCCGGGGACATGTACGGCGGATACACGCCGGACGATAATACGACGTACGCGGGCTACAATTCCTGCGTGAATTTCCTGACCTGTCACGACGGGTTCACGCTTTACGACCTCTATTCCTACAACGGCAAGCACAACGAGGCCAACGGCTGGGGCAACACGGACGGCTCGGACAACAACCGCAGCTGGAACTGCGGCGCGGAGGGCGAGACCGACGATCCGGAGGTGCTGAAGCTGCGTGGCCGGATGATCCGCAACGCCTGCGCTGTGCTGCTGTGCAGCCGGGGGACGCCGATGTTTCTCGCGGGCGATGAGTTCGGCAACACGCAGAACGGCAACAACAACTGCTACTGTCAGGACAACGAGCTGTCGTGGCTGGACTGGCGGCTGCTGGAGAAGAACCGCGAGCTGTTTGACTTTTTCCGCTTCATGATCGACTATCGCCACAGGCATGTGATCATCCGCAAAAAGCTTCCGGACGCGGTCTGCGGCATGGAGCCGATTCACGCGCATGACGTGCAGGCGGAGAACACAAACCTGCCGGAGAATACCCGCACTTTCTCGATCAGCTTCGCCGGGTACGACGCGGAGCGAGGGGCGGACGATCTGGTATATATTTCGATCAATACATACTGGGAGGATGTGACGATCACGCTTCCGGCTCTGTCCGGCGCGATGCACTGGTATCTCAGCGTGGATACCTGGGGTGATGGGCAGGGGCGGTATGTATATCCGGAAAAAGACGAGATCCGCGTCGACGGAAGCTATACGCTGCGCCCGCGCTCGGTCGCGGTGTTCACGGGGCGCCAGATAAAAAGCTGAAAGCCCGGGTGTGCCGGGCCGCAGTTATCTGCTCCTTTTGAAAAAAATGTTGCAAAAATTTTACTTTTTGGTTAAAATGTAGTTGTGTAAGGGAAACCGGAGGCGGCTGCCGCTGGGAAATATGAAAAACCAGTTTCAGGGATGGAAAGCCACCCTGCTATTTGTGTTGTTGTTTGTCCTGAGCTTCGCTTTGTCCGGCTGCTCCGGGCGCGCAGAGGTCTATACGGCCGGAGTGCGGGAGCAGGAGACACGAAACATTCGGACGGAGGAAGCACAGACGTCAGGAATTGACGACAGCGCCGTATCCGCCGGAAAGTCGGATGCGGAAGAGGCAAAGGCAGAGAACGAATCCGAGGGGTATGTGTACGTCTGCGGCGCGGTGGCGCGGTCCGGCGTGTATCCGCTGCATGAGGGGATGCGTGTTTTTGAAGCGCTGGAGCTGGCCGGAGGGTTTGCGCAGAACGCAGACAGAGAATGGCTGAATCAGGCGGAGCTTCTGCAGGACGGGGAACGTCTCTATGTGTATACGCAGGAAGAGACGCGCGTGCTCGCAGAGAACATGCGTGCGGACGGGCAGCCGGACGAGTCAGGCTCAGCCGGACAGAAAGTGAACCTGAACACGGCGGACCGCGAGCAGCTGAAGACGCTGCCGGGCATCGGGGACGCGAAGGCGGATGCGATCATTCGGTATCGCGAGGAGCACGGATCGTTTGGATCCATCGAGGAGATCCGGAATATCTCCGGGATCAAGAGCGCCGTATTTTCGAAGATCAGAGATTTAATCACGGTATAAAAAATTTCACATATACAGATCGTGTCCGCGGCACAGAAGCGCCGGGGACAGATCCGGCGGCGCAGACACCCACCAGGCAGTGGGAAAGACGAATATAACCGCAGCAAGCGCAATATAAAGGAGAGAGAGCATGGCTAAGAAAGTATTGGTAGTAGACGACGAGAAACTGATCGTAAAGGGCATCCGCTTCAGTCTGGAGCAGGACGATATGGAAGTGGACTGCGCGTATGACGGCGAGGAGGCCGTGCGCATGGCGAAGGAGAAGGAGTACGACATTATCCTTCTGGATCTGATGCTCCCGAAGCTGGACGGACTGGAGGTCTGCCAGCAGATCAGAGAGTTTTCGGATGTGCCGATCGTCATGCTCACCGCGAAGGGCGAGGACATGGATAAGATCCTGGGTCTGGAGTATGGCGCGGACGATTACATTACGAAGCCGTTCAATATTCTGGAGGTCAAGGCGCGCCTGAAGGCGATCATCCGAAGAACGTCTCAGAAGGCGGCGGCCGAGCCAAAGGGCAAGATTGTCGAGGTCGGGGATCTGACGATCGACTGCGAGGGCCGCAGAGTCAGCATCGCGGGGAAGGAAGTCAATCTTACGGCGAAGGAATTCGACGTGCTTGAGCTTCTTGTATTCAATCCGAATAAGGTATACAGCAGGGAAAATCTGCTGAACATCGTGTGGGGCTATGAGTATCCGGGCGACGTCAGGACCGTAGACGTACATATTCGGAGACTGCGCGAGAAGATCGAGGCGAACCCGAGCGAGCCGAAGTATGTACATACGAAGTGGGGAGTGGGTTATTATTTCCAGCATTAAGGATAGCGTACTCAAATATCTCAAGAGCCTGCGGGCCCGCATTTTCGTGATCGTGCTCCTGGTAGGGCTGGTGCCGATCTTTCTGATGAAAAATCTGATCCTGGACAATTATGAAGATCAGTCGGCGCAGCAGAAAAGCACGCTGATTCAGAATCAGTGCCAGCAGATCGTCGATCAGGTCGGCAGCTCCGGCTATATCCGGAATGTGGAGAACAAGCAGGTGGACCGGCAGCTCACGCAGCTGGCGACGATTTACAACGGTCGCGTGATCATTGTCAACAGCAATTTCCGCATTGTTCGGGATACGTATGAGATCGACGAAGATAAGGTTATCATTTCTGAGGAAGTGCTGCAGTGTTTTCTGGGCACGGATTCCACAAATTACAATCCGGACGACGAATTTCTCGAGCTGACGCTGCCGGTGAAGAATCCGGGGAGCGGACAGATCGAGGGGATCATGATCGTCAGCGTGACGACGCAGGATGTCAAGGACGGAAAGGAAGCCCTGGGCAACACGGTTCTGATCCTGCAGATCGTGCTCACCCTTCTCATCTTTGTCGCCGCTTATTATGTGGCGCGCGTGCTGACAAAGCCTTTCGGCAAGATTACGCGCTCTCTGGAGGGCGTGCAGGGCGACGTCTCGGAGCAGGAGATCTCCATACCGGACTATACGGAGACGAAGCTCCTCTCTGAGGCGTACAATCAGATGCTGCACCGTCTGAAGGTGCAGGAGGACTCCCGGCAGGAGTTCGTCTCGAATGTCTCGCACGAGCTGAAGACGCCGATCACCTCGATGAAGGTGCTCGCGGATTCGCTGCTGGCGCAGGACGCGGTGCCGAACGAGCTGTACAGGGAATTTATGAAAGATATCGCGGAGGAGATTGACCGTGAGAACAAGATTATTTCGGATCTGCTCTCTCTGGTCAAGATGGATAAGCGTTCATCCGACATCAACATTCAGGAGGCAAACATCAATCATCTGATTGATACGCTTCTGAAGCGGCTCCGCCCGATTGCGGCGGCAAGAGGCATAGACCTTGTGCTGGAGAGCTACAAGCCTGTCATGGCTGAGGTGGATGAGACGAAGTTAAGCCTTGCGCTCTCGAATCTGATCGAGAACGGGATCAAGTACAACAAGGAAGACGGCTGGGTCCACATATCGCTCAATGTAGACAGTAAATACTTCTATGTGAAGGTGGAGGATTCCGGCATCGGCATCCCGCAGGAGGATCAGGAGAATATCTTCGAGCGTTTCTACCGCGTGGACAAATCGCACTCGCGCGAGATCGGCGGCACGGGGCTCGGGCTTGCCATCACGAGGAGCGCGGTGCTGATGCACCACGGGGCGATCAAGGTCTACAGCGAGGAAGGGGAAGGCACGACATTCACCGTGCGCATCCCGCTGAAGTATGTGCCCTGATCGCGGCAGGCGGAACATCCGGCGGAGCGCCGGGTTATGTGGAGACGTACAGGAGGAAGCTTGTGAACAGAAGAAAGACGCTTTGCCTGTTTGCGCTGGCGGCGCTTATCCTGCTTGCCGGCTGTGGAGGCAGGAAGCAGAAAGAGGAAAACAGTTATACAGTCTATTATATCAACCCGTCAGGGACAAGGCTTTTGGAGCAAAGTTATGTTCCGGGCGCGCAGACCTTCGAGGAGATGATGGATGAGCTTTGGGAGCAGCTTGTCACGCCTCCGGCCGGTTATCAGAGCGTAGTCCCGGAGAATGTCGCTTTCAACGGATATGAGCGGGGCATCGACGCGCTGCGCATTGATTTTTCGAAGGAATACTATGATTTGAGCAATACACAGGAGGTGCTTCTGCGGGCGGCGGTCGTTAAGACGTTTTCTCAGGTGCCAGGTGTGACGAAGGTGATGATCACGGTCGAGAAGGAGCAGCTTAAGGATCTCGAGGGAGAGCCGGTGCCGGCGATGGATGCGAATTCGTTCATCGATACAAAGGAAGGCGGTATCAATTCCTACCAGTATGCGACGCTGGAGCTTTATTTCGCAGGGGGAGAGGACGATAAGCTCGCGAAAGAGATGCGGAATCTTCACTATTCCAGCAACATGGTTCTCGAGCGCGTCGTGGTGGAACAGCTGATCAAGGGACCGGAGGAAGAGGGACTTTACCCGATTTTTGCCGGGGATGTACGGGTTCAGAACCTTTACATCCAGAACGGGATCTGTACGATCACGTTCAACGCCGCGGCGCAGCAGCAGCCGGCGGAGAATACGCCGGATCCCGAGACCGCGCTGTATGCGATCGTCAATTCGATCTGCGCGACCTGCGACGACATCACGGGCGTGCGTTTTGAGATTGAGGGAAACGAGGACGGAAAGTTCCGGGAGGATGTAGACCTCGGACAAGTTTTCGTGATGAACCGTGACCTTATCGAGACGAGGGAAATGCAGACCGAGGAATCAGCGGGATAGCGTGATGGAGCGGACGGCTGCGGGAAACAGCCGTATCGTGCCGCGCGCAGGTAATAGAGGAGAACAGTTGAAAAGACCATTTGCAATGTTTTGCGCAGCGCTCGCCGCGCTTTCGGCCATGTGGTGCGCGGCAGCCCATCCGGACAGGGACGGGCCGCCGCGGGAAGCCGCCGCGCTGCTTCAGAAAGAGGCAGAGGACGGGGAAAGGATCACTCTTGCGGGAATCGTGGCAAAGTGCAGTGCAGTATCTTCAGGCGTACGCCTGTCGGTGGATCATCTTACCATTCAGAAAAAAGACAATTCGGAACAATCTTTACTTCCAGATTTGAATGTGACTATCACAACAGAATATAAGGAGCTTTTGCCGGGGGATGAGATCGTGGCCTCGGGGAAGGCTGTTTTCCGGGAACCGGCCGCGAATCCCGGACAGTTCGACGCGCAGGCGTACTATTTCGCGCAGGATTCCATCTGCATGATTTCCGATGCTGTGATCAGTGAAATGCGGCCGGGGCGGATGAGTCTTGCAAGGGCGCTTTGCATCGTGCGCCGCAGGCTCGGCAGCTCCTTCGAGGCGATCCTGGAAACTCAGGAGGCTCATACGATGGAGGCGATCTGCCTCGGAGAACGGGAGCTGCTCACACAGGAGTGGAAGGAATTTTATCAGGAGGGCGGCATCGCGCATATCCTGGCGATCTCGGGACTGCACATCTCTCTGATAGGGATGTGCCTGTACCGTCTGCTTCGGAAGCTGGGTGCGCCGTTTGGGGGCTGCTGTGCGGTCTCAGGCGCGGCCGTCGTATTTTATGTGTTGATGTCGGGGGCCGGGGTTTCTGCCGTGCGCGCGCTGATCATGTTCGCGTTCTGGCTGGGCGCGCAGTTTTGGGGCAGGAAGTACGACATGATTACGGCTGCCGCGGCCGCGGCGATGCTTCTGCTTCTTGCCGACGCGCGAAATCTGTCACAATCGTCGTTTCTGCTCTCGTTCGCGGCGGTTCTGACGATTGCCTTGCTGGTTCCCTGTCTGAAGAGGAGTTTCCGCGAAGTGATGGATTCGCCGAGGTTTGTACGGAATTTGCTCAGGGTGTTTCTCCCCGGTCTGGCAATCTGGCTCGGGACGCTACCGGTCACCTTGTATTTTTTCTATCAGGCAGTGCCGTGGAGCATTCTGATCAATCTGGCGGTCGTCCCGCTGATGACGGCGCTCATGGTCTGCGGACTGCTTGCCGGGATGGTTGGGTTGTTCTCGCTGCCTCTGGGTATTTTTCTCGTGGCGCCCGTGCACTACATTCTGGGTCTGTTTGAACTGCTCTGCAGGCTCAAAGAAGGGCTGCCGCTGTCCGTGTGGGTCGCGGGGCGTCCGGCTGTCTGGCGGATTGCGCTGTATTACGGGATTTTGCTGGCAGCGGGGATTGTCTCATACCGGCTGGCGGATAGCGGGACAAAGCCCGGAAAAGCGTGGAACATAAGATCACGTCGCGCAGGGATGCGTCGACCGGAGCGATGGAGGCGAGAGGGCGGCAGGGACAGCAGGAATAGTAAAGACAGCGGGAAACGCGGGAACAGCACGAAGAGCAGACGAGCCGGCGGGGCGGCGGCTCCGTATATACTGTGGTTCTGCTGCAGCGTCGCCTGCGTCAGGCTGATGATCGCTCCCGGTCCGGACAGGCTCGAAATTACCTGCCTCGACGTCGGACAGGGCGACTCGGCTCTGCTGCGCCTGCCGGACGGCGTATCCTGTCTGGTGGACGGAGGAAGCTCGTCGGAATCAAAGATCTGGAAATATCGGATCGGGCAGACCGTAAAATACTACGGTGTGCGTGCGCTGGATTATGTCTTTCTGTCACACGCGGATGAGGATCACATAAACGGGGTCGAGGAGTACCTCCAGGAGTATGAGCTGGGCTTTGCCGGGGAGAACGTGCACGGCGTCACGCTGAAAAACTTGGTGCTCCCGCCGACTGCGGATCCGGAGGATTTCGAGAAGTTGTGCGGTCTGGCGCGGGAGAAAGGCGTCCGGATTCTGCAGATGGAGGCAGGAGATTGGATCGGAGACCGTCTGGCGCAGGAGAATACGAGGTGGAGCATTACCTGTCTTGCCCCGGATGCGGATGCTCTGACGGGCGACCGAAACGAGAACTCGATGGTTCTGCTGCTGCAGTATGGGGAGTTCCGCATGCTGTTTACCGGGGATCTGGAAGGGACGGCGGAGCAGCGGCTGGCGGCTTCAGAGGAGGATCTGTCGGCGGACGTTTTGAAGGTCGGCCATCATGGATCAAGAAACGCCTCCTCGGAGGAATTCCTGGCACAGGTTTCCCCGCAGATCGCCGTAATCTCCTGCGGAGAGAATAATTCCTACGGGCATCCGGCGCCCGAGACAGTGGAACGCCTGCAGGATGCAGGATGCCGGATCCTGCAGACGCCGCTAAGCGGGGCGGTGATGATTGAGTCAGACGGGGAGACATATTCGGTGGAGGCATATAATGCGCTTCCGACGAATAGGACTATGTGAAATAATTATACGTAAATTACGTATTGCGTATTGATAAAATGTAAGTTAGATCATATAGTAAAATATAGGAGATGAACAGGTGAAACGAAGAGATTTAATGCGGATGCGGTAAAACGATGTGGATTTTGGGATAAATGAATAATATTATGATAAATTCAAAAATAAAATGAAAAAATATGGAAAATTATCGGGCATATGGAATATAATGATAAAAGAGGAGGAAACCGGGACAAGCTTTGCCCGGCGAGGGGGATATGACAATTCGTGAACAGACGGAGGAGCTGGAATTTAAAATCTTCAGCCCGCACGCCGCGTTCAGCAGAAATACGCGGGGGCGGGACAGAGCGGAGGAGCCGTGCGATATCCGGACAGACTATCAGCGTGACCGGGATCGTATCCTGCACAGTAAGTCGTTCCGGAGGCTGAAGCAGAAGACGCAGGTATTTCTGATTCCGGAGGGGGACCATTATCGGACCAGGTTGACACACACGCTGGAGGTGTCCCAGCTCTCGCGGACGATTGCGAAGGCGCTGCGGCTAAATGAGGATCTGGTCGACGCGATCGCGCTCGGGCATGACCTGGGGCATACGCCGTTCGGGCATGCGGGGGAGCGCGCGCTGAACGAGGTATGCCCGCTGGGGTTCGCGCATTACGAGCAGAGCGTCCGGGTTGTGGAGCTGCTGGAAAAGAAGGGCGAGGGTCTGAACCTGACTTGGGAGGTGCGCGACGGGATCCGCAATCACCGGACCGCCGGAATGCCCGCGACGCTCGAAGGGCAGATCGTGCGCTACTGTGACAAGATCGCCTACATCAACCACGATATCGACGACGCGGAGCGCGCCGGGATCCTGAGCGAATCCGACATTCCTGAGGAGAGCCGCCGGATTATGGGGGATACCACGCGCAAGCGCCTGAATACGCTGATCCACGACGTCGTGCGCAACAGCGAGGGGCAGAGCAGGATCGTCATGTCCGAGCAGATGGAGTCCGCGATGAAGTATCTGCGCGCGTTTATGTTTCAGCACGTGTACCGCAACAGCGGGGCGAAGAGTGAGGAGACCAAAGCAGTGCGGATGCTGCAGGAGCTCTATCGCTTCTACATCGCGAATCCGGACAGGCTCCCGGATGAGTATCAATATCTGATGAACGAAAAGGGTGAGGCGAAGGAGCGTGTCGTCTGTGATTATATCGCCGGGATGACCGATTCCTACTCGATCCATGTCTACAAGGAATTGTTTGTGCCGAAATCGTGGGGCTTCTCATCGACGGAGGCGTTTCAGGATACGCAGCGTCCGGCACAGGTCGTGGTCGACGCGGACGAGAGTCGCGGAATAGAAAAGCTGTAAAAGCTGTAATAACTGGCTGCACGGCGGGAGGACAGGCCAAGCGTGTCCGAAGCGTGCCGCAACAGAGGTGGATTTATGTATTACTCGGATGATGTGATAGAAGAGGTACGATCGAGGAACGATATCGTGGATGTGATCTCCGGCTACGTGAAGCTGCAGAGGAAGGGAAGCTCATATTTCGGGCTCTGTCCATTTCACAGCGAGAAGTCGCCTTCTTTTTCCGTGAGCCCCGGAAAGCAGATGTATTACTGTTTTGGCTGCGGCGCCGGCGGGAACGTGCTGACCTTTATCATGGAATACGAAAATTTTACATTTCCGGAGGCGCTGAAGCTCTTGGCGGACCGCGCCGGAATGGCGCTGCCGGAGCCAGAGTATTCTGAGGAGGCAAGACGGCAGAGGGATTTGAAGGAGAGCGTGCGCGAGATCAATAAGCTGGCAGCAAATTATTTCTACTATCAGCTGCGCGCCCCACAGGGAGAGCGCGCGCTTAAATACCTGACGGACCGGGGGCTGAGCGATGAGACGATCAAGCGCTTCGGGCTTGGCTATGCCGGGCAGTACAGCGACGCTCTGTATAAATATTTAAAGGGAAAGGGTATCTCCGACCAGCTTCTCAAGGAGTCCGGACTGATGCAGGTCAATGAGAAGCAGGGGATGTACGACAAATTCTGGAATCGCGTTATGTTTCCGATCATGGATATCAACAACAAGGTGATCGGCTTTGGAGGACGCGTGATGGGGGACGGCAAGCCCAAGTACCTGAACTCGCCGGAGACCGTGATTTTCGATAAGGGCCGCAATCTCTACGGACTGAATTACGCGCGGACCGCGAAGAAGCGCTATATGCTGGTCTGCGAGGGTTATATGGACGTGATCTCCATGCATCAGGCGGGGTTCACGAACGCCGTCGCCTCGCTCGGGACGGCGCTCACAAGCCAGCACGCAACGCTCCTGAAGCGATACACGGACGAGGTGATCCTGACGTACGACAGCGATGAGGCAGGGATCCGGGCGGCGCTGCGCGCCATTCCGCTTCTGAAGGAGGCAGGGATCTCGACCAAGGTGTTGCACATGGAGCCGTACAAGGATCCGGACGAATTTATCAAGGCGCTCGGCACGGAGGCATTTCAGGAGCGGATCGACCGCGCGGAGAACAGCTTTCTGTTTGAGGTGTCCGTACTTCAGAAATCCTATGACATGAAGGATCCGGATGGGAAGACGCGCTTTTTCCAGGCGGTCGCTGCCAAGATCGCCGAATTTGAACTGGAGATTGAACGCGAGAATTATATCGAGGCGATCACCGGGCAGTATCAGATTTCATTTGAAGGATTGCGGAAAATGGTTGCGAATGTGTTGATGCAGGGCGTATCGCTGCGCAGAACGCCGGTGCCGGTCTCGCAGCAAAGGCAGGCCCGTCCGGAGAAGGAGGATGGGATTCGCAGATCGCAGCGGCTGATCCTGACATGGATCACGGAGTATCCGCAGCTGTTCGGCATTATTTCCCGTTATATTCAGCCGGAGGATTTTTCGGACGAGCTGTACTGTGAAGTGGCGGCGATGCTCTACGAGCAGAAGAGAAAAGATGCTGTGAATCCGGCGCAGATCATCAACCATTTTACGGATCCTGAACAGCAGAGAATCGTGGCGCAGCTGTTCAGCGCGGAGGTGAAGCTGGAGAATCCGAAGGAGATGGAAAAGGCTGTCCGGGAGACGATCTATAAGGTTGTGGAGAACGCGATCACGCAGAGAAGCCAGAAGCTTGATCCGACGAATATAAAGGGGCTTCAGGAGCTGGTCAATGCAAAAAGACAGCTGCAGGAGATCCGCCAACTGCATATTTCTCTGTAACAAGGACAGAATATAGGATATCTTAACTGGCATGAATGGACGTTTGCGTACATTCACCTGATAAGACAGCACAGAATCGACAGATTCCGGGCAGAATGTATCTTATCGGAAGGAGGGGCGAAAGCCGCATGAGCGCGCCGACAACAGACTTTCAAACGAGACTGGATGAACTGCTGAAGCTGGCAGAAAAGAAGAAAAATGTGCTGGAATACAGGGAGATCCAGGAATTCTTTGACGGTCAGCCGGTGAGCGCGGAGGAGTACGAGCGAGCCCTGGATTACCTTGAAGCCAGAGGTGTGGACATGCTGCAGACTGCGGATGAGCCGGATGCGCTTCTGATGCCGGAGGATGATCTCCTTGTCGGGGAAGGGGAATCCTTGCAGGAAGCGGACTTTACAGAGGGAGTCGGCACGGACGATCCGGTTCGCATGTATTTAAAGGAAATCGGCAAGATCCCGCTGCTCACGCCAAGTGAGGAGCTGCATCTGGCGGAGCGCATGAACAACGGGGATGAGGCGGCGCGGGAAAGGCTCGCCGAGGCAAACCTGCGGCTTGTGGTCAGTATCGCCAAGCGGTACGCCGGGCGAGGCATGCAGCTGCTCGACTTGATCCAGGAGGGCAACCTGGGACTCATAAAGGCCGTCGAGAAGTTTGACTATCGCAAGGGATACAAATTCAGCACCTACGCGACCTGGTGGATTCGCCAGGCGATCACGCGGGCCATCGCGGATCAGGCGCGGACGATCCGTATCCCGGTGCATATGGTCGAGACGATGAACCGGGTGATCCGGACGTCACGGACGCTGTTGCAGGAGCTCGGACATGAGCCGGGAGCCGAGGAGATCGCGGCAAAGCTGGATATGCCGCCCCAGAAAGTGCAGGAGATTCTGAAGATTTCGCAGGAGCCGGTTTCGCTGGAGACGCCGGTCGGCGAGGAGGACGACAGCCACTTAAGCGATTTTATCCGCGACGAGCACGTTCCGGTGCCGGTGGAGGCCGCTACCTACACGATCCTGCGAGAGCAGCTCGTGGAGGTGCTCTCTACGCTCACGGAGCGGGAGCAGCGTGTGCTTTGCCTGCGGTTCGGCCTGAACGACGGCCGTGCAAGGACGCTCGAGGAGGTCGGTCGGGAGTTCAATGTGACCCGCGAGCGAATCCGCCAGATCGAGGCAAAGGCGCTGCGCAAGCTGAGGCATCCAAGCAGGAGCCGCAAGCTGAGAGATTATCTTGATTAGAACCTGTCCGGGCCGCACATGATATGGCGGCCGGGATGGAGTGAAAGGAGACCCGCAATATGCAGCTGTCAGAACGTCTGCGGGCGGTAGGCGCTTTGGTCACATCCGGCGGGACGCTTGCCGATATAGGAACCGATCACGCGTACATACCGATTTACCTGATACAGACAGACGCCGTGCCGCGCGCGATTGCGATGGACATAAATCCGGGACCGCTTTCCCGTGCACGGGAGCATATCGCGCAGTACGGATTGCAGTGTGCGATTGAGACGCGGCTGTCGGACGGGCTCGCGGCGCTGCGGCCTGGAGAGGCGGACAGCATCTTGATCGCAGGCATGGGCGGTGCTCTTATGACACGGATCCTGGACGAAGGGCGAGACAGACTGAACGGAGTGTCGGAACAGACGGGCGGATGCTACAGCGGCGCGGACAATTGTGCGGATCCCCAGGCTGAGCACCGCGGAAAGGGACGGGGCTGCCGGGAGCTGATTTTACAGCCGCAGTCGGAGATCTGGCTGGTGCGCGCCTGGCTGGAGCGGAGTGGCTGGCGAATCGTGCGCGAGGACATGGTCTGCGAGGACGGGAAATATTACCCGATGATGCGCGCAGAGCGCTATGATGACAAGAACGGGAACAGTAAACCATGCAATGATAAGATTCATAGTGATAAAGCCTGCAGTGATAAAACCGACAGTGGTGAGGCCGTTGGCACAGAAAAGGCAGCGGCCAGGCCAGGATCGGGTCTGACTGAAATGGAACTGCGATTTGGACCTCTTCTTCTTCGGGAGCGCCATCCGGTGCTGCGGGAATTTCTGCTGCACGAGAAAGAGCTGGATCTCCGCATCCTTGCGTCCCTGAACGGACAGACCGGGGAGGCGGCCGTCGCGCGCGCGGAGGAGGTGCGCGGGGAGCTGCGGCTGGTGGAGGAGGCGCTGGAGCAGATTGATCATAATTAAAATACTTGCAAATATATGCCACAAATTTAGAATTTTTATAAAATTGTGGCACTGGGAGGACAACATGACAGTAAGAGAGATCGTACATAATCTGGCAGTGAAATATCCGCCGGAACTGGCGCTTGATTGGGACAATCCGGGGCTGCAGGTAGGCGATATGGACAGGCCTGTGGAGAAGGTCTACGTGGCGCTGGAGGCGACGGACGCTGTGATTCAGGAGTGCATTGTGTGGGGTGCGGATCTGCTGGTGACGCACCATCCGCTTCTGATGGCCGGGATTAAGAAGGTGAACAGCGAGGAATTCCCCGGATGTAAGCTGCTCCGTCTGGCGGAGAACCGGATCGCGCATTATGCGATGCACACGAATTATGACGTGACGGAGATGAGCGCACTCGCGATTCGTGCACTTGGACTTACAGAGACACAGATCCTTGAAGCGACAGGAACTTTTGAGGACGGAACGGAGTATGGCGTCGGGTTTGTGGGACTGCTGCAGGCGGCGATGACGGCGGAGGCCTGCTGCGATTATGTGAAGAAGGCGTTCGAGCTTCCGGCCGTGCGCCTGTTCGGCGATGCAAAAAAGTCTGTGCGCAGGATTGCGGTCTGCCCGGGCTCAGGGAAGGGCATGGCGGCCCCGGCGCTCGCCGCGGGGGCGGAGCTGCTCGTGACCGGCGATATCGGACACCACGACGGGCTGGACGCGGTCGACCAGGGGCTTCTGATGATGGACGCCGGGCACTACGGGATCGAGCATATCTTCATTGGGCAGATGGGGGCTTATCTGCAGAAGGAATTCCCGAAGCTTACGGTGCGTCAGGCGGAGATCGCGCATCCGTTCACGGTGTTTTGAGCGAATACATGACAAACGGTGCATGGGCGATTGGAGCATGACATAAAGATAAAACAGTAGGGGAGGCGAGACAAATGGCAAATGAAATAAGCGTAAAGATTCACGGAAAGCAAGAAAGTTATCCTGTTGGGACAACGTATCAGGAGATCGCGAAGCGACATCAGGACGGGGCGGACAGCGCGATCGTGCTGGCGAGGGCGGATGGACGCCTGCGCGAGCTTGGCAAGAAGGCGGAGGATGGCTGCGAGCTGGAGTTTCTGACGCTGCGCAGCAGCGCCGGGCATAATACCTACGTGCGCAGTCTGGTTTTGCTGATGCTCAAGGCGATGTACCATGTCGTGGGAGACAACAGCAACATTGACCGAGTCGGCGTGCACTTTGTCGTGAGCGACGGCTACTATTGCACGATGCAGGGGAAAGCGGAGCTCACGCAGCAGTTCCTCGACGAGGTGAAAGCAGCCATGAAAAACATGGCAGAGCAGGGTCTGCCGATTCGGAAGAATAATATGGCGACCTACAAGGCGCGCAGAAAATTTAAGGAATATCGGATGTACGACAAGGAGGAGCTGTTCCGCTACCGCCGTGCGTCGCGGGTCAATCTCTACGATCTGGAGGGGTTTGAGGACTATTTCTACGGGTACATGCTGCCGGACACCTCCTATCTGAAATATTTCGACCTGCGGCTGTTCGACGACGGCTTCGTGCTGATGTTCCCGACGAAGGAAGATCCGGAGAAGCTGCCGGAGTTCGCGCCGGAGCAGAAGATCTTCCACGTGCAGAAGGATTCGATGGAGTGGGGCGCAAAGCTCGGCATCCCTACGGTCGGCGCGCTGAACAGCTATATTGTGAATCACAGGCTCAAGGATCTGATCATGATACAGGAGGCGTACCACGAGAAGAAGATCGCGGAGATGGCGGCGCAGATCGCAGCTTCTCCCGAGAAGAAGATCATCCTGATCGCGGGGCCGTCCTCCTCGGGCAAGACGACCTTCTCACATCGCTTGTCCACGCAGCTTGCCGTCTACGGGCTGAAGCCGCATCCGATCGCGGCGGACGACTATTTTGTGGACCGCGAATTCACGCCGCTCGATGAGGACGGGAAGCTGGACTTCGAGCACATCGACGCGATCGACACGCTCCAGCTGAACAAAGATATGCTCGCGCTTTTGGCGGGCGAGACGGTGGAGCTGCCGACTTTCAATTTCAAGACAGGTAAAAGAGAGTATAAGGGGAATTTCAAGACGCTCGGCAAGGATGATATTCTGATCATCGAGGGCATTCACTGCCTGAATGACCGGCTGACGCGTGATCTGCCGGCTGAGAATAAATTCAAGATTTACATAAGCGCGCTGACGCAACTCAATGTCGATGAACACAACCGCATTCCGACGACGGATGGGCGGCTGCTGCGCAGGCTGGTGCGCGACGCCAGGACGCGCGGGGCGGACGCGAAACGAACGATCGGCATGTGGGCTTCGGTGCGCCGGGGCGAGGAGAACAACATCTTCCCGTATCAGGAACAGGCTGATATCATGTTCAATTCGGCGCTGATCTACGAGCTGGCCGTGCTGAAGCAGTACGCGGAGCCGCTGCTGTTCTCGGTGGAGCCGGGCGAGCCTGAGTACGACGAGGCCAAGCGCCTGCTCAAGTTCCTCGACTACTTTCTGCCGATCCCGGCCGACGACATCCCGAACAGTTCGCTGATCCGCGAGTTCATCGGCGGCGGATGTTTCGATGTATAGCGATAAAAGGAAAAGGTTATCCAGATTATTTGGGTCAATTGCTTATTCTGCGTTCTCAAATGCTTCCGCTTCGTTCAGCTTTTCTCTCAGCATTTTTTCCAGTACGGAAAACGCCGGGAGAAAGCTGTCGCGGATGAGCAGGAGCAGTTCGTCGATTCTGTCCTCATCATAGATGTGTGCGGAGCTGTTGCGGTTTTTCAGCATCGCAAGCCACACAGCAGAATCGTCCACGAAGCCGAGTTTATATCCGAGCTGCAGGATCTCTCTGGGAGATCCAGTCTCTGCTCCCTGGGCGCCGTGTGTCCTTAATACGGCCTGCAGCGCTTTCCATGCAAGCTCGAAGGTCAGATTAAACTGGGCGATCACGCCGGTTCTGTATATTTCGTTGTCATTTGCGAGTTGAAAATCTGCGCTTTTCAGCACGTTCAGGCAGTTTGTGAAATTATCAAGTTTCTTCATAGATCGTTACCCCGTCTCTCTCAATTTCTTTTTTCAGATCTTCGGAAATACCAGAGTCAAAATTGACGATGTCAAACGTCAGAAGCGAGTGGATATTTTCCCGGACATCCCAGTAGAACGCGTCGAAATCACCGCCGCAGACTGCGAGATCGATGTCGCTTCTCTCCGTACAGTCACCCCTTGCGCGCGAGCCGAACAGGATGACCTTCTGTATGCCATGCTTTTTGGAAAAAAGGAAAATATCTTTTATGATCCTTTCGGGAATATTACATTTCATATCCGATCACGCTGCCTTTTCTTTCTTTTATACATCAAAAAGCGGATGAAATCAATGCAGAAAGAAATTCATCTTTAAATGTTAGGCCTCACGGTGAATTATTATGCAGATTTTGTTGTAATTTTTAACGGCATATTATATAATACACAACTGGATTATGTACAACTATATCGGAATGGGGTGAACTTTTTTTAGTATGGATAGTAAAAAAATGTCTCCGACAGAGGCCGGAAGGGCGGCGCTTGCCGTACTGAAGGAAAACTGCGCGCATGCCGGTGAATTTTCGGACCGGCTTCTGATGCAGATCGTACGTGACAATGAAAATACCGAATACGGAGTCGCGCATGATTTTTCAAAGATAAACAGCGTGGAAGACTTCAAAGCGAAAATGCCGTTTACCGAGTATGATAATTATGCTGAGGGAATCGAAAGAATGACGCGCGGTGAGAAGAATATATTCACTGTCTATCCGATCGTCCACTATGCTCTGACGTCCGGCAGCGTGGGAAATCCCAAGAGAATTCCCGTGTCCGAACAGACGATGAACCTGTACGCGCAGTATACATCCAACGTCGCCACTGCGCTGATTTCGGACTATATCCGCACGCATGAACACCGGGAGATGAGAAACGGAAAACGTGTTATCACGGCGGTGGTCTCGCAGACGAAAGTGGAGGACGGAACTCCCTGCGGTCCAATTTCCGGAGCTATGTATATGAAAGCAAAAGACGCAATGAAAAAGCTTGTCGCGTCGCCCGAAGAGGTGCTTTATAGCCCAGATAAGATGGATTTTAAGTATCTGAAGAGCTTCTACGCTCTGAAAGAGCCGAATGTCATATGTCTGGTGGGGCCTTTCACGACGGCTCTTTATGATCTTATGCATTACATAGAGCTCAACTGGAAAAATTTGGTCAGAGACATCCGCAATGGTCGGCTGGACAAGAACGTAAGTATCCCGGACGAGCTTCGGACAAAGTTTAATTCTGAGCTCAGCCCCGATCCGGAGCGCGCGGACGAGCTTCGCGCCATATTTGAGCAGGGTTTTGACGAGCCGTTTGTGCCGAAGGTATGGAAAAATATGGAGTATATCAACGCCATCGGCGCCGGCGGATTTGTGGTATATACAAACAAGCTCCGCCGCTACACCGGCAGCATACCTATGACCTTTGGCAACTACGGGGCTTCGGAGGCGATGATGGGCGTCGTCACCGAGGTGGAGTCGATGGATTACACGCTGATCCCGCAGGGAGGCTATTATGAGTTCCTGCCCGTGGACGCCGAGGGCGACGAGTCAGCTCTGAGGACGCAGACCTTGAAGCTTAATGAGCTTGAGGTCGGACAGGACTACGAGATCATTATCACGAACTTTTCAGGCTTTTACAGATATCGGATCGGCGACGTGGTCACCGTGAACGGATATGAAGGGGAATCTCCGAAGATCTGCTTTAAGTATCGGAAAAAGCAGATGATAAGCATCGCGGGCGAGAAGACCAACGACTCAGCGGTGCAATACGCGGTGGAAGAGTTTTCAAAGGCCATAAATATGCCGGTGAACGATTACAGCATCTATGCCGACACGGATTCAAATCCGGGGCGATATGTAATGTTTATCGAGCCCCACAGACATCTTCCGAAGGAGCGGCATGACGAGTATCGAGCGATTATAGAGGAAAAACTTTCGATCGCGAATCCATCCTTCGGGGCGAAGGTCAAGGAAGGAGTTCTCGCGCCGACGGCATTGAAATTTGTACAGCAAGAAACCTATGCTCTGTATCGCGACCTGATGATCATGAAAGGCACCAGCGAAAATCAGTTAAAGCCTGTACGGGTGATCGACAATTTATTTAAGGAAAAATATTTCTTCAAGCTTGTTGATGAGGAATGAGAAAGGATAGTGAATTGAATTTATGAATCTCGATTTTTTAGAGAAAGTACCGTATCTGTGCGAACGCTGGAGCGAGCATGTAAAAAACGATCCCCAGCGCATTGTTCTGGTAGACGGAGTAAGGACTGGCGGCATCAGCAGGGAATTGATGGATCAGAGATCCGCGCAGGTGTACGCATGGCTGAAGCAAAAGGGGATTGGCAGGGAGGATTTTGTAATGATCTGCCTGCCGCGCGGAATCATGCCGATCATAGCGATGCTGGGAGTATGGAAAGCCGGAGCAGCTTTCACTGTGGTCGAGGACAACTACGCGCCGGATCGTATCGAGTATATCAAAAAAGACTGCGGCTGCAAGGCGGTCATCGACATGGAAACATGGGAGGAGATCTGCTCCGAGGAGCCCCTAAGCGGCTATGAGAAAGCCGAGCCCCACGACGCGGCGTTTGCCGTGTATACGTCTGGCACGACAGGCTTCCCCAAAGGCGTGCTGCATGAGTACGGTAATATCAAGCTCAATCAGATCACGGGCGGCAACCCGGACGGCGTACGCAGGATCACGGAGGATTCACGTTTCGCCCTGATCGCGCCGCTCAATTTCATCGCCTCGATCAAGATGGCGCTTTCGGTGATATACAATGGTTTCACGCTTTACATCGTGCCCTATGATATCGTGAAAAATCCTATAAAACTGAAGCAATTTTACCGCGGCAACCGCATCACCGACACGTTCCTGTCTCCGTCCTTGATCCGAGTGATCGGAGAACTCGGTCCGTATCTGAAACACATTTTTACCGGGAGCGAGCCGGCGAACGGGATCTATATAGACGGGGTTGACATCCTGAATACTTACTCCATGAGTGAAGGCGCTTTCAACGTCGCCAAATTCATCATAGATCGTCCGTATGAGGTCACGCCGGTGGGCAAGCCTACCTACGACGGCATAAAGCTGAGACTTCTGGAAGACAATGGTCAGGATGTTCTCGAGGGCGAGATCGGCGAGCTTTGCTTTGAAAATCCGTTTATGCGCGGTTACATCAATCTGCCCGAGCAGACAGCTGAGGCGCTCAAAGACGGCCTGTATCACACGGGCGATTTGGCGAGAAGACTTTCGGACGGCAATATCGTGCTGCTGGGGCGCAAAAACGACATGATCAAGATAAACGGGAACCGCATCGAGCCCGCCGAGATCGAGGCGACGGCAAAGCGTGCGACCGGTCTTGACTGGTGCGCCGTCAAAGGCTTTGAGGAGCCGAACCAGTCTTATCTGTGTCTTTATTACAATGATGACCTGCCCATGAGCGAGGAGGAGCTGAAGGCGGAGCTCGAAAAATCGCTTCCGTATTACATGATCCCGGCATACTATATACGTATTGAGCATGTGCCGCTGCTTCCCAACGGGAAGCTGAACCGCCGTGCGCTTCCGAAACCGCAGCGGGAAATGTACGAGTCGGAATATGCCGCCCCGCAGAACGAGGTGGAAAAACGGCTCTGCGACGCGTTTGCCAAGGTCCTTCAGCTTGAGCGTGTCGGCAGAAATGATGACTTTTATCAGCTCGGCGGCGATTCGCTGCGCTCGATGCAGGTGCTTGTCGAGGCGGATCTGGATGATTTCAGCGCGATGGATATTTTTAAGGGCTGCACAGCGGCGAAGATCGCCGAAATCTATCTGGACCGTATGAAGGAAACGGATTCGCGCACCCCGGAAGAGATTGAGGCGGAGGCGCGCAGAAATCCCCAGCCGCTTATGGGAACGCAGCTTGCAATGTTCGACTGGCAGCTTTCCACTCCTAAGGATACGATGCTGAGTATTATGCAGCTTTTTGCGCTGGAGGATGTATCCCGCACGGAATGGCTTTGCGATATTGTGAATAAGACCATACGCAACCACCCGGTCTGCTCTACGATCTATGAATTCAATGAAGATTGCGATCTGCAGCAGCGTTACGTGCCGGAGCTGTGTCCGGTCGTGGAGATCGAACATGTCACGGAGGAGGAGTTTGAAAAGCTGCGCCCGGGTCTTGTGAAAATAACCACGCTGCTTAAGAAGCCGCTGTTTACGGCGCGCATTTTTCAGACCGAAAAGCGCTCCTATCTGTTCATAGACATCCATCACAGCCTGATAGACGGCACCGGTATGCAGGTATTTCTGGCGAACATGCTTCGGATCGGCTTAGGGGAAGAGCCGGAGCTTGACACCTTTTACAGCTATCTTGCCGAAAAAGCCGATTTCCGCCAGACCAATGAATATTGGAAGGAAATGGACTATTTTGAGCGTGTTTACGGGAATGTCGAATGGAGCAATACGCTGGAGCCGGATCAGGACAGCGGGGCGAACCTTGCGGGCATGAGCGTCTGGCCTTTCCGCACCTCGATCAAGCAGCTGGAACAATTTGAACAAAAGACAGGTTTCTCAAGAAGCAATCTTTTTGATGTGGTCATCGCGCTCGCTCTGGGGAAGTACAACAAAAAGACAGATGTTCTTTTGGAATGGGCGTTCCACTATCGCGTGGATGAGCAAAAGCGCTCAGCTGCTGGTCTGGTGGTGCAAGCGCTTCCTTTGGGGCTGCGGCTTCACGAGCTTCATTCGTTTTCCGATATATGCGACACGATCCGGCGGCAGATGGCGGATGGAATCGCGAACTGTCGGTGCGAATGGCTTGCGCAGCGCACAAATATTTTTGTCGACGACTCCGCTCTGTGCGTTTATGAGACGGCGTCGATCGCAAACGGAGGAGCGCTAAGCAAGCTGGGTCTTTCACCGGTCCAGCGTTTCAGTGATATGGTCGGCGGACAATCCGCCCCGAGCAGAAGACTTACGGCAGTCGTGGTGGAGGGTCCCGACGGCGCGCAGCCGATGTTCCAGTATTCCAAAAAATACTACAGTGATGAGCGGATCAGGGAGTTCACCGACGTAGTTATCGAGATCGCGAAAAAACTGCTTGAAGCTGAAAATCCGTTGGAGCTTTCTGTTGTGGAACTGTTGGAGTGAAAATTATGATACGATTATTAATGAAATACCTTAAGGATTTTAAGTGGGAGTTATTCGGAACCGTATTTTTTACCATCGTTTCGACTTTTATTCAGGTGGGGCTTTTCCTGCCCGAATCCAAGCGCATTCTTGATCAGGGGGTTGCCCGCGGCGATCTGGCGTTCATTTGGCAGTCGGGCGGGAAGATGCTTCTGATAACGCTTGCGATCGCTGTTGTTACCCTGATCACGTCGTACCTTTCGGCGAGGGTAACGGCGGCCATCACGTGCAGGATCCGAAGCGATTGCTACAATAAGGTGACCTCGTTTTCCTCGCAGGACTTCGCTCATTTCGGAGAGTCCACGCTGCTCAGCAGAACAATGGCGGACATCACGCAGATGAGTACCTTTATCATTAATCTCCTGCGGAGCAGTATGTCGGTTCCTATTGTCGTTATCTGTCTCCTGATCATGATTTCGCGCATCAATCTTATGATGTTCGGGATTTTGCTTATTTCTTTTGTCATAACGGTTATCTATATGATCTACAATGGAGCAAAGTCCAAACTCTATTTTGATAAGCTGCAGGAAAAGAACGACCATTTGAACGCGTTATTCAAGGAAAAGCTGACCGGCGTTCGTCCCATACGCGCTTTCGGCAACCAGAAGATAGAAGAAGAGAAAATGTATGCCGCGGATCAGGATACGTATGATGCGGCGATATTTGCCAACAGCAAGATCAATTTCCTCTCGCCCGTCTCACTCATAATCATGAACTGGGTAGTGGTCGTCATTTATCTCGTTGGCTCGACGCAGCTCCGTTCGGGCATGGCGCAGATCAGCGACTTGATCTTGATCTTTCAGTATATCTCCTATTTTATCGCGACGCTGGGGATCGTTCCGGTTCTGGTGAATATGCTGCCCAAGGTGGCGGTATCCAGCGAGCGTATCAATGAGCTACTGGAATACAAATCCGCCGCGGCTGAGAGCGGCGTGGCAAAAGTATCACAGAGCGGCGTCGCCCCCGCGGTAGAGATGAGAAATGTTATTTTTGGTTACGCGGGCGCCACGGATGTGATCGCAAACGTTTCCTTTAAGATCGAGCGAGGAGAGACGGCGGCGTTCATCGGCGCGACCGGCAGTGGTAAGACGACGATCATGAATCTGGTTCAGGGACTTTACCGCCCTACCTTTGGCGAGATTTTGATCGACGGTGTTCCCGTCGGCAAATATGAACCCTCAAAACTTCGGAGCAAAATGTCTTACGCCACGCAGCGAGCGCAGGTTTTCCGCGATACGATCAAAAACAACATCTGCGTATTTGATGAGAGCATGACGGATGCGCAGATTCGTTCCGCCTGCGACGTGGCATGCTTCAGCGAGATCGTTGATGGGCTGCCCGACGGGTTTGACACTGTGATGAGCCCCGGCGGAACAAACCTGTCCGGCGGACAGCGCCAGAGGCTGTCTCTTGCCCGCGCAGTTGCCAGAGATGCGGAAATATATATCTTTGACGATACATTCTCGGCATTGGATGCGAAGACGGAGAGCATTGCCCGCAAGCGTATACGGGAGAGGCTCAAAGGAAAAACTACGCTCATGGTCGCACAGAAGATCAGCACCATTATGGACGCGGATAAGATCATCGTTTTGGATAAAGGACATATTGTCGGTATAGGCACTCACGCGGAGCTTCTTGAGAGCTGTGAGCCTTATCGTGAGATCTACAAGACACAGTATTATCTCGATCACGGCGATAACGCGGAAAGGAGCGGTGAGGCCGAATGAAAAAGCTTGAAAAAAATAAGACAGATAAGAAAAAATATTCGTATTCGGTTGTGATAAAACGTCTTTTTGCGGACATGGGGAAGAATCGTTTTCGCTTTATCGCCGCCTTTATCATTATCGCATTGTCGAAATGCTGTCTGACGGCCGCGCCTGTTATTACGCAGCGGATGGTGGATTTCCTGCAGGAATCCGTCGGAAACGGGTTTGTCTCGGGCTTGGGTTTCATCTATAAAAACAGTATTCTTCTGGCTGTGCTGTATTTTATCGGCTGCGGCTCGGATGGTTTTGTGAATAAACAGATCATACGCATTTCCCAAGGACTTTCGAGGAGCTACCGCAACCGCATTGCGAAAAAGCTGAACGCTGTTCCGATCAACTATATGGATACCCATGCGACGGGCGATGTGCTGTCGAGAGCGACGGTGGATATGCTCAATATGTCAAACGGACTTGAGTCCACAGCCTCGTCGTTGATCGGTCAGGCAGTGCTGCTTGTGGGTATCATCATCATGATGCTGGCGACACAGTGGAAGCTTGCACTGATCTATCTGATTTCGCTTCCGCTCAATATGCTTTTGATCGGTCTCGTGACCAAATTTACGGGAAAGCAGTTCCGGCAAATGAACGAGGCGCTCGGAAGACTGACGGAGGAGGTCTCTGACACCTACTCCAACCACACAGTCGTGAAGGCGTATACGTGCGAGGAGGAAAAAGGGAAACGATTTGAGACGCTTAACGGTGATTTTTACCGTACCTATGTAAGCGCGCGTTTTTTGTCGGGTCTGGCTCTCCCGATCAGCGGAATACTGATCAATATCTCGTATGTGGCGCTCTGCGTGGTAGGCGGAATCTTAATGATACACGGAAATCTTACGCTCGGTGAATTCACTGCCTTCCTGTTTTACGGAAATATGATCGGGACTCCGCTCTCGCAGATGTCGAGCTCCATGAACAATATCCAGACGGCTCTCTCGTCCGCGGAACGAATCTTTGAGCTGCTCGACGAGGAGGAGGAGCCGGAGGAAAATCCGACCAGGACACTTCCGGCGGGCTTGAAAGGCAAGATCGAGTTCAAGAACGTCCGCTTCGGCTACAAAAAGGGTTCTCCGCTCATGGAGGATGTATCCTTTACGGCCGAGCCGGGCATGACCGTCGCCATTGTCGGGCCGTCCGGCGCAGGCAAGACGACACTCATAAACCTATTGATGCGTTTTTATGATATTTGGGACGGCCATATTTACGTTGACGGCGTTGACGCATACGAGCTTTCCAAAGAGGAGCTTCGCAGCGCTTTCGGAATGGTGCTTCAGGATACTTGGATATTCGATGGTACGGTGAGGGAAAACATCGCATACGGCAAGCCCTCGGCGTCGGAGGAGGACGTTGTCGGTTCCGCGCAGACCGTACAGTGCGATTCGTTTGTAGAAAAACTTCCACACGGATATGAAACGCATTTGTCCGACGAAAAATCGGCGCTTTCGGTGGGCGAAAAGCAGCTGCTCACCATAGCCCGCGCAGTGATTTCGGATCCGCGGATTCTGATTCTCGACGAGGCCACGTCGCAGGTGGACACCCGAACTGAGGCAATGATCACAAGGGCTATGGAGCGACTCATGAACGGCCGCACCACATTCATCATCGCGCATCGATTGTACACGATTCAAAACGCGGATAAGATCATATACATGGAAAATGGCGACATCAAGGAGGTCGGCACGCACAGCGAGTTGCTTGCGATGAACGGACGCTACGCGGATATGTACCGCGGCATGGCCAGTTAGCGTGATTTGAAACAGTATTACTAGGGAATCTACGGCGAGAGTGAACAGACCGGTCGGCGCTTCGGGGAACTGCAGGAGATCATTGCTCGGGCGAAGCGGCGTGTGCAAGGTTTACAGAATGAAAAAAACGTGTTAAAATCACCGTCGTAAGTAGGATAAATGGTCGCGGCTGGCGGATCCGAAAGGTGCCAGGCGAGGAAAGTCCGGGCTTCACAGGGCAGGATGCCGGATAACGTCCGGTGGAGGCGACTCCAAGGAAAGTGCAACAGAAATGAACCGCCGGCGCGGGGCAAGACGTGCCGGTAAGGGTGGAAGGGCAGTGTAAGAGACTACCGCCCGGCCGGTAACGACCGGGGCATATGTAAACCCCATCCGAAGCAAGGCCGTAACGAAGCATATGGCTGCCCGTCAGCTTCAGGTAGGCCGCTGGAGCCTGTCGGCGACGACAGGCCTGGATAGATGACCATTCACGACATAACCCGGCTTATCGTCCTGCTTACATTCAAACCAGGGATCGGGCCTGAGCTGTGCCGGGAACGGAGATCCTCCCGGCACAGGCGCAAGATCAGGGAGAGACAGCCATGAAAAATACAGAAGAACTGCTGCATCAGATAAGAAATTCCGGATCGGGGGATCTCTCATTTCTCGAAGGATCCGACTTCAATTGCCCGTCGATAGAGATCTATGTCTGCGGGCTGCTGGCACAGCGGGGGCTTGAGGTCAGGGATGCGATTCGGGCTTTGGGGTTGGAGCGCTCTTACGGTTATCAGATTTTCAACGGTACGCGAAGACCGACCAGAAATATTCTGATTCGCTTGGCGTTTCTTCTGGGTCTTGACCTTGATGAGACGAATCGGCTGCTGAAGATCGGACACAAAGAGGTGCTGTATCCCAGGATGCGTTATGACGCGGCGGTGATCTGTGCGATTGAAAAGAGACTGTCGCTGAGGCAGCTTGACGTGCTGCTGGAGGATACGGATGTATGAGACCGGTTTCCCGGAATGGGATGAGAAGTATCGGGTGCTTTGCTGTCTGAAGGAGAGCGAAGGGAAAAAGACATATCTGCTGGAGGAACGCAACGGTTTGGCTCGCAAAGTGTGCAAAATTGCATCATGCGGACAGACCGTTTTTTTGAAGCAGGAATACGAGATGCTGAACAAATATTCCAACGTCTGGAAATTTGAGACACTGGAATTTCGGGAAAACGGGGAAACCTGCGCCATGCTGCGAGATTATCTGCCGGGGAGAACGCTGGCTGAGCTGGTGGAGCGCGAGGGCGTTATGGAGGCGGAGGACGCGGCGAGACTCGGAATCAGGCTTTGTCATATTCTGCGTATTCTTCACGAAGAAAAACCTCCGGTCATTCACCGAGATTTAAAGCCGGAGAATATTTTGGTGACGGAAAGCGGCAGGCTTCGCCTCATCGATTTTGAGACCGCTCGGCTTTACAAATTCGGACAGGAGACCGACACGGTTTGCCTCGGGACGAGGGGCTACGCCGCTCCAGAACAGTTCGGACATGGACAGACGGACGCGAGGACGGATATTTACGCGGTCGGAGGGCTACTCCTTTACATGACGGCAGGAGACTGTGAGGCAGAGCTTTCCGCAGAAAACAGGCGCGAAAAGAAATTTGCAGAGATTGTCAGGAAATGCAGGGCCTATGAGCCCGGGCGGCGTTATTCGGATATTGGAGAGCTGGAAAAGGCTTTGCAGGCATTTTTGGAAGGACACAGCCGACCGCTGAGAGGATCGCGGATGGCAGTTGTACTGGCTGTGGTGCTCGCCCTATGTCTGATTAGTGGGTTGGCCGGAGCTCAGCTTGCCCAGAGGCAGGAAGCAAGACCAAAGCAGCCTGCTACGACGGATGAACCCGTGTGGCATCCGGCTGTCTACAAGGAGCATGTGAACGAGATTGTTCGTTATCTGCAGGAAGGCAACTATGAAGAGATGGCGGCCGCGTGTGAAACTCTTGTGGTCGACCTGCAGGAAAGCGAAGCGCTGCGCGAGGTTGAACCAGTCGCTTACTGGGAGCTGGACGAAGACAGACTGAACGAGTACTATACAGAGCGGCTCGGTTTTGAATTCATCGCTGACCATCTTGCGTACGGGGACGGGCTGGCGGCAGTGCGGCTCGGGACGTACGGCGATTGCGCCGCCTCGCTCGCCAGAGGTCTGCGCACCCGCATCGATTATACCTGGACGAACGACGACGGTACGCTCGCGAGCAGCGCGCTTCATGAGTATGTGGTGCTCGGCGACGACCGAAACATTGACGGATGTATCATCGAGATCCTGGATGAGATATGCAAGGCGCTGGAGGAAGGCCCAGGGCAGGAAGAAACTGTGCAGCTCTGCACACCAATTGTTTTTTTTGCTTTGCTATACTGTCTGTGAAGGCAATGAGCCGTGCAAAGCTGACGGTGCACGATCTGTGGCTCGGCGGCTCGTATGCGTAAAAATATTAGCGATAACATTCAGAAAGGGGAAAACGACATGAAGAGAAAAGGTTTATTTTTGCTGGCAGGAAGCCTCTGCGCGATGACACTTTGCGTGTGCCAGGGTTCGACGACAGCGAACGTGCTGACGGCTGTCGCAGCTGAAGCAGAGACGGAGACAGAGCTGGAGACGGAGTCAAAGCCGACCGCAGCGGAGCTCGCGGAGATGGGGCTTAAGGAGTTTGCGGTCGAGGACGTCGGCACGTTCTATCTTCCGGAGGATTTCGAGGTGGAGTCGGGTTTTGACGACGCGTATCTTCCGATGCATTACGCCACGTTTACCAGGGGCGACGTCACGATCCACGTTACACGTTTTGGCACGGACGCATATGAGGCGGCAGGAGTGCCGCTGCCGGAGGATCTTGAGGATTATTCCACGAGGGCGGGTGTGCGCCAGAGCCTTCCGGAGGACGCGGAATTCGATACGGACGAATATGGGAACATGTACGTGCAGTTTGCCGATGACGAAGGGACGATGCAGTATCAGGTGCTGAAGGCCGGGAAAGAGGCATACGGAGCTATGACGGCATTCTATCCGGAGGACACGGAGGAGGAGATCGAGGACATCCCGTTCTGGATCAGTCTGGGCGAGCTGGAGTAAAACTGAAGCGTGTGTCGTTTCAGACAACGTAAGAAAAGATGAAATAAAAAAGTGAAATAAGCTGTTTTAAAAATGGGGGCTGTCAGAAGGCGGCCCCCTAAATCATTTTTGACATGGGCGTGTTCTTGTGATACGATAAAACAAAAACGAGAAGATGAGCGTGTCATTTTGCGGGGAAAAGAGGTGGATGCCGTGAGACTCTTTGTGGCGGTTCAGCTATCGGAACAGATGAAGAACTCTCTGGTAGAAGTTATGCATGACATGAAAAATCAGGGCGTCGTCGGGAGCTATGTCCCGAAGCAGAATCTGCACATGACGTTGACTTTTATCGGGGAGACCGACAAGCGACAGCAGATTCAGGAGATCATGAGTGAGATCGGGTTTCAGCCGTTTCGGATCGCGCTGACGGAGGCGGGAAATTTCGGGGATACACAGTGGATCGGGGTGAAGGGAAACCAGAAGCTGAAGGGCTATGTGAACGAACTGCAGAAGCGACTCAGGGAAGAGGGCATCCCGTTCGACGGGAAAAAGTTCACTCCGCATATTACGCTCCTGCGCAAGACGAAGGCCAGCCGTCCGTACACGGTGAAGGCGCCGAAGCTGGACATGAACGTGGAGAAGATCTCTCTGATGAAATCGGAATTCAAAGACGGGAAACCGGTGTACAAAGAAATGTTTTCCGTGCCGTAATCAGCCGGGGCGAAGCGTTTGCCGCCGAAGCTGTGAGAGGTGAATTCGGCGGCAGTTTGCTCGTTGATTGAAAGTTGCCTGGCGAGGGTTTATCAGGATGTTTGAGGTATGAGAGATACGAATGAAACAGATCGGGAGGATGCAAAGATGACTTACCAGGAGGTTTTGGAGCAGGCGAGGGGCAATGTTGGGCCGTACTGCAAGGTGTGTCCGGTGTGCAACGGGAGAGCATGCAAAAATCAGGTGCCGGGGCCGGGCGCGAAGGGCACGGGCGATACGGCGGCGCGCAACTACGACAAGTGGCAGGAGATCCGCGTGGTGCTGGATACGATCTGCGAGAACGGCGCGCCGGACACGACGTTCGAGCTGTTCGGGAAGACGTTCCGCTATCCGTTCTTCGCGGGGCCGCTGGGCGCGGTGAATCTGCACTACGGCGATAAGTACGACGACACGGCTTACAATAATATTCTCGTGTCGGCCTGCAGCGAGGCCGGCATCGCGGCGTTCACCGGCGACGGTGTGAATCCGGCGGTGATGCAGGCGGCTTCGAAAGCGATTGCGGCGGCGGGCGGCATGGGAGTGCCTACAGTCAAACCGTGGAATCTCGACCTGATCAGGGGGAAGCTGGCGCTCTGCAGGGAAGCGGGGAGCTTCGCGGTGGCGATGGATGTGGACGCGGCGGGACTTCCGTTTCTGAAGAATCTGACGCCGCCGGCAGGCAGCAAGACGGTGGCGGAGCTCGCTGAGATTGCGCAGCTTTGCGGCGTGCCTTTTATCGTAAAAGGGATCATGAGTGTCAAGGGAGCTCTGAAGGCGAAGGAAGCCGGAGCGGCCGGTATCGTAGTCAGCAATCACGGCGGGCGTGTGCTCGATCAGTGCGCTGCGACGGCGGAAGTGCTCGCAGAGATCGCGGACGCCCTGAAGGGAAGCGGGATGAAGATTTTTGTAGATGGCGGAATACGCAGCGGCGTCGATCTGTTTAAGGCTTTGGCGCTCGGCGCGGATGCGGCGCTGATTTGCCGCCCGTTCGTGCCTGCGGTGTACGGGGGCGCAGAGGAAGGCGTGAAGCTCTATGTCGAGAAGATCGGCGCGGAGCTTGCCGACACGATGGCGATGTGCGGCGCGAAGAACCTGGCGTCGATTACGAGGGATATGATCAGAGTGTGACGGCAGATATCGCAGACCGGAGAGACGGTGCGTTTCGGGAGTCAGCGTGTCAGGGACACAATACAGGAGTGTGGGAGCGAAACAGGTTGTCTTGACTGGATGAGATGAGAAAGGCAGGTATCAGGATGCAGTACAGAAATGATCGCAAGGGAAATCAGCTCTCGATTCTCGGGTATGGCTGTATGCGTTTCACGAAAAAGGGTTCGGAGATTGATCTGGAGAAGGCGGAGCAGGAGGTCATGTACGCGATTCAGCACGGGGTCAATTATCTGGATACGGCCTACGTGTACGGCGGGAGCGAGGAGGCTGTTGGAAAAATCCTGGCGAAGAACAATTGCCGGGATCAGATCAACCTTGCGACAAAGCTGCCGCATTACCTGATTCGCTCGGTCGAGGGCGCGGAGAAGAAATTTCAGGAGGAGCTGCGTCGACTGCAGACCGACCATATCGACTATTATCTGATGCACATGCTCAACGACGTGAAGACCTGGGAGCGGCTTTGTGGGCTTGGTATTCGGGAGTGGATCCAGGAGAAGAAGGAGAGCGGACAGATCCGGAACATCGGCTTTTCCTACCACGGGAACAGCGGAAATTTCCACAGCCTTTTGGATGCCTATGACTGGGATTTTTGCCAGATTCAGTACAATTATCTGGACGAGCACTCGCAGGCCGGGCGTGAGGGCCTGACCTATGCGGCGGGAAAAGGCGTCCCTGTGATCATCATGGAGCCCCTGCGCGGCGGGCGGCTTGTGAACTTGTTGCCGGCGGACGCGAAGGAGCTGATCGCGAAGTCCGGAAAATTTGCGTCTCCGGCGGAGCTGGGCTTTCGCTGGCTGTGGAACCAGCCGGAGGTGACAGTCGTCCTCTCGGGCATGAATTCCCTCGAGATGGTGCAGGAGAACTTGCGCATCGCGGACGAGGTGCGCGTTGGAGAATTTACGGAGGAAGATCTCGGACTCGTGGAGCAGGTCAAACAGGAGATCAACCGAAATATGAAGGTCGGCTGTACTGGCTGCGGCTACTGCATGCCCTGCCCGAACAAGGTCGACATTCCGATGGCGTTTCACTGCTACAATCTGAAATACACGGAGGGGAAGAAATCCGGGATGTGGGAGTATCTTCAGTCGACCGCAATGCGCAGGGAGACGTCGAGCGCGTCTCAGTGCGTTAGCTGCGGAAAATGTGAGAAGCATTGTCCGCAGGGACTTCCGATTCGCGAGAAGCTGAAGGAGGCAGCGCGTGAGCTTGAGACGCCGAAGTATTGCGTGATGAAATGGGTGGTGAAGACGTTTAAGATCTATTAAAAAATGGTTGACTTTTAAAGGGCGATATATTATAATTCTATTCGCGTCAAGCGAAGGACGCCTGAATTACCTGAAACGGGGTGTGGCTCAGCTTGGCTAGAGCGCCTGGTTTGGGACCAGGAGGTCGCAGGTTCGAATCCTGTCACCCCGACGTACTTTTCCAGGTTCCATAGTGTTTGCGGGTGTAGTTCAATGGTAGAACACCAGCCTTCCAAGCTGGACACGTGGGTTCGATTCCCATCACCCGCTTTTTGAGTCTGTAGCTCAGTTGGATAGAGCAACGGCCTTCTAAGCCGTGGGTCGGGGGTTCGAATCCCTTCAGGCTCGTTTTAAATAAATATGGTGGGTATAGCGCAGCTGGTTAGCGCGCCAGATTGTGGCTCTGGAGGCCAAGGGTTCGAATCCCTTTACCCACCCTGCATATAATAGGGCTGTTGCAGACGGTGCGACATCCCTATTTGATTAATGGGCTATCGCCAAGCGGTAAGGCACAGGACTTTGACTCCTGCATTCGCCGGTTCGAATCCGGCTAGCCCAGCTTCACAGTATACGGGGTATTAGCTCAGGCGGTAGAGCACTTGACTTTTAATCAAGTTGTCCGGGGTTCGAATCCCCGATGCCTCATGACAGCGCGGAGATCCAGACATAGAGAATCGCTCGGATACTTCGCGTGATATTTTTAGGCGGAAATGACGGAATTGGCAGACGTGCAGGATTTAGGTTCCTGTGCCGCAAGGCGTGAGGGTTCAAATCCCTTTTTCCGCATTTATTGTTTCAAAACAGGACCTGAAACGGAAGTAGAATAAGTTGATAAATTTTAGGGAGAGGAATTCGCTTGCCTGACAAACAAAAAACCGGAAACTCCTGTATTTACAGGACTTTCCGGCAGGGTAGAAGTGGAGATAGGGGGACTCGAACCCCTGACCTATGCGTTGCGAACGCATCGCTCTCCCAGCTGAGCTATATCCCCAGAATGTGTGCCGGAGCCCTCCGGCACTTTTTTGATGGAAGCAAGGAGGCTCGAACTCCTGACCTCTCGCGTGTGAGGCGAACGCTCATCCCAGCTGAGCTATGCTTCCCAAACAATTCTATTATAATCATTTGGAGAAAAAATACAACTAAAATTTTCATTTTTTGAAAATTTTTTTTGCAGCCCAGGGAAAAGGTGCGGGAAGTGACAGGAGAAACGGCAGGAAGAATGCTTGAGAAAGCGTGAATTCAGTTGACAATCATAAGGGCGGAATGATACGATAAGCGGCGTGAAATCTGCATGGGAGGATTGAATTATGGCGATTGAAGTAGTGAGAGAATATCTGAAGCAGTGGGGTGCGGACAAGAGAATCATCGAATTTCCGACATCCAGCGCGACCGTGGAGTTGGCAGCGCAGGCGGCGGGCTGTGAGCCTGCGAGGATCGCGAAGTCGCTTTCCTTTCTGGTGGACGGCCATGCGATTCTGGTCATAATGGCGGGCGACGTGAAGGTGGACAATGCCAAGTATAAGGCACTGTTCCATACAAAAGCAAAGATGCTGAACGCGGATCAGGTGACGGAGATGATCGGCCATGCGGTCGGCGGCGTATGCCCGTTCGGTGTGAAGGAGGGCGTGGAGGTCTATTTGGACGAGTCGCTGAAGCGCTTTGAGACGGTCTTCCCGGCGGCCGGCAGTTCGAATAGCGCGATTGAGCTGACGCTTGAGGAACTGGAGAAATTTTCCGGGAGCACGAAGTGGGTGGACGTGAGCAAGAGCGTGAACTGATCCGGCTTGTTCCGGCAAAGCGGAACCGGTTTTTGCAAATAGACGGAATCAGAGCAAAAATATTGGATATTATATTGTGCTTTGCGGTAAAATATAGTAAAATGTGGGATAAGTATGAAGAGAGGAGGCTTGCTGTATGGATATTAATTTGCAGGCCGTGACCTGGCTCGGAGTGTTTGTGGTCATGCTGATCGTCGAGGCGATCACGCTGGGACTTACGACGATCTGGTTCGCGGGCGGCGCGTTGGTAGCGTTTGGCCTCGCGATTGCGGGGGTGGACACGTTGCTTCAGGTCATCGTATTCTGTATCGTGTCCGTAGTGCTGCTGATTGCCACGCGACCGGCGGCGGTGCGTTGGCTCAACAAGGGACGTGTCAAGACGAATGCGGAGAGTCTGGTGGGCGCGGCGGCGGTCGTCACGGAGGCGATCGACAATCTTGCAGGCAGGGGCCGGGTGCAGGTTAAGGGACAGTCGTGGTCCGCGTGTGCAGTGGCCGACGATATTCAGATCGAAGCAGGAAAACAGGTTAAAATCACAAAGATTAGCGGAGTGAAGCTGATCGTGGAGGAGGTTTGAAAAGATGGATGCAAAGTATGGGACAGTTCTTGTAATTATTTTAGTGATTATTCTTTTGCTGGTACTTGCAAGCTGCGTGAAGATTGTTCCGCAGGCGCAGGCGTTTATCCTGGAGCGGCTCGGCGGCTACCAGACGACCTGGGACGTCGGACTGCATTTCAAGCTCCCGCTCATCGACCGAGTGGCGAAGCGCGTGAACTTGAAGGAGCAGGTCGTCGATTTCGACCCGCAGCCGGTGATTACGAAGGATAACGTTACGATGCGGATCGACACGGTCGTTTTCTTCCAAATCACGGATCCGAAGCTTTTCACCTACGGCGTGGAGAACCCGATCATGGCGATTGAGAACCTTACGGCGACTACGCTGAGAAACATCATCGGCGACATGGAGCTCGATCAGACGCTGACCTCCCGCGAGGTGATCAACACGACGATGCGCTCGACGCTCGACGTCGCGACCGACCCGTGGGGCATTAAGGTGAACCGTGTGGAGCTGAAGAACATCCTGCCGCCGGCGCAGATCGTCGACGCGATGGAGAAGCAGATGAAGGCGGAGCGCGAGCGAAGAGAGGCGATCCTGAAGGCAGAAGGTGAGAAGAAGTCTTCGATCCTTGTGGCAGAGGGTAACAAGCAGTCCGCGATTCTGGATGCTGAGGCAGAGAAGCAGTCTGCGATCCTTCATGCGGAAGCTGAGAAGGAGAGAATGATCCGCGAGGCGGAAGGTCAGGCGGAGGCGATCCTGAAGGTGCAGCAGGCGAAGGCCGAGGGCATCCGTTTGATCAAAGAAGCAGGGGCAGATCAGGCCGTCCTGACGATGAAGAGCTTTGAAACGCTCGAGAAGGTGGCGGACGGCAAGTCCACGAAGATCATCATTCCGTCCGAGCTTCAGAACGTGGCGGGTCTCGTGAGCGCGGTGACGGAGGTTGCGAAGGACGTGAAAGCTTCGAAAGAGGCATAAAAAAGTATTTTGGGGAGAGGATATTATGAATCTGAAGGGCAGGAATTTTCTGACGCTTCGGGATTTTGCGCCGGAGGAGATCACGTATTTCCTCGATCTGGCGGCGGAGCTGAAAGCGAAGAAAAAAGCGGGGGAGCTGACCCACTATTTCACGGGGAAGAACATTGCCCTGATCTTTGAGAAGACAAGCACGAGGACGCGCTGCTCGTTCGAGGTGGCGGCGCACGATCTCGGCATGCATGTGACCTATCTGGATCCGAAGGGCTCGCAGATCGGCAAAAAGGAGAGTATTCGCGACACCGCTCGCGTGCTCGGTCGGATGTACGACGGCATCGAGTACCGCGGCTATGGGCAGAGCATTGTCGAGGAGCTGGCGAAGTACGCGGGCATCCCGGTCTGGAACGGCCTGACGAACGAGTATCATCCGACGCAGATGCTGGCAGACTGCCTGACGATCCGGGAGTACCTCGGGGAGCTGAAGGGTAAGAGGTTGGCGTACTTCGGCGATGCGCGCTACAATATGGGCAACTCGCTGATGATCGTCTGCGCGAAGCTCGGTATGCATTTTGTGGCATGCACGGCGAAGGAGTATTTCCCGGCTCCGGAGCTCATCGAGGCGTGTCAGGAGTACGCGAAGGCAAGCGGCGGTTCCATCACGCTGACAGAGAGCGTTGAGGAGGGCGCGAAGGGCGCGGACGTGATTTACACGGACGTCTGGGTGTCCATGGGTGAGCCGGACGAGGTCTGGGAGCAGAGGATCAAGGCGTTGCTGCCGTACCAGGTCAACGCGCGGGTGATGCAGCTGGCTGGTTCGAAGGCGATTTTCATGCACTGCCTGCCGGCGTTCCACGATCTTGAGACGACGATCGGGCAGCAGATCCACGAGAAGTTCGGACTCGATGCGATGGAAGTGACGGACGAGGTCTTCGAGTCGGAGCAGTCGGTCGTTTTCGACGAGGCAGAGAACCGCATGCACACGATCAAGGCTGTGATGGCGGCGACGCTGGGATACGAGATTTCAGGGCAGTGATTTTGATAACAATGAAATTTGCAAGAGCGACATCACGTATGCGGCGATAAAGCGCGGGTTTCTGCTTCAGGAGCGGACGGACAGAATGCATACGGTTTTAGCGGAGAAGATAAGGGATGAAACGCAGCGTATTGACCGCGCTCGGCCGAGCCGACGGGTTTGTGTCCGGGCAGGAGCTGTGCGACGAGCTTCAGGTGTCCCGCACGGCGGTCTGGAAAGTGATCAATCAATTAAAAGAAGAAGGCTATGAGATAGAATCCGTGCCCCGGAAGGGGTATCGGATTCTTCATCGTCCCGATGTTGTGACCGCGGAGGAGGTGGAGAGCCGCCTGCAGACAGAGTGGGTCGGGCGGCCGGTTCGGTACTGCGCGGTGACCGATTCGACGAACAACGAGGCGCGGCGTCTGGCGGAAGCGGGGGCGTCGTCAGGAACGCTCGTGGTCGCGGAGGAGCAGAATCAGGGCAAGGGCCGCCGTGGGCGCTCGTGGGTGATGGCGCCGGGCAGCGCGGTCGCAATGACGCTGCTTCTGCGGCCGGAGATCGCGCCGACGCATGCGTCTATGTTGACGCTCGTGATGGGTGTTGCCGTGGCGCGTGCCTGCAGAAGCTTTTGCTGTGTGGAGACGAAGATCAAGTGGCCGAACGACGTCGTGGCGGACGGGCGGAAGATCTGCGGTATTCTGACGGAGATGAGCAGTGAGATCGACTATATTAATTATCTCGTGATCGGCGCCGGGATCAACACTTACGTGCGGGATTTCCCGGAGGAGTTGGCCGAGAAAGCCGTCTCCTTGCATGAGCTGACCGGCTCCCGGCCGGATCGTGCTGGATTGATCGCGGAGTGTATGCGGCAGTTCGAACTCTGCTATAAAGAATTCCTGAAGACGCAGGATATGAGCGGACTGAGGGACGAGTACAACGCGTTTTTGGCCGGGATCGGCGGCCGCGTGCGGGTGCTTGAGCCAGGAAATGAGTATGACGGCGTGTCGGAGGGTATCAATGAGCGCGGCGAGCTTCTCGTGCGTCGGGACGACGGCAAGATCGAGGAAGTCTACGCCGGCGAAGTGTCGGTTCGAGGAATCTACGGGTATGTGTGAAAACAGTGAGTCAGATGCACGGTGCGCTCACTTGTGAGAAGCACCGTGCATCTGGCGAACGTCCATCATGAGCAGCGGAGGCATCGTAAGAGGCCGGGAGCTGCGAATGAGGGCGGACGCGGGAATGCCGCAGGCATGGAGCGGCCGTTTTCACATGACGCAAGAATAGACTTGAGCAGCGGAGGTATGTAAGTATATGAGCGAGAATTCAACGGTTGTACTCTGCGGCGCGAGCGCGTATGAGGAAAAATATTACCTGAACAAGGCTTTTGCGAATCTTCCGACGCAGATCAAGGAGGAGCTGCAGATCATGTGCGTGCTGTTCACGCATGACGTAGGTGGAATTCTCCTTCTTGAGTTCGACGGGGATGGCGAGCTGATGTTTCGGACGCAGGCGGCGGAGGATGATTATTCCTACGATGAGATCGGCGCGGAGCTGAAGATTAAGGAGCTGCAGCGTGAGAAAGAGGATCTGCTGCGTTCGCTGCAGTTGTACTACCAGGTATTGACGAGGGGGATCGATTCGCTGGAGCTGTAAAAGACAAAAGCGCGTGCTGCCGGTTCTGTGAAAACAGCTGGAAAAACAGCGTGGGGCTGTGGTTTGAAATCTCGCAGGAACAAGGATAAAAAAGTGGAAAATAAGATCAGAAAATTGAGAATCGGAAACGTAAATCTGGACAATAATATTATACTGGCGCCGATGGCAGGGGTATCCGACCTGCCATTTCGCATACTGTGCCGGGAACAGGGCGCGGGGCTGGTCTGCACGGAGATGATCAGCGCGAAGGCGATTTCTTTTGGAAACAAAAATACATCAGCGCTGATGGAGACGACGCCGGAGGAGCGGCCGGTGTCGCTGCAGCTTTTCGGCTCCGACCCGGATATAATCAGCCGGATGGCCGCATATATTGAAGAGCAGCCGTTCGACATTCTGGACATCAACATGGGCTGTCCGGTTCCGAAGGTGGCGGGAAACGGCGAGGGCTCTGCGCTGATGCGTGACCCGAAGCTTGCCGGGGAGATCGTTGACAAAACGGTGCGCGCGACAAAGAAACCCGTAACGGTCAAGATACGGAAGGGCTTTTCGGAGGATCAGGTCAATGCGGTGGAGATTGCACGGATTGCCGAGGCCTCGGGAGCGGCGGCGGTCGCGGTGCACGGGAGGACGCGCGAACAGTATTACTCCGGCAGGGCGGATTGGGATATTATCCGTCAGGTGAAGGAGGCAGTGTGCATTCCCGTGATCGGAAACGGCGACGTGAACTCGCCGCAGAGGGCGAAGCAGATGCTGGAAGAGACCGGCTGCGATGCGATTATGGTCGGCCGCGCTGCGCGAGGCAACCCGTGGATCTTCCGGGAGATCCGGCAGTATCTCGATGCCGGAGAGCTGCTCGAGCGCCCGTCACGCGAGGAGGTCCATCGCATGATGCTGCGCCATGCCCGGATGCAGATTGAGCACAAGGGCGAGTACGTCGGCATCCGCGAAATGCGCAAGCATATTTCCTGGTACACGGCCGGATATCCGAACTCCGCGAAGCTTCGCGGAGCGATCAATCTGGTGGAGTCGTATGGGGAGCTGGAGCGGCTGCTGGAGGAGCGTTTTTCTTGACAAAAGATAGTGAATCGGCTATAATTACGTGATTACTGAGGACGGACAATAATACAGGACGACAAAAGACGGACATAAGCCGGCGGGGGAGAAGCGCCGGAAATACAGAGCAGTACAAGCAATACAAGCAATACAAGCAATACAATGCAGTACAGAGCAATATTAAGTAAGAAGGGTGTTGATTTGTAATGGAAGAAAAAAAGAGACTGTTGACCTACACAGGACTGAAGAAGCTGGAGGATGAGCTGCACGACCTGAAAGTAAACAGGCGCAAGCAGGTAGCGGACAAGATCAAGGAAGCCAGAGAGCAGGGCGACCTTTCCGAGAACGCGGAGTATGACGCGGCGAAGGATGAGCAGCGCGACATCGAGGCACGTATTGAGGAGATCGAGAAGATCCTCAAAAATGCGGAGGTCGTCGTCGAGGACGAGGTGGATGTAGGCAAGATCAACGTCGGTTGCACGGTCAAGGTGTACGACGAGGAGTTTGAGGAAGAGATAGAATTCATGATCGTCGGTTCCTCCGAGGCAAACAGCCTGCAGGGGAAGATTTCGAATGAATCTCCGGTCGGCAAGGCGCTGATCGGACGCAGCGTCGGCGACGAGGTGTCCGTGGAAACGCAGGCCGGCACAATCGAATATAAGGTGCTGGAGATCCAGCGCTCAATCTAAAAAAGAGAGGGAGAGAGAACGTGGCAGAACAGCAGAAGCAGCAGGTACAGGAACAGGATATCAATCAGCTTTTGAAGGTGCGCCGGGAGAAGCTTTCTGAGCTTCAGGCAAACGGCGCGGATCCTTTTGTGATCACGAAATACGACGTGACGAATCACAGCACGGACATGAAGGACGACTTTGAAGCATATGAGGGCAAAAGCGTATCGATAGCGGGCCGTATGATGTCCAAGCGTGTGATGGGCAAGGCTTCCTTCTGCAACGTTCAGGACTTAAAGGGCAACATCCAGTGCTATGTGGCGCGCGACAGCGTCGGCGAGGAGCCGTACAAGGCGTTCAAGAAGATGGACATTGGCGACCTCGTGGGTATTAAAGGCGAAGTCTTCAAGACAAAGACGGGGGAGATTTCTGTTCATGCGTCCGAGGTGACGCTGCTCTCGAAGAGCCTGCAGGTGCTGCCGGAGAAGTTTCACGGACTGACGAACACAGATCTGCGCTACCGTCAGAGGTATGTGGATCTGATCATGAACCCGGAGGTGAAGGACACCTTCATCAAGCGTTCAAAGATCATCAGCAGCATCCGCAAGTATCTGGACGGACAGGGCTTCATGGAGGTCGAGACCCCGATGCTCGTGGCGAACGCGGGTGGCGCGGCGGCGCGTCCGTTTGAGACGCATTTTAACGCGCTGAACGAGGATCTGAAGCTGCGCATCTCTCTGGAGCTCTACCTGAAGAGGCTGATCGTGGGTGGTATGGAGCGCGTGTACGAGATCGGCCGCGTGTTCCGAAACGAAGGCCTGGACACCCGGCACAATCCGGAGTTCACACTGATGGAGCTCTATCAGGCATACACAGATTACAACGGAATGATGGATCTGACCGAGAACCTGTACCGCCATGTGGCGCAGGAGGTGCTCGGCACGACGAAGATCACATATAACGGCATCGAGATGGATCTCGGCAAGCCGTTCGAGCGCATCACGATGGTGGATGCCGTGAAGAAGTATTCGGGCGTCGACTTCGCGCAGATCCACACGCTGGAGGAGGCGCAGGTTGCGGCGAAGGAGCACAACATCGCCTACGAGAAGCGCCACAGGAAGGGCGACATTCTCAATCTGTTTTTCGAGGAGTTCGTCGAGGAGCATTTGCTGCAGCCGACGTTCGTGATGGATCACCCGATCGAGCTATCACCGTTGACGAAGAAGAAGCCGGACAACCCCGAGTACGTGGAGCGCTTCGAGTTCTTCATGAACGGCTGGGAGATGGCGAACGCCTACTCCGAGCTGAACGACCCGATCGATCAGCGCGAGCGCTTCAAGGCACAGGAGGCGCTGCTGGCGCAGGGCGACGAGGAGGCCAACACGACCGACGAGGATTTCCTGAATGCGCTCGAGATCGGCATGCCGCCGACCGGCGGGATTGGCTTCGGCATCGACCGTATGGTGATGGTTTTCACGGACTCACAAGCAATAAGAGATGTCCTTGCTTTTCCCACTATGCGCCAGATAGAGTGAGAAAGGCTGCAGGGTAAAGTCAGAGAGTCTTTGAAATTTGAAATGATAAGACAAAATGGGAGCCACTGTTCCGGAAGGAATTTCGGAGCAGTGGCTCATTAAATGAAGAGCCGGAAAAATCTTCCGGCTCCAGACCGCCCACAGTATTGCGCTAAAAATAAGCTCGTGGGAGTAGTCATGATATTATATGCAGATACGAAAATGATATTACAACTTCTGCTGCCAATCGTCGCGAAAACCGTAATAATCCATCCGTACAAAAGGATACTTTTGAGTAAGTAAAATGATAGAATTCTTCATCTCGCAGAATTTATCAGCGGGAAGAAGCCGTTTCATAATAAGCAGAAAACCATAAAAATGCGCATTATCCAGTTCGCCATTTTTTTTATGAGCAATGCCTTTTCCTGTTTATTGAGAGAAGGTTTTTGTTCGAAAAGACGATTGTATATTCTACTTCCATGTGCGCACAGATTTCGGATAATTGTCATGCTATGCATGTAATTTCCAAGAATAAAAGAGCCTTTATTCATAGTCAACCCAAATGCGCGAGCAATAGCATCCTTGATTGATGGTTCAGAAATCGAATATAAAAAAGAAATATCGGATATCGTAAACAAATCAATATATGCCCATAGAGGAATATCCTGATGTAAATCATTTACAAAATGTTTCAAATATGCCTCATGAGGGAGACGTTGGTTTTTTTGCTGGTTTGCTTTATCCAGAATTTCTCTGTGCTTGATTTTATTAGTGAAAAAGGATTCATCAAGATATCCGGTAGGACCATGAACTTTTGTAAATTCGTAAACATATACAGACTTCATTTTTACTTCGATTACTTCAAGATATTGAAGGAGAATATGCCGAAGTTCATGGTCAAAGTTATAGATATCAATTATATTTTGGAATGTAGCAGATTTAAAGAATACATCATTCTTTCGTAGAGTCAACGAATAACCGCTGATACGATAGTAGTTGTTATACAGCAAAAAATCTCTGGCTAGAGCTTCGTTGTCGATGTTTAGCCCTCTGGAACGGAGAATTCCCAATTGTTCTTCAATTGTTTTAAATTCTTTTAAATTCTTTTAAATTCTTTTAAATTCTTTTAAATTCTTTACTCTTCATTTCATAACTCCCTGTAAACAAAACGCCCTCAAGTGTGCATGTGTTTCCACAGAGGCCTGAGGGAGATGTTAATAAAATATTACCATAAAACAGAAAATTGTCAAGAAATAAATGTTCTTTTGGTACATCTGAGAACATGAAAAACTCATCCTTGAAGTATCCTATAAAGCATGATGACATCGTTAGGATAAATTGTAATTCTGAAAGAGTTGGAAAGTCAGTTTTTTGTACAGAAGTTTTGCTACAATGACAGTGTCAGGGGAATCTGAAAAAAGAAACCTTGTCAAAATCTGTTTCATAAAAGAGAGGCAAGAATATGTACGATTGGAATCAAAACGGAAAATACGATTCATCAGGGGCTAACTCAGACTGGTGGAAATGGTTTCTGTTTGCTATCGGGGAGGGAGTGTATCCGCTGATCAGAATTGTAATTGAAATTATAACTTTGCTAGAGAGGTAGGCATGCTGTGGAAAAAACGAGCATTGCGCTTCTCAGCAAGAAAGTGTAAAATAAGGACAAATTCAAAAAGGAGGATTATAAAGATGAAGAAATTACCTATATTATTTTTAAGTATTCTGATAGCGGTATCCTTTTCTATATCTGCGGCAGCTTCAGAATCAGAGCCAACGCTTAAGGAATTAAAAGAACAGATAGACGCTTTAGAAAAGAGAGTCGCTGCTTTAGAGAAACTTCTGATGGCGACTGAAGCAGAGACAGAAAACGATCAGAGTATGCAGAGTACGGAGAATGTGAGTGCAGATAGTTTGACAATGGGTCAGAAAAATGCACTTGATGCAGCTGAAAATTACTTGGAAATAATGCCATTTTCTCATGATGGGTTGATTGATCAATTAAGTTATGACGGATATACAGAAGAAGATGCAAAATTTGCAGCAGATAATTGCGGGGCAGATTGGAAGGAACAGGCGGTAAAAAGTGCGGCAAATTATCTGGATATTATGTCGTTCTCGAAAGACGGATTGATAGAACAACTTGAATATGATGGATATACAAACGAACAGGCTGTTTACGGAGCTGAGCAGAACGGGTATTAATGGATCAAAATTATTATTGCCTTATACCTTGGGCGAGAGCAGCAATCTGCGCAAGGATGTTCATTTCAGCCATGCGTGGACTGAGATGATACAGGACAATACGGTGTCCATTCTCGGCTGGATTCAATATGAGAAAATCAAGTGGCTGCAGACGAACAATCCGGAAGTGCCGGGACTGGTCTATAAGCTGGCACCGCTGGATGAGAAGATGCGGAAGCTTGGCAATGTCCGAAAGCTGTGGGAGGGAGTGGTGGAGCTGCAACCGGTCAGGGATGTTTTTAATGACGATGGATTCTTCCCTGAACTCAGTGAAGAGCAATCGCCTTCCCAGATGGAAGCCGTTTTTCGCGAGGTTTGCGTCAAATCAATATATGCTTTATGGTCTGATTCATGAAAAGGAAGGGATTCGCCGACTGTACGAGAAATGTTATAAGGATAATTTACACTCGATCTGGGCGAATCAGGCGTTGTACCGGGCCGGGAACAGCAAGGAAGAATTTGTGAATATTCTGGAGAAGAATATGCGGCCGGTCTATGATTCTGCAAGGAGACAAGGATATGAGATCTGGAATAAGTGAGTGTACTATCAACGAAGGAGTGCGTTTGCTTTAAAATCCTGAAGAAATGCACAGGCTGTGTTGCCAAAAGGCGGAAACGAACCGTTTCCGGGTGATATTTATGAGGACTCAAAAAAATATTGAAACCATAACAAGCTGCACGATTACCTGGGATAATTGGGGGCTGGTATCTACAGAGGATATTTTAAACGTGACTACCCGGATTCTCTCCAATGAAATCCAGGTAAGGTTTTATAATGGTCATGGACTGATCGGCGGCGGTATCTGGCCGCTGGACAGCCGGCAGAAACAGGAGCTGTTCGGCCTTCTGGATAAGTGCAGGGAAGAATGGGAGCAGGACGATTACTCAGTTTCGGTCTGCGACGGCTGCCATTGGAAGCTCAAGATATGCGCGAAGGGAAGATGCCTGAGGTCTGTGGAGGGCACGGCGGAATTGCCGCCGCATGGCCGGGAGATCAGGGAGCTGGTTGCAAAAATCATCGGGGACGAGAATTGCTTTATCTTTTATAACGCTGATTGAACTGCTTGAAGAAGATATTACTTCGTGATGAAAAGAATACGAACAGCTGCAGGGCGGCGCCGAGATAGGAGGCAATGCTATGGGTAAGAAGATCATTGCGGTTAATGCAGGCCCGAGGACGGGTTGGAATACGGACACGCTGATCACGGAGGCCTCGCGGGGAGCGGAATCAGAAGGGGCGGAGGTAGTGAGATTTGATCTGTTCCGTCTGGAGAGATATACGGGATGCATCTCCTGCTTCGGCTGCAAAAAGGAAAAATTCAAAGGGCATTGCGTCTGCAGGGATGGGTTGACGCCTGTTCTGGACGCGATCAGGGAGGCCGACGGGCTGATCATAGGCTCGCCGAATTATCTGGGAGAGCTGACGGCGTCGTTTCGTGCGCTTTATGAGCGCCTGATATTTCAGAATTTGACATACAATCTGGAAGCGCCTTGCTGTAACGACCGCCGGATCCCTGTCTTGCTCATCATGACCAGCAATGCGCCCGACACGGATTATACGGAGCTTCTGCAGAATTATCAGCAGACTCTGAGCCGGTACATAGGGCCGACAGAGCTGCTTGTCGGCGGGAATACGCTTCAGCTAAAAGATTACAGCAAGACAGACTGGCAATGGTCGATGTTTGATTCGGAGGCAAAAATGAGGCGTCATGAGGAGGTCTTCCCGCAGGAGTGCAAAAAAGCGTTCGAGAAAGGACGGCAGTTATGAACGCAGAAGAGAGATGGATCATGCACGGGCTTTCGTATGACGACCCGGCGTGTATCCGGACTGTGGAGAAACTGGAAAAGTACATAGAGAGCGTCGGATTTCTGCCGTTTTTCCGCTGCGAGATTCCCGGGTTCTCAGTGGAGGAGCATACGGCGGCAGACGCGTGGTGGACGGATGATCCGGCGCGCGACCCATGGCAGTGGAGGAAGCTTCTGGCTGCGAGGGGCCAAGTGGCCTACGGAAAATTCTTTGACCGGAAGGCCGGTTTTATCTCAAAGGAGTGGTTTCCAGCTTTTGCGAATTACCGGCGGGACGGTTACGATTTTGACGCCCGCTGGGATGACGAGCTGGCCAGCAGGAAGAGCAAGAAGATTATGGATCTCTTTGCGGAGGAGCAGGCGGAGCGGGAGCTGTTTTCTTTTGAATTGAAGCAGCTGGCCGGGTACGGCAAGGACGGGGAGAAAAACTTTGAGGGGGAAGTGACGAGCCTCCAAATGCAGACGTATCTGTGCATCCGTGATTTCCGGAGGCGGAGGAACAAAAAAGGGCAGGAGTACGGCTGGGGGATTGCCGTTTACTGTACGCCGGAGCACCTCTGGGGTTATGATTATGTGACCGGTTGGTACCGGGAGGAGCCGGAAGAGTCGGCGCGGCGGATCTTTGCTCATGCGAGGGAGCTGTGCCCGGGGACGGACGAGCGGTATCTGCGGAAGGTGCTGGGGATGAAGAACCTGGGCGTGCGCCAGGGCTAGAGGATGAAGGGTTGAAGCTGCAGGACGATCGTTTGGATTTATGTGATCTATTTGGGAGGAGAGCTAATGTTCTGCGATTTTTACGTGGGCAGCTATGCCTCTGCCGATCATGAGAGTATATACAGATATCGGCTGGACAAAGAGACCGGTGCACTGTCCAGAAAAGAAGCGATAAAGGGCGTGGACAATCCTTCCTGGCTGTTGATCCATCCGAATGGGAAGCTTCTGTATTCTGTTGAGGAACTGAATCCGGCGGGGCGGATCGCAGTCTGCAGTCTGGAAAACGGCGCTTTGGAACATCTGTTTTCTCTGGAGACAGAGGGCGCGGATCCCTGTCATCTCTCATTGAGCCCCGATGGAAGGTTTTTGTTTGCGGCGAACTATTCCAGTGGCAGCTTATCCGTGTTTCGACTGGACTCATCCGGCAGGCCGGAGGGCATGACCGATCATAAACAGCATATGGGAAAGGGAATAAATCCGGACCGCCAGGAGGGGCCGCATGTGCATTTTTCGCAGATGATCGACGGGCGGCTCTACGTGTGCGATCTGGGCCTTGATCGCGTCGTGGTTTATGAGTTGGATGAAAAGACGGGCAAATTGGCAGGGTGCGGAGATGATATCTGCTTTCCGTCTGGATTTGGCCCCAGGCACTTGGCAGCGCACGATGCCCACAAGGATTTTCTGTATGTACTCGGCGAGCTGACGGGCGACGTGGGTGTGTTAAAAAGAGACGGGAATAAATATAAATTGATCCAGTGTGTCAGTTCTTTGCCGGAGTATTTAGCGGGAGAAAAAGCGGCAGAGGAAAATACAGCAGCTGCGATCAAATTCAATGAAAATGGCAGGCTGCTGTTCGTCTCGAACAGGGGAGCCGATACGATCACTAGTTTTCTCGTGCGGGAGGATGGACGGATCGAAAAAGTGGACTGTATCTCCAGCGGTGGGAACGGGCCAAGAGATTTTGCGGTTTTCGGGAACTGCATTGTTGCCGCGAACCATTATTCCGACAATTTGTCGGTGATCGAATTCTGCGACGAAAATGGAAAAATGAAACTTCTGGGGGCGGATGAGTCGGTGACGAAGCCGGTGATGGTCGCTAAAATTATGTAGAAAGCGTTTGGCTTTGACGGCATAACAGCGCTTAACAGCAATTCTTTTATCAGTTCTGATGGGGATCGAGTCGAATTTTGAATTTCCATTGTAAATTTTGACGCCATAATTTATAATATAACATGTATGAGGCAAAATACCTTTTGCCCGCGGAACAGGATATTATTTAGTAGAAATGGCGGATGATGGCCGGGCGCGATCTGATATGAAAAGATTATCGGCATGGATCGAAAAATGCAAAGAGCAGTTTAACGATATGAGCCTGAAGAGCAAGCTCTACGGGCTTTACATTTTTTGCGTTCTTGTGCCCCTCATCGTGACGGACGGTGTGATTTTCTATAGCCTGATTCGGGCAGAACAGGCCGCGCAGCAGCACGAGATGGAGAGCCAGGCCAGCTCGGTACAGTACAACATCTCGAGCTTTGTGGAGAATTCGTCCACTCTTGCAAAAAGCTTCTATATGAACGACTATGTGCGGGATTTTCTTGACACTCAGTATGACAACGCCCTCGACTATGTAATTGAATATCAGAAATTTATGCGAAACTCACTGCTCGGCAGCAACCTCGGAGTGGACAACACAAAGATCACGATCTGCGCGGACAATGAGACGATCGTGAACGGAGGCGGTTTTCGGCGTCTGTCCGAGGTCTCGGACACACCGTGGTACCGGCAGCTGAAGGAGAGCTCTCTGAACGCGATCCTGCTCTTTTATTATGACGATCTGAATGTGCCGTATGAAAAGGCGGAGCGGAAGGTGCTGTTTTTGCGGAAGCTGAACCGCTTCCTGCGCGACGACACGGAGAAGCTGCTGAAGATTGAGATTGATTACGGTGGCCTGGAGCGGAACATCCGCAGCATGAATTACGAGAATTCGATCTACATCTGCCGGGGAGACGAGCTGCTGTTTTCCAACGCGGGGGCGAACAATGTCGGCCAGCCGTTCGAGGCGTTTACTCTGGCGGACCAGGTTGGATACCAGAAGGACTTTACTCTCTATGGGGAGAAGCTGAGCATTCGCATTCTGAGAGGGAAATTCAATCTTTTTGAGATACTGTGGGATCATATCCCGATGATCGTGCTGCTTTTGCTGATCAATATTATCCTGCCCTGGACGCTGATGCGCCAGATCGGAAGGTCGGTCACGCAGCGCATCGGCAGGCTCAGCCGGGTGTTCGAACAGGTGGGGCACGACACCCTGGCGAGGATCGCCAATATAGACGGGCATGACGAGATCGGCAGCCTGATGGAGAACTATAATCGTATGGCGGACCGCATGAACGGGCTGATCCAGACTGTATACAAGGACAGACTGCGGGAGCAGGAGATCAATATCGCCCGCCAGAGCGCGGAGCTTCGCGCGCTCCACAGCCAGATCAACCCGCATTTCCTGTTCAACGCGCTGGAGAGCATCCGCATGCACAGCATCCTGAAGGAAGAATTCGAGACGGCCGGCATGGTGGAGAAGCTGGCGGTCATGGAGCGCCAGACCGTGGACTGGACGTCGGACACCGGCACGGTCGGCAGGGAGATGGAGTTTGTCGAGGCGTATCTGGAGCTGCAGAAATACCGTTTCGGAGAACGGCTTTCCTATCGTCTGGAGGTGGAGGAAGCATGCAGGGAGCAGGAGATCCCGCGCCTCACGGTCACGACGCTGGCGGAGAACGCCTGCGTGCACGGGATCGAGAGCAAGACGACGCCCGGCTGGATCTTCGTGCGCGTTTACCGGGACGGACAGGAGCTGTGCATCGAGGTGGAAGACACCGGCGGAGGCATAGAGGAGGATGAGCTTCAGGAGCTTCAGTACAGGATGGATCACGCGAGCATCGGCATGCTGAAGGAGAAGGGGCATGTGGGGGTCGTGAACGTGTGCCTGAGACTGCGTATGATGACGGGAGACCGGGCGAAATTCCTGGTGGAGAGCGAGAAGGGTATCGGCACCACGGTGTCCATCCGCATGCCATTTTCCGAAGATGATACAGAAAAAGACATCACAGAAAAGAAAAATACAGATCAGCTTTAAACAGCCGCAAAAAGAGCAGAGCGTCCGAAAGGAGGAATTACATATGCTCAAGGTGCTGCTTGTAGACGACGAATACTTTATCGTGCAGGGGCTTCTGGTCCTGATCGACTGGAAGGCGGAGGGATACGAGGTCGCGGCGACCGCGGCAAACGGCCGGGAAGCCCTGGATTATCTGAAGGAGAACAAGGTGGACCTTGTGATCACCGATATCTCCATGCCGGTCATGAGCGGTCTGGAGCTTCTGGAGACCGTCCGCCGGGAACAGATCTCGGAGGCTGCCTTTGTGATCCTGAGCGGCTACAGCGATTTTTCCTACGCGCAGCAGGCGATCCGGGACGGCTGTATGGATTATCTGCTCAAGCCGGTGGAGCGCGAGGAGCTGCTTCGCATCCTGCGCAGGCTCAACAATCTCTCGGAGCACGCGAAGCAGGAGCAGCAGGATCAGGAGCGGTACGAGGAGGCTTATCTGGCGCGGAACGTCATATCGCTTCTCTTCGGGAAGCATGACGACTTCAACCTGGATTATGTGAAGACGCATATGCAGCTGTCCGAGGGCGTCCGCTACATCGAGATCGAGTTCTGCGACGCGCAGTATGTGGAGGCGGAGGAGGGCGAGCTGCGCATCCTCCAGCGCAAGCTCTACCAGAGCTGCCGCAGTCTGCTGCGGGAGGACAGCACGCACTGTGTGTTCGACGTCTCTCAGGACCGGGTCAGCTACGGCGTCGGATTCATCTATTGTGATTATATGGCTGCGCGGATGAACTGCACGGAGCCGGAATACCTGCGGGAATTCCACCGGAAGCTGGAGGTGCTCATGCAGCACGAGGTCCGCCTGCTGGTCGGCAAGAAGGTCGCGGACATCCGCCAGGTCTCTGTCTCCTACGGCACGGCGTGTATCCTGCGCCCGCTGGAGGCCTTCCACAGCCGGAAACCGATCTATATCTATGAGGATGAAGCCCAGGTGAAGCAGGGCAGTATCATGCTGTGCAAGGAGAGCCTGGACGCGCTGTTCTCCTCGATCGAGCAGAACGAGCAGGAAGAGATACGCTGGAATGTGGACAGGCTCTTTCGGGAGATGCGGCAGAACGGCATGGAGAGCGACAGCGTGAACCTGAATATCAATTATCTGCTGTTCCGTCTGGTCCATCTGGCGTCGGAGCTGGACAGCGACGCCGACCAGGAGGAGATCCTGCGCTTTATCAGCAGCGGGGCGTTTGAGGAGGGGGCAAGCCGCGGCAGCAAGTCGCATCTGGCACGATTCGCCTGCGCTTATGCCGATTATCTCACACAGCTGCGCAAGAACGTATCTACCGATGTTCTTGCAGAGATCGAGAAAGACATCCGCAAAAACTACGCGGAAAACTTGACGCTGCGTGATCTTGGAAAGAAATATTTTATCAACAGCTCTTATCTGGGGCAGATTTTCCGGAAGAAGTACGGGCAGTCCTTCAAGGACTACCTGACCAACTACCGGATCAACGAGGCGGCAAAGCAGCTGCGGAACACGGACAAGCGCATCAGTGTGATCGCGGAGGACGTCGGCTACCGGGACGGCGACTACTTCATCCGCAAATTTATCGAGCTCAAGGGCTGCACGCCCTCACGCTACCGTAAGGACATATGAAATTGTAAATTATAACGTTACCGAGACGACAGCAACTATGGACAGGGCGTCTCCGGGAAGGACCTATAGGGGTGTCCACCCGGAGATGTTCCTGTCCATAGTTGCGTCCGGAAGAAATATGGGAACATGTCTAGAATTTTTCGGGTTTTTTCCTCGACTTTCTCAGGTTGTCTGTTTTTTACTAAAATTTTAAAATGTTTTCAGGTTTAAGAACCGTAGAAAAACATTTTAAAGGAGGTAAAAAATGAAACTGAGAAAAATGACAGCTCTTTTTCTGAGCGCAGCAATGGCGGCCACGATGATGACCGGCTTCACGGCTTCCGCAGAGGAAGGTGAGTACTCGGATGACGAGATCATCAGCTTTACGATGTTCTCCGCGATGCCGGGTTCCGAGATCAACGACGACAACGAGATCATGGACATCATCGCACACAAGGTGGGTGCGAAAGTAAAAGAGACCTGGCTGACCGGCCAGACGGCTGCTGAGGCAGTCGGCACGATCATCGCGAGCGGCGACCTGCCTGATTTCATCGACGGCGGCGACGGCATGATGGCTCTGTACGACGAGGGCGCGCTGGTAGCGTGGGATGATTATCTTGAGCAGTATCCGAACCTGAAGGAAATGTACACGGATGAAGAGTGGAATTCCTTCCGTCAGGATGACGGCCACATCTACTGGGCGAACGTGTTCCAGAACAGCTACGGCGAGAACAGAAGCACGACGCACAATGACGAGGCTTTCTGGGTACAGGCGAGAGTGCTTGAGTGGGCAGGCTATCCGGAGATCAAGACGCTGGATCAGTACTTCGATCTTCTCGAGGGCTACTACGAGGCGAACCCGACCATGGAAGACGGCACGCCGAACATCCCGTACACGATCCTCTGCGACGACTGGAGATATTTCTGTATCGAGAACGCTCCGGAGTTCCTGGATGGCTATCCGAACGATGGTTCTGTTATCGTAGACAAGTCTGATCCGAGCGCTCCGAAGATCGTGGACTACAACACGACCGAGACTGCGAAGAAGTACTTCCAGAAGCTGAACGAGGAGTACAACAAGGGCATGATCGACGGCGAGTTCGCTACGCAGATCTACGATGAGTACATCGCGAAGCTTTCCACGGGCGCAGTGCTTGGCATGTGCGATCAGTGGTGGGATTTCGCTTTCACGGTAAACGATGTGTTCAAGCAGCAGGGTCTTGACCTTAAGGGCTGCAACTATGTTCCGCTTGGCCTGACGATCGAGGAAGGCATGGACAACAGATGGCATACATACGACGACACGCTGAACAATTCCAGCGGATGCGCGGTTACCACGAGCTGTGAGGATCCGGACGCTGCGTTCAAGTTCATGAACGACATTCTGGATCAGGAGATCCATGATCTTCGCTTCTGGGGCATCGAGGGCGTTGACTATCTGGTAGATGACGACGGAATGTACTACAGGACCGAGGAGATGAGAATGCAGGCAGCGGATACCGCTTACCAGGCGTCTCACTTCTGCCAGTACTCCTATATGCCGCAGTGGCTGGGCACCAGCAGAGACGGCATCAACGCGATGCAGCCGAGCGAGCAGACGTCCGAGTTCTTCTCCGGCCTTGCTGAGCCGCTGAAGGCCTGCTTCGAGGCGTACGGCGCTGAGAACTATCCGGATATGATCGGTTCCATCGTTGAGCACAACGAGCCGTGGTTCCCGATGTACTCCTTCTCCAACGCGATGACCACCGAGACTCCGGGCGGCGTTGCATGGACGAAGATGGGCGAAGTGAAGCACGAGTGGCTGCCGCAGGTAGTTATGTCCTCTGACTTCGAGGGCACCTGGGAGCAGTACATGGAAGCTTACAACGACACCAATCCGCAGGATTTCCTGGATGAGATGCAGGAAGAGCTGAACAGGAGAGCAGGTATCGAGTAAGACATACCGCTTTGGCTGATACAGTGAAGCTATAAGAAGCAGCCATGGTTGCTGAAAAGTGACTATGGCTGCTCTTTATGAAGAAAACGGTAAATGCGATTGTTGGGAGGAGGCCGGCTATGAAGCGCAAAGCGAAGACAAAAGCGGCGAAAGTGCCGATTACCTGGAAAGAGATAAAACGGCAGAAGTTTCTTATCATCTGTTCTCTTATATTTGTGATTTACGGTATCATCTTTTACTATGTTCCCCTCGGCGGATGGCTGATGGCCTTCGAGAACTACAAGCCGAGGACCGGCTTGCTCGGGTCCAAATTCGTAGGGCTCGACAAGTTCAGATTCCTGTTTTCGGACGCCACGTTCCTCCGCGTCATCCGGAATACGCTGGCGATGGGAGTCATAAATCTGGTCGCGACCTTCGTGATGGCGATCCTGTTCGCGATCCTGCTGAATGAGATCCGTTTCGGATTTGGGAAGAAGCTCGTGCAGACGATCTCCTACCTGCCGCATTTCCTCTCCTGGATCATCGTTACCGGCATCCTGCACGACGCTCTGTCGAATTCCGGCGTCGTGAACGAACTGCTGATGAACTTGGGGATCGTGGACCGGGCGGTCAATTTCTTTGCGAATAAATCTTACTTCTGGCCGATCGTGGCTTTTGCCAACGTCTGGAAGGAGACAGGATGGAACGCGATCATCTATCTGGCGGCGATCACGTCCATCGATCCGAGCCTGTACGAGGCGGCGGCCATCGACGGCGCCGGCCGCTTTGCGAAGATCAAGAACATCACGCTGCCGAGCATCAAGCCGACGATCATGATCCTGCTTCTGATGAACATCGGAAACGTCCTGAACGCGGGCTTCGAGGTTCAGTACCTGCTGGGCAACGGCCTTGTGAAGAAGGTTTCCGAGACCATCGATATCTACGTGCTGACCTGGGGCATCAGTCAGAACGACTACTCGCTCGGTACGGCGGCAGGTATCTTCAAGAGCGTCGTCGCAATCATTCTTATCGTGATAGCAAACCAGGTCGCGAAGCGGTCCGGTGAGCAGCGTCTGTTCTAAGGGGGTGTCGGCATGAAAAGGACAAAAATGAAGACAAAATGGCCGGATAAAGTATTTGTGGTCTGCAATACGCTGTTTATGATCGCGTTTGTGGTCATTACGCTGTATCCGGTGTTAAATACAGTGGCGATCTCCTTTAACGATGGCGTGGATGCCGTGCGCGGCGGAATCCATCTGTGGCCGCGGAAATTTGTGCTGAAGAACTATGACACGGTGCTGCATCAGCAGAACATGCTCACCGGCGCGTACATCAGCGTGGCGCGTACCGTGATCGGAACGCTGCTGGCTCTGGTGGCGAACGCGCTGCTCGCGTACATTGTCAGCCGGAAGCGTTTCCTCTTCCGCTCGCAGCTCTCGCTGTTCTGGGTGCTGACCATGTATGTGAACGGCGGCCTGATCCCGGTGCTGCTCGTGTACAGAAGCCTCGGACTCACGAACTCCTTCTGGGTGTATGTCATCCCGGGTATGATCAGCGCGTTCAACATGCTGGTTTTGCGAACGTACATGGAGGGTCTGCCGGAATCGCTGGCGGAATCCGCGCAGATCGACGGCGCGGGGGATTTCAAGATTTTCACGCGGATCATTTCCCCGCTGTGTAAGCCGGTCTACGCGACGGTAGCGCTGTTCGTGGCAGTCGGTCAGTGGAACTCCTGGTTCGACGCGATGATCTACAACCGCATGAAGCCGGAGTACACCACGCTGCAGTACGAGCTGATGAAGCTGCTCTCTTCGGTCATGCAGCAGAGCGGCAGCGCCACCAATATGGCGAGCGCGGGCCAGGCGGCTACGGTTACGCCGGTGTCGGTGCGCGCGGCGGCGACGGTGGTCACCATGCTTCCGATCATCTGCCTGTACCCGTTCCTGCAGAGATATTTCGTGACGGGCCTGACGATCGGCGGCGTAAAGGAGTGACGGCTTTTGGCTGAGCGTTACCTGCAATAGAAAGAACGACTGTTTGTCGTTTCGGAACAGATCGAAAGGTCTGTTCCTTTTTTTGTTGTTTTCAGACCGATGAAAAATAGATTTTCAGTCGCAATATTTAATCAAATAATAGCAATAATCGAATAGTCAATAGCATTTTGAAATTGTATAATATTACTTGATTGGATAGAATTTTGGCGCATTGTATGTGAAAAAATGCGAGAGCGCTTGGATATCTGGAGGAAACACATGGGAAAAACTGCTAAAAAAATCATTGCGGGCGCAGCGGTCATACTGGCAATAGCCATAGTTGTTTTTGTGCTGTTGCGGGACAGAAGCCAGGATTTTACCGACAAATATGAAGGCTATGACCTCTCCAGCGACGTTGCGGGCATGGAGCGTGAGGGCACTTATACGAAGTATCTGGCGCAGCATGCGGACGCCGTCTATCCGGGCGAGGATGTGGAGATCGATCTGTTTTCCTGCAAGTCGGAGGGGGACGTGGAGGAGCGCGAGGATTACGAGGGCGCCGAGAAAGCGCTTTACACAGGCGCGGATTCCACGGTGACCTGGGAGGCGGAGGTTCCCGAGAGCGGTTTCTACAATCTGTACATGGAGTATTTCGCGCCTGAGTCGAGGGGCGTCGCGGTGGAGCGCGCGATCTATGTGAACGGCGAGCTTCCTTTTGAGGACGCGAAGAACATCGCGTTCACGAGGATCTGGCACGACGGCGGCGAGGTGCGCACGGACAATCAGGGGAATCAGATCCGCCCGACGCAGGTGGAGTCCTACGAGTGGCAGGGCGCGTATTTCAGGGATGATATGGGCTATATCACGGAGCCGTATCTCTTCTATATGGAAAAGGGAAAAAATGAGATCACGCTTGAGGCCGAGAATGAGCCGGTAGCTTTGAAGAAGCTGGCGCTCACGGCGGTGAAGAGCATGGACTCCTACGAGGAGTACCTGGCGGCGCAGCCCGCTTCCGCGGCGACGGATGAGGGGCTGGATTATGTCCAGGTCGTGCAGGGCGAGGATTCGACCTACCGCTCGGAGTCGTCGCTCTACGCGAAGTACGACCGCTCGTCGCCGTCGACACAGCCGAACAGCGTGACGAAGACCGTCCTGAACTATGTGGGCGGCGAGGCCTGGAGAAGCCCGGGCCAGTGGGTTGAATGGGAATTCGAGGTGCCGGAGGACGGCTACTACAACATCATGGTGAAGGGCCGTCAGAATTACTCGCGCGGAAGCGTATCCGGCAGAACGGTGTACATAGACGGGGAGATCCCGTTTGAGGAGATGAAGGGCATCTTCTTCGATTACAGCAACAGCTGGAATTGCATGCAGCTGGCCGACGAGGCGGGCGTGCCGTACAGATTCTACCTCACGGCGGGCACGCACACGATCCGTCTCGAGGCGACGCTCGGCGGAGCGGGCGCGATCCTCGAGGAGCTGGAGGATTCGATCTTCCGGCTGAACCAGATCTACAGAAGGATCCTTGTATACACCGGCGCGACGCCCGACAAGTACAGGGATTACAATATCCATCAGGTATACCCGGAAGTCATGCAGGCGATGGATCTGGAGTCGAAGCGCCTGTACAAGATCGTGGACGACATGGTCGCCTACAGCGGACAGAAGGCGGACAACATCGCGTCGGCCCAGACGGTGGCCCAGCAGCTGGAGCGCTTCGTGAAGAAGCCTCAGCAGATCACGCTTGAGTTCACGACGTTTCGGGACAACATCACGGCTCTCGGCACGGCTTCCCTGAATATGAGCACCACGATGCTCGACATCGACTATCTGGTGATCACGGGCGAGAACGCGAAGCCCCCGAAGGATACGGAGACGATCTTCGCGAAGGCCTGGCACGAGGTCAAGTCGTTTGTGGCTTCCTTCGTGGTAGACTACGACGCGGTCGGCGACGTCTACGAGGACACGGACGACGTCGTCAAGGTGTGGGTGCTCACCGGGCGCGACCAGGGCACGATCCTCAAGTCGATGGTCGACGATACTTTCACCCCGGACAGCGGGATCAAGGTGAACGTGGAGGTCGTAGCGCCGGACGCGCTGCTGAACGCGGTCGTTGCGGGCAGGGGACCGAACGTGGTGCTCTCTGTCGGCGCGGATCAGCCGGTCAATTACGCGCTGCGAAACGCGGTCGAGGACCTGTCGCAGTTCGAAGATCTCGATGAGGTGCTTACGCACTATGAGTCCAGCTCCTACGACCAGTACCGGCTGGATGAGCATATTTACGCGATACCGGAGACGCAGACCTTCAACGTCATGTTCTACCGGAAGGACGTCCTGCAGGATCTCGAGCTCGAGGTGCCGAACACCTGGAAGGAGCTGATCGAGATGCTCCCGACCATCCAGGGCAACAACATGTCGGTAGCGCTTCCGACGGCGGCGGGCAGCAGCACTACGGCCACGCCGAGCACGGCGGTCGCGTCGACCGCGCCGGATCTCTCGATGTACTTCAGCCTGCTGTTCCAGTACGGCGGCGACCTCTATAATGAGGCCGGCACGATGACGACCGTGAACGACGAGGCGGGCGTGGAGGCGTTCGACGATTACACAAGATATTTCAACGATTACGGAATACCGACGATCTATGACTTTGTGAGCAGATTCCGTTCCGGCGAGATGCCGATCGGCGTCATGGCGTATTCCAGCTACAATACGCTGATGGTATCCGCCCCCGAGATCCGCGGCCTGTGGGATTTCACACTCATACCCGGCACGGAGCGGACGGACGAGAACGGAAACACCTACATCGACCGCTCGGATATGATCACGGGCAACGCGACCATGATGATCAAGACCGAGAACGAACAGCTGCGGAACAATTCCTGGGAGTTCATGAAATGGTGGGCGGACACGGAGACGCAGGTGCGCTTCGGCCGTGAGATCGAGGCTTTGCTCGGTTCCTCCGCCCGTTATGCTACGGCGAACAAGGACGCGTTCTCGAAGCTTGCCTGGAGCGCGGACGACATCGAGGTGCTCACCGCGCAGTGGGAACAGACGAAGGGAATCCGCGAGGTGCCCGGCGGCTACTACACGGGGCGTCATATCACCAACGCGATCCGCAAGGTCATCAACGATAAGGACGACCCGCGCGAGACCATCATCGACTACTCGATCACGATCGACGAGGAGATCACGAAGAAGCGCATCGAGTTCGGACTGCCGACGCAGTGAGCATAACATAGAATCCGCACAGGCGGCCGCTGCAGCCGCAGGTCAGATGCAGCTGTGCAGAAACGCCATCGCGAAGCGATATGGGAAAGGAACAGACAGGAAATGAAAGAGAAAGGGTATTTAAAAAAGTATTTCACGCTGCAGAAGTATAAGGCGGGCGTGGCCTGGAAGAAGGCGAAGCGCAACAAGATGTGCTATCTGTTTTTAGCGCCCTACGCCATACTGTTCACCATGTTTTACATACTTCCGGTGATCACTTCGATCTTTTTCAGCTTTACCTATTACAACATTCTGGAAAGTCCGAGGTTCATCGGCCTGCAGAACTATATCAGCCTGATCCTGGAGGACGATATCTTCCTGGTCAGTATCAAGAATACGTTTCTGATCGCCGTCATCACCGGTCCGCTGGGCTATATCATGTCCTTCCTGTTCGCGTGGCTGATCAATGAGCTGCCGCGCTGGATCAGGAGCGTCGTGGTGGTCATCTTCTACGCCCCCTCGATCGCGGGCAACCTGTACGTGATCTTCTCGGTGTTCTTCCGCGGCGACGCATACGGCTATGTGAACGCGTTTCTGATGAACGCCGGTATCATAAACGAGCCGATCCTGTGGTTTATCAATCCGAAATACATGCTTCCGGTCTGTATGCTTGTCATTTTGTGGATGAGCCTGGGCACGGGCTTCCTCTCCTTTGTAGCAGGTCTGCAGGGCGTGGACCGGACCCAGTTTGAGGCGGGCTACATGGACGGCGTCAAGAACCGCTGGCAGGAGCTCTGGTACATCACGCTTCCGAACATGAAGCCGATGCTGATGTTCGGAGCCGTCATGTCGATCACGCAGGCGTTCGGCGTGTGCGACGTCACGATGGCGCTCTGCGGCTACCCGAGCACGGACTATGCGGCCCGCACGGTCGTGACACACCTGTTCGACTACGGCTATTCGAGATTTGAGATGGGCTACGCGTCGGCGATCGCTACCTTGCTGTTCCTGATCATGATCTTATGCAACAAGGCGATCCAGAGTATGTTGAGAAGAGTAGGGACCTGATATGAGCAAAGTCAAAGTGAAGAAAAAAGAAAAAGAGACCGTATATCACAAGAAGCTGATCCGGAGGAGAAAGCCGAACCGTTCCATTTTCGGAGACCTGGCGCTGTACCTGTTCCTGGCGTTCATGGGAGGCCTGATGGTATTCCCGATCGTGTACGCCGTGAACAGCGCGCTGAAGCCTCTGGATGAACTGTTCATGTTCCCGCCGAAGATCTTCGCGATCAATCCGACGCTCGACAACTTCTCGGATCTGTTCGTGACGATGGGGAAATCCTGGGTGACGTTCTCCCGCTACCTGTTCAATACGGTGTTTATCACCTTTGTCGGCACGGTCGGGCATCTGATCGTGGCTTCGATGGGCGCGTTCGTGCTGGCGAAATATGATTTTCCCGGCGGAAATACATTTTTCAAGCTGGTTACCGTGGCGATCATGTTCAGCGGATACGTCACGGCGATCCCGAACTATCTGATTATCAACGCGCTGGGCTGGGTCGATACCTACTGGGCGATCATCATTCCGGCGTTCGCGTCGCCGATCGGGCTTTTCCTGATGAAGCAGTTCATGGAGGGACTTCCGACGGCGCTGATCGAGGCGGCGAAGATCGACGGAGCGAGCGAGTGGAGAGTATTCTCGCGGATCGTGATGCCGAACGTAAAGCCCGCATGGATGACGCTGATTATTTTCCAGGTACAGGCACTCTGGAACAACAAGGCGGCGACCTTTATCTATTCGGAGGAGCGCAAGACGCTCGTGTACGCGCTGCAGCAGATCCAGAGCGGCGGTATCGCGAGGACCGGGCAGGCCGCGGCAGTGCTCGTGGTCGTCATGATCGTTCCGATCCTGATTTTTGTACTCTCCGAGAGTCAGATCCTGGAGACGATGGCAAGCTCCGGCTTGAAGGATTAATTTGGCGAGGTGTCATATGAGAAGAAGGACGAAAAAGGTCTTAGGGCCGGTGCTCGGCGCGGCGGTGTTCGCGCTTGGCGCGATGGGAATGACGGCTCATGCGGAGAAGGGATATACCTACTGCTATGATTACTGGGGCGACGTACAGTATTCGCCGGACGCCTACGAGACGGTAGATGTGCTTACGTCGGAGGAGCTCGGTCTGGACGTGAAGCTGAGCTCGCCGCAGGGGATGTTTGTGTCGGGAAAATACATCTATGTGTGCGACACGGGCAACAACCGCATCCTCGAGTTTGAGAGAGACGATACAGATACGATCAGGCTTGTGCGCCAGATCGACAGCATCCAGGGCGATACGGACGTGAAGTCCTTCAACTCCCCGACGGATGTGGCGATCGGCGAGGACGGCTGTATGTATGTGGCGGATATGAACAACAACCGTGTGGTGAAGCTGGACATGGACGCCAACTATATCATGGAATTCACGAAGCCGGACGACGTGACCTTCGATCAGTCGATCAGCTTTATCCCGACGAAGCTTGCGGTCGATACGGCGGGCAGGGTCTACTGCATCGCGACCAACGTCAACAAGGGCCTGCTCAAATACGAGAACGACGGCACGTTTGCCGGCTACATCGGCGCGACGCCCGTCACCTACGACTGGATCGACTATATCTGGAAGCGCCTGGCGACACAGGAGCAGAGGGCGAAGATGGAGAACTTCGTCCCCACGGAGTACGACAATATCTATATGGATTACGAGGGCTTCATCTACGCCTGCACCTCGAACGTGAGCGAGGAGGAGGTCGACGCAGGCTCGGCGACGCCGATCCGCAGGCTGAATATGCTCGGGAGCGATATCCTCGTGCGCAACGGCGAATGGCCGGTGGCGGGCGATCTGTATATCGGGTCGGGCGGCGGCTACTCGGGACCTTCGCTTTTCACAGATATCACGGCGATGGACAACGACGTGTATATCGGCCTTGACCGGATGCGCGGCAGACTTTTCGCGTATGACGACCAGGGCAGGATGCTGTACTGCTTCGGCGGCAACGGAAGCATGAACGGATACTTCAAGCAGCCCGCGGCTATCGAGCATATGGGGCACGATCTGCTGGTGCTTGACGCGCTGGACTGCAGCATCACGCTGTTCACGCCTACCGAGTACGGCAGTCTGATCTTTGACGCGATCGAGCAGTTCCAGGACGGCTTCTACGAGGAGTCGGGAGAGAGCTGGCAGTCGGTCATGGACTTAAACGGCAACTACGACATGGCATATATCGGCATCGGCCGTTCGCTTCTGAGGCAGAAGAAATATCATGAGGCGATGGATTATTTCCGGCTGAAATACGACGAGGACAATTATTCCAAGGCATACAAGCAGTACCGGAAAGAGTGGGTTGAGGATCACATTGTTCCGATCATAGTGATCGTCTTGCTTCTGCTTACTGTGCCGCTTCTGGTCGGCAGGATCCGTAAGACCAAACAGGAGATCGACCGGGCGGACATCTTTAAGCCAGGAATGATCGGAAATCCCGAAGCAGGAGATGGGAGGCAGCAATGACAGCTTCAGCGAAAAGAAAAGAAAAATTTCAAAATTACATAAGCTCCCTGAAGTTTTCGCTCTACTGCATCACCCATCCGTTTGACGGTTTCTGGGATCTGACGCACGAGAAGCGGGGAAGCATCGCGGCCGCGAATACGATCCTGATCCTCACGCTGCTGGCGCGGATCCTGAAGCTTCAGTTTACGAGCTTCATCTTCATAAGGGTGTACTGGCCGGAGATCAATATTTTCCTGTATATCGCGAGCGTTGTGTTTCCGCTCGGGCTGTGGACCATCTGTAACTGGGGACTGACTACGCTGTTTGACGGAAAGGGAAGGCTTTCGCAGGTGTACATGGCGACCTGCTACGGGATGACCCCATATCCGCTGATCCAGTTCCCGCTGATCATCTTCAGCCATTTTGTGACGGTGGACGAGGCGGAGTTCTACGTGGTCTTAAGCGCGCTCTCGCTTGTGTGGGCGGCGGCGCTGATCCTGGTCGCCATGTCGCAGATCCACGAGTACAAGATGAGTCAGACGATCGTGGCCGTCATTGCGACCGGGTTCGGTATGCTTGTGATGATCTTCATCCTCCTGCTGTTCTTCAGCATGATCAGCCAGGGCGTGGCGTACTTTATCTCGATCGGCAAGGAGATTCTATTCCGGATATGATGCCGGTGCGGAAGCAAAGCGCGATCCGTGGGCATGTACAGATTAGGGACAGCGAAGAGGCTGGATAGTTAGGAGAGACAGGATATGAAGTCTTCGATAGGAAAGATAATCAAAAAAATGGCGGGGCCGGTCATCGTTCTGGCGCTCATCCTTGCAGTCGCACTGGTTATGAAGTTTTACAAGCCGGCGGAGGAAGAGCCGCAGGTGATCGAGACAAAGACCTATTCGGGCGATGTGAAGACGGCCGTTCTGGAGAACGACGACCTTCTCTTTGAGATGGATCCGGACACCACGCAGTTCACTGTGACGGATAAGAAGAATGACAAGGTGTGGTACTCCAATCCGCCGGAGGCAGACAAGGATCCGCTGGCGCTCAAGCTGGACAAATCTCAGCTGAAATCTACGCTGCTGCTCACCTACAGCACGACGGACGGCGTGGATACCCTGTTCAACAATTTTGACTACAGCATCGACGCGGGCACCTACGAGATCGAGCAGGGTGAGGACTATATAAAAGTATACTACTCGATCGGCAAATTCGAGGAGACCTTTGTGATCCCGACGACCCTGTCCGTGGAGCGGATGGATGAGCTGACCGCCAACATGGACTCGAGTAAGGCCAAAAAGGTACGGGGCTATTATAAGAAGTACGACATCAACAATCTCGGCAGGAGGGACAACAAGGAAGAGCTGCTTGAGTTGTATCCGGGGCTTGCGGACGAACCCCTGTACGTCCTGAGGGATAAGGCGAGCGACAACGTAAAGCGCATGATCGCCGAGGAGTTTGAAAAGGCGGGTTATACCTACGAGGATTACCTCGCGGACATGGGTGAATCGGAGGAGGGCGAAGCCTCCGAGCTTCCCGTATTCAACGTAAACGTCGTCTACCGTCTGGATGGCAATAAGCTGACGGTAGAGGTTCCGATGGAGGAGATCGAGTACCGCGAGAGCTACCCGATCTACTATCTGACCGTTCTTCCCTACTTCGGTGCCGGAAGCACGGAAGACGAGGGCTATATGCTGGTGCCCGAGGGCGGCGGCGCGCTCATCAATTTCAACAACGGAAAGGTGGCGCAGAACAGCTACTACGCAAATCTGTACGGCTGGGATTACGCGCAGTACAGAGACGCGGTCGTGCATGAGACGAACACCTACTTCAACGCGTTTGGAATTGCGCACGAGGGTTCCTCCTTTCTCTGTGTGCTTGAGGACGGCGCGCCCTACGCGGGCATCAACGCGGACATCAGCGGAAAGACCACCAGCTACAACTCGGTGTCGGCCCAGTATACCATGCTCCACAGAGAGGTGTACGAGATGGGCGACCGCTATGAAAGCAAGATCTACATGTACGAGGACGCGCTCCCGCAGGAGCCGCTCGTGCTGAGCTATTATTTCCTCGAATCCGACAGCTACGCGGATATGGCCGCGACCTACCGGAGCTATCTGCAGAGCGAGTTCGGAGAGCTCTTCGCGGAGAAGGACGACGCGCAGACCCCGACGGTGGTCGAGATCGTCGGCGCCGTGGATAAGGTGAGACAGGTCGCGGGCGTCCCGGTATCGAGGCCGCTGCCGCTCACCACCTTCGACGAGGCGAAAGACATCATCGGCGATCTTCTGGAGGAAGGCGTCGGGAATATGAGCGTGAAGCTGTCCGGCTGGTTCAACGGCGGCGTGCAGCAGAAGATCCTGAACAAGGTGAAGGTCATATCGGATCTGGGCGGAAAGAAGGATCTGAAGGAGCTCGCCTCCTTCGCGAAGGAGAACGGCGTGGATCTGTACCTGAACGGAATCACCAATTACGCGTACGACAGCGGCATTCTCGACGGTTTCCTCACCTTCACGCAGGCGGCGCGGCTCGCGAGCAAGAAGGTGGCGGAGATCCATCCGTACAGCACGGTTACATACGCGGACAGGGAAGGACAGGAGCCGCATTATCTGCTCAAGGCTTCGCTGATCCCGAAGATGGTCGACAAGCTTGTGAGCGCGGCGGACAAATATGGCGCGAACGTCTCCTTCGAGGACATCGGCGTCGACCTGAGTTCCGATTTCAATAAAAAGACTCCCGTGTCCAGGCAGAGTGAGCTCAACGCTCAGGTAGAGCAGATGGCGGAGATCCGGGACGGCGGCAAAAAGATCATGATCAACATGGGCAACAATTACGCCGTGGCGCACAGCGACATCGTGACGAACATGAACCTGCGCGGCTCGGACTACACGATCCTCGACGCCTACGTTCCCGTCTACCAGATGGCGCTGCACGGCTATGTGGATTACACCGGCGAGCCGCTGAACCTGACGCAGAATGAAGAGGAGGAGCTGCTTCTGTCAGCCGAGTACGGCGCGGGGCTTGCGTTCACCCTGATGGATGAGTCCGCGTTTACCCTGCAGAACACGCTCTATACGGAATATTTCGGAGCGGAGTACGATACCTGGCACGACCGTCTGATGGAGATCTACAAGCGCTACGACAGCGAGCTCGGCCACACCTTCAGCCAGAAGATGACCGGACACGAGAAGCTTTCGGAGACGCTCTCCTGCACGGAGTACGAGGACGGGACGAAGGTGTACGTGAACTATGGCTACGACGAGGCAAAGACGCCGGACGGAGAGACGCTTCCGGCGAGGGACTATCTGGTCGTGAGATGACGGTTCCGGCCGCGGGCCACAGAGTGGACAGCGGCATTCAGATGTTCGAAGAGAAAGGATCTTGACTATGAAGAAGCGCAAAAAATACGCAGGGCTTGAGAGGAGAAAGGCGATATCGGGATACCTGTTTATCTCGCCGTTTATCATAGGCTTTCTGGCCTTTATGGTGGTTCCACTGTGCCAGTCGCTCTACATGAGCTTCTGCAATGTGCAGGTGAGCCCGCAGGGTATCACGAATTCCTATATCGGTCTGGACAATTACATACAGGCCTTCACGGTCGACACCGAGTTCAACCGGCTGCTGGTGGAGGAGATCTCGAGGATGTGCATCAACGCCGTTGCGATCATGGTGTTCAGCTTCTTCGTGGCGCTGATCCTCAACCAGAAATTCAAGGGCAGGGCGCTGGTGCGCGCGATCTTCTTTCTTCCCGTGATCCTCTCGTCGGGCGTGATCCTCGGCGTGGAGACGGACAACGCGCTGCTCGCGAGCGTGCAGAGCATGGTGGAGGAGACGACCAATGTGTCGAGCGTGAGCGATACCCTGCAGACGATCCTGATGACCTCGGGCGTGGGCGTCCGGGCCTTCGAGGTCGTGTTTGATATCGTGGACGGCATCTACGACGTCGCGATCGCTTCGGGCATCCAGATCATCATCTTCCTCTCCGGGCTGCAGACGATCTCCGACAGCATGTACGAGGCGGCGTCCATCGAGGGCTGTACGGCGTGGGAGAGCTTCTGGAAGATCACCTTCCCGATGGTGAGCCCGCTGTTCCTGGTGAACTGGGTCTACACGATCGTGGATTTCTGTATGCGGTCTGACAATGAGCTGATCGAGAAGATCAGCGAGCAGATGATCGCCTACATCAATTACGGCTTTGCCTCGGCGATGTCCTGGGTCTACTTTGTAGTGATACTCGCCATCATAGGCATCACCTCGCTGATCATCTCGAAGGGGGTATACTATTATGACTAAAGGCAAGGCAGCGAAGCCGGCGAAGAAAGGCTTCTGGGAACGAAATAAGCTGTCCGGGGGCTACCTTTTAAAGAGGACGATATCCGATATTGCGTTTAAGATCGCCCGCGCGGTGCTTCTGTTCGGGATGTGCTTTCTGATCCTGCAGCCGATCCTGATGAAGATCTCTGTGAGCTTCATGGAGGAGCGCGATCTGTACAATCCGATGGTCATCTCCATCCCGGAGCACTTTACGACGGCGAACTATCAGCTGACGGCGCAGTTTATGAGCTACGGGAAGTCGCTTGTCAATACGATCCTTGTTTCGCTGACGATCGCGCTGCTGCAGATCGCGGTGAGCACGCTGGTGGGCTACGGCTTCGCGCGGTTCAATTTCCCGTTCAAGAACTTCTGGTTTGCCTGCGTCATCCTTGTGATCGTGATCCCGCCGCAGACGATCTCCACGTCGCTGCACCTGCATTTCCGTTACTTTGATATCTTCGGGATCTTCAAGGCGCTGACGGGAGAGGCCGTCAACCTTCGCGGTTCGGTGCTTCCGTACTATCTGATGAGCGCGGGCTGCATGGGCTTGAAGAGCGGCCTGTATATCTACATGATACGGCAGTTCTTCCGGAACATCCCGAAGGAGCTTGAGGAGGCGGCCTACGTGGACGGCTGCGGCACGCTGAAGACCTTCGTGCGCATCATGCTTCCGGACGCGAAGCCGATCCTGACGTCCTGCTTCCTGTTCTCTTTCGTGTGGCAGTGGACGGACAATTTCTATTCCAAGATGTTCCTGGGCAACATCAGCCTGCTCGCCAAGGAGCTCGCGGTCGTGGCGGACCGGATGGACGCCTGGGTCGTGAACACCTTAAAGATACCGGGCGGCGCCTCGGTGGGCTACACGAACTGTATCGTATCGACCGGCACGCTGATGGTGATCATACCGCTGCTGATCCTGTACCTCTTCGCGCAGAAGGGCTTCGTGGAGAGCATCAGCAGTTCAGGAATTAAAATGTGAATTTGATATATAACACCGTGTTATATATACATTTTAAAAGGAGGATGAAACATGAAAAGAAAAACCTTAAACAGAGTATTGACGGCTTCCATGGCCGCAGCGGTGGCGGCAAGCATGATGGGCGGCACTGTCTCGATGGCAGACGAAGGCGCCGGTGATGACGGCTATGTGGCGCTCACCGACGAGGACGGCAACGTCTATGATCTCGGCGGCATGGAGATCGTGATCCGCGACTGGTGGAGCACAGGCGAGGAGCCGGAGGCGACGGACGACTACGGCGAGGCGCGTCTGGACTACATCGACTGGGTGCAGGAGACCTACAACTTCAGCATCAAGCAGATCGCGATCAGCGACTGGGGTTCCACGCCGGAGGATTACCTCAACTACGTGACGTCGGGCGGCGATGATGAGAACTACGTATGGATCCTGAGATCCGGCCCGGAGTTCGTTTCCGCTATGGCGAGCGGCCTGATGTATGACCTGTCTACTCTGGACTGCCTGGACTTCTCGGAGGAGAAGTGGACGAGAAACGGCGTGCATGAGCTCTGCACGAAGGGCGACGCGATCTACGGCTGCAGCCCGGCGATCCCTGAGCCGCGCGGAGGCATGTATTTCAACAAGAGACTGGTCGAGGAGGCCGGCATCAACCCGGACGACATCTACCAGTGGCAGAGAGACGGCGAGTGGACCTGGGATAAGTTTGAGGAGGTCTGCGAGCAGATCAATGCGGATACGGACAACGACGGCGTGATCGACCGCTGGGCGATGGTATCGGATGAGTCCGAGATGAAGAATGAGGCCGTGTGGTCCAACAATGGTGAGTTCATCGGCATGGAAGACGGCAAGTATGTGAACAAGACCGAGTCCGAGGAGACTCTGACGGCTCTGAACTGGGCGCTTGACATGATGGCGAAGTACAACTACAAGCCGGAAGGCGCTGAGTGGGATTGGTGGAAGACCTCCTTCCCGGCTGGCGACGCGGCGTTCATGGTTGGCCAGGCTTACCTTGCGGCGAACGAGCTGAAGGATATGGAAGACGACTTCGGTTTCGTCTGCTTCCCGATCGGACCGAGCGCGGATTACTACACAAACGTTTACACCGACAACATCTATGCGATCCCGGCGTGCTACGACGAGGAGAAGGCATGGAAGATCGCGTTCGCGCTTGACGCTTACACCGATCTGGTGCCGGGCTACGAGGATTACAACGACAGACTCAGCGGCTACTATGACACCTTCCGTGACATGGAGTCCGTGGACGAGACGATCGAGATCCTCTGCAGCAACGGCTTCACCACCTACCATGACATGATCCCGGGTCTGTCCTACGGCGAGCAGTTCCTGTGGAACGTGAACGCGGACAATCCTCCTGCAGCGGCGGCTGAGGCTGTGAGAAACCTGTGGCAGGGTTATCTGGATTACGCGAACGGCGATTCGGATGTGATGCCGGTAGAGACCGAGGCAGAGACGACTGCTGCGGAAACTGAGGCGGCGGCTGAGTAATTATTCAGACCAGGCCGAAGCACTTGCGGCTGAGTAAGCGTGAGTGCTTGCCTGAACATCGAAAGTATGCTATCATCGAAAGAGGGGGAATGCTCCCCCTCTTTTGCAATAGGATGCAGATAAAATTGTTCGGGCGGGAGCCGTGCGTTCGCCGCGGAGCCGCCGAAAACATGGTTCGAAGGAGAAGTGTATTATGAAAAAAAGAAGACTATTGGCTTTATCGGTTGTTGCGGTGCTGGCGTCGGCGGCTGTCCCGGGATTTTGTCAGGCGGATGAGAACGCGGCGGCCTCCGGGGACGTGGTCGAGGTAGTTGCGGTTTCCGAGACGGAGGACGGGGCCTCCGGGGATGTGATCGAGGTGCTGCCGTCCTCCGGGACGGGGGACGAGGTAGTGGAGGTCTTCCCGGAGGATGCGGATATATCGGTGGTTTCCGTAGAAGAAGACGAGGAACTGACGGACTCCGGGGAAGACGCGGCTGTGCCGACAGCGGCGGAGGTACTCGCGCAGATGAACGTCGGCTGGAATCTGGGAAACACGTTCGACGCATGGGGCGCGTCGTCTGTGATGGGCAACGAGACCTACTGGGGCAATCCGAAGACCACGAAGGAGATGATCGACGCCGTGCGCGCGCAGGGCTTCAACACGCTGCGCATTCCGGTCACCTGGGCGCAGAGCGTCGGGGAAGCGCCGGATTACACGATCGACAGCGAATGGCTCGACCGTGTGGCGGAGGTTGTGGATTACGCGTACGACGAAGGGATGTTCGTCATTATCGATACGCACCATGAGCCGGATTTCTGGCTGATCCCGCAGCCGGAGAACGCAGAAGAGATCGAGGCGGAGCTCACGGCGATCTGGGCGCAGATCTCCGAGCGCTTCGCGGACTATGATTACCATCTGCTGTTTGAAGGGATGAACGAGCCGAGGACCAAGGGGAGCGCGCAGGAATGGTCGGGCGGCACCGACGAGGAGCGCGCGATCGTGAATGAGCTGAACAAGGCTTTTGTGGATACGGTGCGCGCCGCGGGCGGAAACAACGAGACGAGAAGCCTGATCATCTGCCCTTACGGGAATTCCGTGACCTACAGCAGCGTCCAGCAGCTCGAGGTGCCTGAGGATCCGTATGTGATGGTGTCGGCGCATCTCTATACGCCATACTTTTTCACCTATGAGCCGGAGGGACAGAGCGTCAACGAGTGGAACGGCACACTTAAGAAGGACATCATCTCAAACGTCGATCTGCTCAAGCGGCATTTTCTGAGCAAGGATATCCCGGTTATCGTCACGGAGTTCGGCGCGGTTCACAAGACTTACAAGGACGCGGACGGCAACGAGGTGGAGAATACGGAGCAGGTCCTGAAATGGCTTGCCGACTACATGGAGGTCATGAACGGCTCCGGGATCAAATGTATCTGGTGGGATAACGGCAACTACAGCGGCAGCGGCGAGAAGTTCGGGATCTTTGACCGGAAAAACTGCAGCTGGTATTCGCAGGAGATCGCGGACGCGCTGATCGAGAACTCGCAGAAGGCTTCGGATCAGCCTCCGCAGTAGACAACGAAGAGACTAAATTAGGAGAATACCCGGATGAGAGAAGTTTACTGGCATTTGCCCGGCTTCTGCAGCTTCCGGCTGCTGAACCAGGCCATACTCAACCTGATGAGGGATTATCCCGATAAATTTCGCGACGGCTACCGGATCGGCTCTGTGTACGGGACGTTCCCGGGCGCGATCTGGAACGGCGGGCGCACGGTGCTCGGCTTCGCGGGAAAGCAGGAGATCGAGGCTGTGCTGAAGCTCTACAACAGCAGGGGCGTGCCGCTGCGCTTCACCTGGACGAACACGCTCCTGGAGGAGAAGCATGTGTACGACACCTACTGCAACCTCATCATGCGTCTCGGGGACAACGGCATGAATCAGGTGCTCGTGAATTCCCGGGCGCTCGAGGATTACATCCGGCGGGAATATCCCCGTTACCCGATCATCTCCTCCACGACCAAAAGGATCATCGATCCGGCCGCGCTGAAGGAGGAGCTGAAGGGCGATTACCGTCTGGTCGTGCTCGACTATGACCTGAACCACAATGAGGAGGTTCTCTCACAGCTTGAGCCCTGCGCGGGACGCATCGAGCTTCTGGTAAACGAGGTATGCTATCCGAACTGCCCGAAGCGCTCGGAGCATTACCGCCAGCAGTCGCAGCTTCAGCTGGAGTTCGACACCGAGACCAATTTCCCCTGCCCGAACCGCTCGCGCAGCCGGAAATTCTCGGAGTGCAAGTCGCGGCCGGCCTTTATCTCCAACGAGGAGATCGGCTCTTACATCGACAGGGGATTCGTAAATTTCAAGATCGCCGGGCGAGGGATGCCGGTCGAGTATCTGTTGGAATCGTATGTGTATTTTCTGGTGAAGGATGAGGACAGAGAGTACATCAAGGGGAAGATCAGCCGGCTGTTGCAGCAGGTTCAGACTGCGGCGCTGCGAAAGAAGGGGCTGCGATAAGCAGGAAGGGACTCTGCTTACGTGTGCGTTGTCGTTTTTGCGGGATCACTGATTATTCTTGCCTCTGAGCGGATTGAGCTTATTGTTCTTCTCGCGGTATTCGCTCGGCGAGCAGTTTTTCTGCTGGCGGAACACGCGGTTGAAGGTGGGAATGCTGGGGAAGCCGGAGCGCATGGCGATCTCCGCGATGGAGAGGCCGGGCTGCTCCAGAAGCTGTTCCGCCGCCCTGATCCGCAGGCGGAGCAGATAGCTGCAGAAGGTATAGCCTGTGTACTGCTTGAAGAGTCTTGAGAAATGATATTTGCTGAAGCCTGTGGCGGCAGCCGCGTCGTCGAGGCGGATGTCCTCCGTGAAATGCTCGTCAATGTACTCCATGACGCTGTTGAATTTGCTGACATATTCCTGCTGCTTGCCGGTACGCGTGCCGGAGAATGCGTTCATACTGTTCAGATGGTTCTTGCCGAGCATGACGAACAGGCTCATCAGCAGGGAGAACACGGAGAACTCATAGAGCGGGCTTTTGCTGAAATATTCGGTGCGTATCTGTCTGAGTATCCGGTCGGCGTCGCCGTAAATATGCGGGTATGACGCCTTCGTGATGTGCAGCGGAGAAGAGAGTAGCGCAGAAAGCTCCGCAAAGCCGTGAATGGACGCGATGGAGGAGATGTCGAACAGATAGATAAAGCGTGTGCCTGTCTCAGGGGCCGTGAGAGAGTGGAGCGCGCCTGAGGGGATGATCATGATATCGCCGGGCAGAAGGTGGAAGGCTTCGTCTCCGATGACCACGTCGTACCAGTTTTCTGCGGGCACGATGATCTCCAGATCCGTGTGCCAGTGTGTGTCAAAGGGAGCGTCCAGATCGTTGCACCAGATGCGGATCGCGCCGCTTCCCTGATGCTGTACGATCTCACGGTTCTCTTTGATCACGCGCTCACCTGAGAAATCATTGTTCGCTGTATAAAAATCGATGTTTTCGTTTTTCACATGAATACGCCTCCGGTTCTTTGGCAGACACTTACAACAATTTTAATCACTATATCACGAATTTGGGAAAATGTAAAATTTTAATGGAGCACAAGAGGAATTGACTATGATCAGAAAGAAGAAAAATCTGTGCGCGGCTGCATGGCTTCTGGCGGCGGCCGTGTTGGTATCGGGTGGTGCTGTGGGTGGTGCTGTGTGCGCTGCAAAGGAGCAGCAGACGGAAGAGGAGGTCGAGGACGTGCGTTTGAAGGATGCCGTATCTAAGGAGCTTGGCTGTTATGTCGGCGCGGCGGTCACGGGGCAGGAGATCAACAACCGGAGGGTGTGGGAGATCATCACGACGCATTTCAACGCCGTGACGCTTGGCAACGAGCTGAAGCCCGACGCGCTTTTCAATTACAGCAACGCCGTCTGTCCGGGCACGGAGGAGGCCGAGCTGAACGGCGAGACGATCACTGTGCCGAAGATCAATTTTTACAAGGCGGAGAACATGCTGGACAAGATCCTGCAGTGGAATAAGAAAAATCCGGACGACGCGCTGAAGGTCCGCGGGCATGTGCTCGTATGGCACTCCCAGACGCCGGAGTGGTTCTTCCACGAGGACTATGACAAGCAGAAGCCCTACGTGGACAGGGAGACGATGAACAAGCGCCTGGAGTGGTACATCCGCACGGTGCTGACACATTTTACGGGTGAGGACAGCGAGTATAAGGACCTGTTCTACGGCTGGGATGTGGTGAACGAGGCGGTGAGCGATTCCACGGGCACTTATCGTTCCGACAATGAGAATCCGAACGAACCGCTCTCCAACGACACGCACGGGAACAATTCGAGCTGGTGGCATGTCTACCAGAGCAATGAGTTCATTCTGAACGCCTTTGTCTACGCGAACAAGTACGCCCCGGCCGATCTGGAGCTCTATTACAATGATTACAATGAGTGCTCCGGGCAGAAGATGGCGGGCATCCTGGAGCTTCTGCGCGCGGTCAAGGCGACCGAGGGCGCGCGCATCGACGCGATGGGTATGCAGGGACATTACAATATGGATTCGCCGAACTACTCGGAGATCGATATGGCGATCCGCATGTACGCGCAGGTCGTGGGCAACGTGCAGATGACGGAACTCGACATGAAGGCGAGCGAGGACTACGACGGCAGTCCGGAGTCGAAGGAGAAGGAGTTTGAGGAGCAGGCAAAGCGCTACGGCGCGATCTACTGGGCGCTCAAGTCGGCTGATAAGGAAGAGGGCGTCAACATCACGTCGCTCACCTTCTGGGGGACGGCGGATCATCTGTCCTGGCTGCAGAGCCGTTCCGACGTCGGCGGCGGCAACACCACAGGGCTTCCCGAGTGTCCGCTTCTTTTCGACGAGCACTATGAGAAGAAGCCTGCGTTCTATGCGTTTGCGGGAGGTAATAAATAATATGAAAATAAAATTCCATCTCCCCGGCCTGCGGTTCAATTATCCGCTGAATATGATGCTGTGCAGCATGATGAAAAAATATCCTGAGTTCTTCCGCCCGGACGTGGAGATCGGGTCGTTTTTCGGCGAGTTTCCCACCTCGCGCTGGAACGGCGGGCGGTTCAGCAACGGCGACCAGTGCGATGCGGGCTTTATTCAGAACGTGATCCGCACGATTAACGCGCAGGGCATCCCGATCCGTTATACCTACACGAACCCGCTGCTGCATGAGAGTGATCTGAAGGACGAATACTGCAACTTCTGCATGAAGACGGCGGACAACGGCATGAACGAGGTACTGGTCGTCTCGTCTGTGCTCGAGGAGTACATACGGAAAACCTATCCCGGTTACAAGATCAACAGCTCCACCTGCAAGGAGATCCGGACGATTGAGGCCCTGAACGAGGAGCTTGAGAAGGATTACAATCTGGTGGTGCTCGACTACAACCTGAACAATCAGTTTGAGCTTCTGGAGAAGATCAAGGATAAGGCGCGCTGCGAGGTGCTGGTGAACGCCTGCTGTGTGCCGAACTGTCCGAGACGCGGCGACCATTACAAGGCGATTGCGAAGCAGCAGGAGATCGTGCTCAAAAACCGGAAGCTGCCGCCGGGAAAGCAGCTTCCGATGAAGGGTTGGCAATGCGCGTACGGGGATAAGAATACCTTCTACACGATCCAGGATTACCCGACCTTCATCTCGCCGGACGACGTCTACGAGAAATATGTGCCGATGGGCTTTTACAACTTCAAGATCGAGGGGCGTACCGCCAACCTTTTCGGGCTGATCGATAAGTATGCTCATTATCTGATGAAGCCGGAGCGCAGGGACGAGGGTAGACTGATGCTCACGCTGAACCTGCAGCAGAGCAAGATCATCAGTGTCAGCACGCCGCGGAAAAGCGAGTGGAGAAACGACGGCGCGAAGAAATGAAAACATGGAGAAATGACGGCTGAGAAAAAAGGACAACCGCGGGGTGCGCGGATCGTCGGAGGCCGTGCGGGACAGAATACGGAAACGGAGGAGCGGAAAGATGCTGAGATTACCCAGATTGTTTAGCAATGGATGTGTGCTGCAGCAGGGCGATCAGTGCAGGATATGGGGCTGGTGCGATCCGGGGGAAACGCTTTGTATTGTGATCGGGACAGACATGGGTGCGGGTGCAAAAGAAATGGAAACTGTTTCTCGCCGGGCGCAGACAGAGGCGGACGCAAGCGGCCGCTTTGAGGCCGGGCTGCAGACGCCCCCGGCGGGAGGCCCGTATCTCATGCGCGTGGAGACTTCCCGCGGAGAGGAAGCGGTGATCCGCGAGGTGTACGTGGGCGAGGTGTTCGTCTGCTCCGGACAGTCCAACATGGAGCTGCCGATGAGCAGAGTGTGCGAGCGCTTTCCGGAGGAATTCCGGGACGGGGGCGCGCCGGACGTGCATGAGTACAAGGTGACGGAATGCCGGGACTTCCGCGGGCCGCGGGAGGACCATGTACAGGCGGAGTGGAGGACATGCACGGGGGAAAAACTTCCTGAGATCTCCGCGTTTGTATACTTTTTCGGAAAAGAGCTTGCCAGAGTGAAAAAAGTGCCGGTCGGCATTATGAACCTGAGTCTTGGCGGAACGCCCGCGGAGGCGTGGATGAGCCGCGAAGGGCTGCGCGAGTGGCCGGAGGCGCTTGAGGAAGCCGATCGCTACAAAGACGAAGCGTTCTGCCGGAAGCTTGGCGGACAGGAGATGCGCGCGGAAGTAGACTGGCAGCGGGAGATCCGCCGTCAGGAGAAGGAGAGCGCGGATGCGCCCTGGCGTCCGGCAGTGCTTCCGGGAGAGGTCCGGGACTGGGGACTGGAGAAATTCTGCGGCTGCATTCATCTGCGGCGGACATTTTCCGCGCCGTCCGACTGCCTGCAAAGGGAAGGCTTGCTGCGCTTCGGGACGTTGGTGGACAGCGATACGATCTACATCAATGGAACCCGCATAGGCGAGACCGGCTACCGCTATCCGCCGCGGCGCTACCTGGTTCCGGCCGGACTGCTGCACGAAGGAGAGAACGAGATACTCATCCGGCTGGTCTGCAGGACCGGCGAGGGGCGCAGCACGGCGGGACAGCCGCTGGAGATCGTCTGGGAAAATGAGAGCTCAGCGCAGAAAGTTCGGGCAGATGGCGCGGCTGGTTCAGCGCAGGAGACTCGGGCGGATGACGCGGCTGGTTCAGCGCAGGAGACTTGGGCGGATGGAGCGGACGCTTCGGCAGGGATCGATTCGGTAGACCGTCTGGTGCGCATGGCTCTTGCGGAGCGCGAAGGCAGGTTGACACGCGTGTCGCTTGCGGGAGCGTGGGAATATCAGCAGCGCGCGGTTTGCGGGGAAGCGCCGGGACAGACGTTTATCAGCTGGAAGCCGACCGGTCTGTTTCACGGGATGACAGCGCCCTGCCTGCCGTATCGGGTGCGTGGCGCGCTCTGGTACCAGGGCGAGTCCAACGACAGCCGCCCGCAGACATATAACGCCGTTCTGGAGGGGCTGATCCGCGACTGGAGGGAGCACTGGAGGCAGGAGAGTCTGCCGTTCGTCGTGATGCAGCTGCCGAACTGCGGCGTGGACGTCGCGCCGGACGACGCGTGGCCGCAGGTCCGCGAAGCGCAGGCTCTGGCGGGACGGCTGGAGGATGTCGCCGTCACAGTGAATCTGGACGCGGGGGAGGACAACGACCTGCACCCGCGCGACAAGAAGACGGTGGCGACCCGTGCCGCGTACGCTGCTCGGGCGATGATCTATAAAGAAAAGACAGAGTGGAGCGCGCCAAAGGTTTGCGGCTGGGAGCTGGCGCCGGGCGGAAGGAAAACTATGCCGGATGGCTGCGTGCGCCTGCGCTTTGACGGCCGGGTGGAGCTGCGGCTGCGGCCGGCCATGCAGGACGCACCGAACAATCCGCGCCTGTTCGAGCTCGCCGGCGAAGACGGGGTATACTATCCGGCTTTGGTGCGCGTGGAGGATGATGTAGAGAACAACGTGGAGAACGGCGCAAAGAACAGAGTGGAGAACGGCATAGAGAACAGAGTGGAGAACGGCGCAGAGAACAGCGTGGAGAATGACAAGCAAGGGGCTGCCGCGTCAGCTGCGTGCAGCGGCGGAACCTGTGTGATCCTGCATTCTGAGAAAGTTCCCTGCCCGAGGTATGTGCGCTACGCATGGTTCCGCGCGCCGGGATCGCTGCTCCTGTACGGGGAGAACGGGTTATGCGTCGGGCCGTTCCGACTCCATCTGGGGAGAGAAAAGGAAGATCAGGAGACTGATAAGGTGTTTCAGGAAAATACAGTGTCGGAAAGGAGTAGGCGGCGGTGAGATTTTCAGGAGGAGAGACGATCCATGTGATCCTGGATCCGCAGGCGGACGCAGGGATCCGCAGGGTCTGGGAGAAGGTAGCAAAGGATATTCGGGATACGACGGGCGCGAACTGCATCCTGAGCGATCCCGGCGAGGCGTGCAGGCAGGCGATCCTGGTCGGCACCGCAGGGAACGGGGCGTTCGCAAAAGAACTTCAGGAACGCATTCCTCAGCTTTTAGAGCTTGAGGGAAAATGGGAGGCCTATGGTTTCATCCTCACGGAGCGTCCGATTCCGGCGGCGGAGGAAGGGCTTGTTATCCTGGGCAGCGATAAGCTCGGGACGATCTACGGTATGTTCCATCTCTCGGAGCTGCTTGGCGTCACCGCCTGGGGCTTCTGGGGAGACGTGACGCCGCCGTTTCGGGAGAGCGTCACATTGACGGCGGAGCAAAATATGCTCTCGAAGGAGCCGTCCGTGAAGTACCGCGGCTTTTTCATCAACGACGAGTGGCCCTGCTTCGGCAACTGGACGACGGATCACTACGGAGGCTTCACAGCGGAGATGTACGACAAGGTTTTCGAGTACCTCCTGCGCATGAAAGGCAACTATCTGTGGCCTGCAATGTGGTCCTCCTCGTTTTTACTGGACGGACCCGGACTTAAGTCTATGGAGCTTGCGACCGAATATGGGATCTACATTGGGATGTCGCACCACGAGCCCTGCATGCGCTCCGGCGAGGAGTTTTCCCTGTTCAAGGGCGAGGATTCCGTATATGGAATGGACTGGGACTACGCGAAAAACAAGGAAGGTCTGCTGCGCTTCTGGGAGGATGGTCTGACGAGAGTGAAGGATCAGAACATTTTCCCGACCGTGGGAATGCGCGGAGAGCGCGACAGCAAGCTGCTGGCGGAGGGATCGTCTGTCGATGAGAACGTGCGTCAGCTCAAAGAGATCATCACGCAGCAGCGCAGGATCATCCGGGACTGTATCGAGTCGGAAAGAGGCTCTGTCCCGCAGCTCTTTGCGATCTACAAAGAGGTGGAAGAATACTATTTCGGAGACGGTCAGTCGGAGGGACTTCAGGGCTTTCCGGAGCTGGAGGATGTGACGCTGCTGTTCAGCGACGACAACTTCGGACACATGCGCGCGCTGCCGCAGACGAAGCACAGGGGCGGCTGCGGGATATACTATCATCTCGATTATCACGGCGCGCCGATCTCTTACGAGTGGGTCAATTCCACGCCGCTTACGCATATCTGGGAGCAGATGACGGAGGCGTACGAGTACGGGGTGCGCGAGCTCTGGATCGTGAATGTGGGCGACGTGAAATTCCAGGAGTATTCGCTGGGCTACTTCATGGAGCTGGCGTATGATTTCGAGCGGCTGGGAACGGGACATTATCCGCAGACGCTGGCCTATACGCAGGGGTGGATCCGGCGGCTGTTCGGAGCCTATCTGCCGAAGGAAGTCTGCAGGGAGATCGTCTGGATCCAGGAGGAGTCCGTGCGCCTGCATGGGTTGCGCCGTGCGGAAGCCCTCAACGACCGGGTTTATCATCCGGCGCACTATCATGAGGGACGGACGATGCTGCAGCGCGCGGATCGTCTGGAGCAGGAGAATGAGCGCATGCGGGAGCGCCTTTCGGGCACGCCCTGCGCCGACGCCTATTTCAGCATGATTTATTATCCGGCGGCCGGGATCGCCAACCTTCTGAAGATGCATCTGTACGCAGGCTTCAATCACCTGTACGCCGCGCAGGGGATCGCTCTGGCCAACACATACGGGGAAAAGCTGGAGGAATGCATCCGCAAAGATGAAGAGCTTGGGGAGCAGATGGCCGCGTTTCGGGATGGCAAATGGCGTGGCATGGAGCGGGCCGCGCACATCGGTTTCGTGAACTGGAACGAGCAGGACTGGCGCTATCCGGTATGCCATGTGGTCACGCTTCCGGAAAAACCGCGTCTCACCGTGTCGCGCGCGGACGACTGTGAGATATATACCAATCAGTATTTCCCGAAGCCGCTTGTAGTCGAGGATCTTTGCTATGAAGGAGTGGATGAGGTGACGCTGCGGATCGCGAACAGCGGGCAGGGCGTCCTGCATTGGCAGATCGACGATGTTCCGCCCTATCTGGAGTTCTCCGCCACGGAAGGAAGCACAGAGCTGGCGGATGAAGTCAGCGTCCGGTTGCGCAGGGAGGAATTTCCGGATGAAAAGCTGGAGGTCTCCTGCAGTATCAGCTCCGGACAGGAGTATGTGCCGCTGTTATTCCGGATTGAAAAAAGAAAAGCGGTCAGGAACCCGAACGGCGCATTCCTACTTCAAGGCGGGCTTTGCGTGATCGACGCTGCGAACTGCAGCCGTAGGGAAGCAGGAAGATACGAAGGCGCGGAGGCCGCTTTTGAGAAGCTTGAAGATTACGGAAAGTTCGGCTCCGGGATGAAGGTCTTCCCTGTCACAGCGTCCTTTTCCGGGGAAGCAGACGCTCCCTGCCTGTATTATGAGATTGAAAGCCCGAAGTCGTGCGAGGCGATCCTGGCGCTGCACACTTCCCCGGCGAATCCTCTGGTCTACGGGGGAATGCTGCGCCTGGGCGTGTCGGTCAACGAGGAGGCTTCGCAGACAGCGGTGATCGCGGGCGAGGGCTACCGTGGGGGCGAGAACAGCTGCCGGGAATGGTCGAAGGCGGTGCTTGATCAGGAGCATGTAGCCGAGATCCCGATCACCCTGCGCACCGGACGGAATCAGATCGTGGTTTCTGCGCGCGAGGCGGGGCTGGTGCTGGAGCGCCTGGTGATCCGTGAGGCAGGAATTACCCTTAAACCCTCGTATTTCGGACCATCTGCAAAGCTGCAGGCGTCCACGGGCGACATTGTCTGAGGGATGCCTCTGGCCCTGCAGTGTCTGTCACAAATCTGTTTTACTTAGAATTTGAGAAATTGAGCATGCGCGTTCTTCCGACGAGGAAAGCTCGGACTGGGCTGCCGTGAAATGTCGATGTCTGACATTTCCCGGCAGCCTTTTGCATGCTCTTGGATGTGCGGATTTTTGTACAGCTATTTGAGGTAAACTGATACCATCAAGAAACTGAAATCATCAGAAAGCTGATAAAACCATCAGAAATCTGAGAACATGAAAAGCTGAAGGAGGAAAGCCAAATGAAAGGATATTTAACGGGAAACGGTTACATGGGTTACGTGGAGGGCAGATATATACTGTTTGCCAGCGAAGCTGACTATTATGACTATCTGGAGAGCGGGAAGGAGGAGCAGTGATGTTTGCGTTTGACAGACTGTTTGACTTTAACGGCGACGGCCATCTGGACCTGTTTGAGCGGGCGATTCAGTTCCAGGTCATAGATCGGACGGGTTGCGATGGCAGTACCGAAAATCGTGTCAGTTCGGGATTCGTCGGCTATACGGACAATGATGACATCGATGTGTTCGCGGACGCCGGGCTGGATTATGATGAACTGGAATTCATGGATCCGGCTAAGAGAAGGGGCGTGCTGGAGGAGGCGGGTCTGGATCCGGATAAGTTTGATTTTTGAAACGTGAGCGGCGGATCTGGCGATCAAAAACTGATTGCCGGATCCGCCATATTATTTTATAATGTGACTTGCAAGAAGTCCGCTTGCTTGCAAGGGCGGACTTCGCAAGTCAGCGACAGAACAGAATGTTCTGGAGCAGAATGTGACTTGCAAGGGCGGACTTCGCAAGTCAGCGACAGAAAGGACAAATTGTTATGGCGGCACTGGATCAGAAGCTTCGCACGCTCTATCTCATGGACATTATGCTGGATCGCACGGACGATACGCATATGCTGAACGCGTCCCAGCTCTGCGATATTCTCGAACAGGAATACTCCATCAGCACGGACCGAAGGACGATCTACGCGGAGATGGAGATACTGGAGAGGTACGGGTTGGACGTGCAGCAGAAGAAGGGGAAGAATCCCGGCTACTATATCGGCGCGCGGGAGTTTGAGCTGCCGGAGCTGAAGCTGCTGGTTGACGCGGTGCAGTCGTCGAAGTTCATCACGGAGAGCAAGTCGCGGGAGCTGATCAAGAAGCTGGAGAAGCTCTGCTGCAGGACAGACGCCGCGATCCTCTCGAAGCAGGTCTTCATCGTGAACCGTCTGAAGGCCGAGAATGAGACGATCTACTACAACGTAGACTATGTGCACAACGCGATCTATGAGAACCGGGAGATTTCGTTCCAGTATGCGGAGTGGACCATGCAGAAAAAATTCCATCTGAGGAGGGACGGCGCCCGCTATGTGGTCAGTCCCTGGGCGCTCACCTGGGACGATGAGAATTACTATCTGGTGGCGTATGACGACACCGCCGGACAGATCCGCCATTACCGTGTCGACAAGATGCAGTATACGCAGATTCTGGAGACGGAGCGCAAGGGCGAGGAGAGCTTCCGGAATTTCGATCTCGCCGAATTCGCGAAAAAGACCTTCGGCATGTACGGAGGGCGTGACGAGGAAGTGACGCTCGTGTGCGGGAAGCATTTCGCCGGGATCATGATCGACCGTTTCGGGCATGACGTCTGGCTTGTCCCCGTGGACGAGGAGCATTTCCGGATTCGAGTGCTTGTGTCGGTGAGTCCGCAGTTTTTCGGCTGGCTGACCGGGATTGGGCCCGGCGTGCGGATCGAAGGCCCGGAGGACGTCCGCGAGGAGTACAGGAGATACCTGCAGGAAGTGCTCGGAAACTATTAAAATGCAGATGAAAAGAAAACTAAGTTCAGAAGAGAGATGGAGGTCTGAAGAAATGTCCGAAAATACGTCGTATCGTTTTTACGGTTGGGAGACGGCGGACGTCCGTCCCATATCTCCGGAATACGAGAGTATCAGAGATCCGCGGGAGCTCTATGACATCCTCTCCGGTATCTGGTGCGCGGACACCTGCGCGCCCAGAATGCGGCAGGACTGGACGCCGGAGAACAGGACGCTCGGTCAATGCTCGATCACGGCATTTTTGGCGCAGGACATTTTCGGGGGCAAGGTGCACGGAATCCCGCGCCCGGGCGGGAGCTTTCACTGTTATAATGTTGTAGGGGACTGCGTGTTTGATCTGACGAGCGAGCAGTTCGGCGCCGAGGCGCTGTCCTATGAGGATAACCCGGAGCAGTTTCGCGAGGTGCATTTCGCGAAGGAGGAAAAACGTGCGCGCTATGAATCCCTGCGGGAGAAATTGTTGAATTCTTTGAAGACAAGAAAACCGGACAAAGCAGAAGATCGGTGAGGCGGACGGACGGTTCTTTTTTAAATTATTTCGAGCATGGACTTTTCGGATAAATGTGCTATAATCCTTTAAGAAAGCCATGAGCCGTTTGAAGATTTTCGAGGTTTGCACGGCTCATAGCACGTAAAATCAGTTGAGATTTGGGGCGTTTTATGAAATTATGGGAAGCAGCATTTATGATTTTGTGAAAAATACCCTGCTGGACAATTTCCTCAAGCTTGCCAGAGTGAATGTCATGACGGGGGAGTATGACTTCATGAAGTATGACGTTGTGATGCGCGAGGAGGGATATGAGAACATCTCAAGCATCTATCACTACATTGAGAGGCAGGTGAGCGACGGGATCATCCTGTCCGAGTATGTCGGAGAATACCTGAAGTTCGCGAATCCTGAGTACGTGCAGGGTCGCGTCTTCAGCGGGGACAGGAGGATTGTCCAGAGCTATAAGAGAAAAGTGCATGACGGCTATATGTGGGTCACGTTCGGAATTGTAGTGCCGGAGGATTGCGACAGGGAGAATCCTAATGTGGTGTTCTACTGGCGCGAGGCGGACTCCGATACGATCACGATGGTCGACGCGCTCTCCACTCTCTCTGCGATCTACAGCAAAATACTGAAGATCAATCTGACGACAGACAGTTTTCAGGTGATCAAGGTGAGCGAGTACGAGAGAGCGCGCTTTACGAACCGGCTAAGCCGGATCACAGACTGGTGGAGGGAATTTGCGGAGACCGGGCATGTCCACGAGGAGGATCTGGAAGCCTATCGGGAGTTCACGGACGCCGGGCGGCTGAGAAAAGTATTCCAGGAGGACAGCGTCAGCACGCAGAGCTGTCGCTACCGCAGGCTTATAGGGGACAGCTACCGCTGGGCGCAGATGGAGCTGATGTCGAGTATCGAGTACGAGGACGACAATCAGGTTCTGATCCTGTATATCAAGGATATTCACGACGAACACCTCAGGGAGATGCGCAACCGGCAGGCGCTGCTTGACGGCTATCACCGGGATGCGCTGACCAGACTGTTCAACCGTCACAAGTACAATGAGGATCTGAAGGAGCTGTCAAAGAACGGCGAGGGACATCTTGCCTGCATGTACGCAGACGTGAACGGGCTCCACGAGCTGAACAACCATCTGGGTCACGAGAAAGGCGACGATATGCTGTGCAGCGTGGCCGACGCGCTGAAGCGTTTCTTCCCCGAGGAGACGGTCTACCGCATCGGCGGCGACGAGTTTGTCATGCTAAGTACGAAGCTTTCCAAGGAGAGCGTGGAACACATTGTGGTCGAAGTGCGCAGGGAGCTTCTGCAGGACAACTACGAGATCTCTGTCGGCGTGGAGGACGGCTCCTGTGAGCTGGGCGCGTACAAGATCGTGGTCGCGGCGGAGCTCGCCATGAGGAAAGACAAGGAGCGTTATTACCGGGAGAACGGAAGAGATCGCAGACGGCGCGTGCTGAATGAGGAGCTGGAAAAGACGCTGGAGGCGAAGAAGTACGCGGAGCGTTTTCTGGACGTGATCTCGGACAAATACGCGGGCGTTTATTTTGTGGATCTGAAAAAGGACACCATACAGCACATTTACATACCGGAGTATTTCCTGAGGCTTCTGGAGGATGCAGATTATAGCTACAGCAAGGCGATGCGGTTGTACATTGATCGTTACGTGAAGGAAGAGTATCAGCCGGGACTCCTGCGGATGATCGACTACGAGGAGCTGACCCGGATCTTGCGCACGGAGGCGCAGGGAGACCTCTCGCTTATCTACCAGAAAGTGGATGGCAAGTATGTGTCGTTGCGCATTCTGGAGATGGGGCAATACACGGAGGAGAAATATGAGACGATCTGGATCTTCTCAGAAAGAGTGTTCCAGACGAATGATCCGATCCAATTATATTCAGGGAGGAAATTGAGCTATGAAGAAACTGTCAACAGCTAAAATCTGGGCGTTCGCGACAGGCCAGCTCGGCTGGTCGCTGATGTCCGGACTGATCTCGAACTGGCTTGTATATTTTTACCAGCCGGACGAGACGGCGATCAGTCAGGGGCAGACGCTGTTCATCCCGCAGGGCCTTGTGATCCTCGGGATCTTTACGGTGATCGGGGCGATCACGGCGTTCGGACGCATCTTTGATGCGGTCACAGATCCGCTGATCGCGTCGTGGTCGGATCGCTGCACCTCGCCGAAGGGCAGGCGCATGCCGTTTCTGCGCTACGCGTCGTTCCCGCTGTCGATCGCGACGGTGCTCGTCTTCTGGTCTCCGATTAATAAGACCAGCTGGATCAACGCGGCGTTTTTGTTTGTGATGGTGATGACGTACTATCTGTCGATCACGGCGTATTGCACTCCGTACAACGCGCTGATCTCGGAGCTCGGCCACACGCAGCAGGAGAGGCTGAACATCTCGACGGTCATTTCGTTCACATACATTGCGGGCACGGCGGTGGCTTATCTTGCGCCGATGATCTGGGGCGCGTTTATCCCGGCGTTTGGCAGGGTGAATGCGATTCGCGTGACGTTCACGGGCATGGCGGTCATCGCGTTTTGCTGCATGCAGGTGCCGGTCATCGCGATCAGAGAGAAGGAGTACGTGAACACGGTGCCGACGCAGGACGGCGCGTTCGGCTCGCTCGTGGCGACGTTTAAGAATGGCGAGTTCCGTAAGTTCGTGGCGTCCGACATCCTCTACTGGATCGCGATCACGATGTTCCAGACGGGGCTTCCTTTCTTTGTGACGAGCCTTCTGAAGCTGCCGGAGACGATGACAACGATTTACTTTGTGGGGATGACGGCGATCTCTCTTGTATTCTATATTCCGATCAACAAGTTGACGCCGAAGCTCGGCAAAAAGAGGTTGATCACGTTTGCGTTCGTGATCTTTTGCGCGGCGTATTTCTACACCGGCTTCCTGGGCAGGATTCCGGGCATCCCGGCGGAAGTGCAAGGCGCGGTGCTGACCGTGGCCGCGGCGTTGCCAATGGCGATCTTCGGTATTCTCCCGCAGGCGGTCGTGGCGGATATCGCGCAGAGCGACGCGAAGCAGACTGGCAGCAACCGTGAGGGCATGTTCTACGCGGCGCGCACCTTCGCGTTCAAGATGGGACAGAGCGTCTCGATGCTGCTGTTCACGGCGGTGTCCACGGTCGGAGCGGCTGCGGGGACCGGCTACCGCATGACCGCGTTTCTCGCGGCGGCGTTCTGCGTGCTCGGCGGGATCGTGTTCCTGACCTACAATGAGATCAAGATCAATAAGATCATCAATGAATGATGAGCAGTAAATAATGAATATGGAAGAAAAAGGCTTTGTACTGAGTGAAGATACTTATTTTGAGGAGATGCGGCAGCGGGTGCTGCCGTATCTCGCGCAGCGCAGAAAAGAGCTGTGGCTGGAGCGCGAGCCGGGGAAGCGGCAGTATTGTGTCCGCTATCTGGCAGACGATCCTGTGGGGACTGTGGTTATCTCGCACGGCTTTACCGAGACGGCGGAAAAGTATCAGGAGGTCGTCTGGTATTTTCTGACGCACGGATATCATGTATACGTGCCGGAGCATTGCGGCCACGGACACAGCTACCGCCTGGTTGACGATCTGTCGCTTGTGCATGTGGATCATTATGAACGCTATGTCGCGGATCTGCTCGCGGTGGCGGAGAGAGCGGCGAAGGAGCAGAAGGGACTGCCGCTGTTTCTGTACGCCCACTCGATGGGCGGAGGCGTCGGGGCTGCCGCGCTTTCCAGACAGCCTGAGCTGTTTGCGCGGGCGGTGCTCTCATCCCCGATGATCCGGCCTCTCACAGCCGGGGTACCGTGGCCCCTGGCGAAGCTTCTGGCCGGGGCGCTTTGCGGAATCGGTCGGGCGAAGCAGTATGTTCCGGGTGGACATGCGTTTGACGGGGAAGAGACATTTGAGGATAGTGCGTCGACCTGCCGGGAACGTTTTGAATTTTACCAGAGAAGAAGAAATGAAGAGGCGCTTTATCAGATGAGCGCGGCGTCGTGCGGCTGGCTGCATGAGGCGGTCAGTTTGAACCGCTATCTTCAGGCGGAGGGCTGGAAGCGTATCGGGACTCCGCTGCTGATCTTCCAGGCGGAGAACGACAGTTTTGTGTGGGGCAGCGAGCAGGAGCGCTTCGCGGAAAAAGTGAATCAAAACGGAAAGACTTTCGCGCGGCTGGTGCATGTGCCGGGGACGAAGCATGAGATATTCAACTCCGCGAGCATCGTTCAGGAGGGGTATTGGGAGGAGATACTCGAGTTTTTCGCGGAAAGCCTTTAACAGAGTTCCTGTTTAATTCACTTGATATACCGGACGCCCTCATAGGGATTGGTCAATGCCACGGAGAAACCCGCTCCCGCTTCCGTTCGGACACGTAGCGGTGCATAAGCGCGCTGACGCTTGCTAAGCACCGACGGCCTCACAGAGTTTTCCTTAGGCATTGCCAATCACCTGCACGGGCTGATTATGCGAAAAGCAGCAGCATTTCATGAACAGGAATCGCAGGGATTTCCGGGTGTTTTCCGGCACAAAGCCGTTCAATATCGGCTTTCCCTTTTAAAAGCCGATATTGCGGTTTTGACGGGAAATACCCAGGAAGGGTACCGTGCGATTCCGTCCGATGTTTGTTAAACAGGAATTCAGAGAATCGGGAGACAATAGTATGAGTACGATTCAGGAGAAACATGAGAAGCTTCAGGCTATATTAAGAGAGATGGGCAGCGTGGCGGTCGCCTTTTCAGGCGGCGTAGACTCCACATTTTTGCTGAAAGCGGCGTATGACGTGCTGGGGGACAGAGCGGTCGCGGTGACGGCCCGTTCTTGTTTTTTTCCGGAGAGAGAGGGCAGGGAGGCAGAGGCCTTTTGCAGGGAGAAGGGAATCCGGCAGATCAGCATAGAGGAGGACATTCTCAGCGTCGAAGGAATCCGGGAGAACCCGGCGAACCGCTGCTATCTGTGCAAGCGGGCGCTGTTCGGGCGGATTCTTCAGACGGCGAAGGATTGCGGATTCGCGGCGGTCGCCGAGGGCTCGAACATGGACGACACCGGCGATTATCGACCTGGTATGAAGGCGGTGCGGGAGCTTGGCGTGAGAAGCCCGCTACAGGAAGCGGGTCTTTATAAAGCTGAGATCCGTGAGCTGTCGCGGCAGCTCGGGCTTTCGACCTGGGAGAAGCCTTCGTACGCCTGCCTTGCCTCGCGCTTTGTGTACGGGGAAAGGATCGACGAGGAGCGGCTGCGCATGGTCGATTGGGCGGAACAATTACTGCTGAGGTTGGGATTTCGTCAGCTGCGCGTGCGTGTGCATGGGACGCTGGCGCGGATCGAAGTGCCTCCGGAGGAGATCGGGCGAATCGCGGGGGACGGGATGCGCGCGCAGATCGCGGATAAGCTGCGGGAATACGGTTTTACCTACGTTACGCTCGACTTGCAGGGATATCGTACCGGGAGTATGAATGAACCGCTGCGGACAGATCGCGGGCATATGCAGCGCGGATAAATGAGAATGTAAATTAAAATACATATTTCCTATTGAAAAAGTAGGTATTGACAAAGTAGGGATTGAGTAGTAAGATTGCATCGTCAAACAAGACGATGAGAAGCATACATTATAGCGTATGGGTTTTTCATCGCGCCGGGACTTCCGGGGCTTGGATTCCTGTTGAACTGGAATTCCCTCAGGAGCTCCCGTTTGTTGTGGCATGGGAAACCCGGAGAAGGAGGGGTCTGTTACGGACTGGGCTTTTATTCGGGAATATCTGCCGATGTATCAAGATGCGGCGATCCTCACGGTGAGGATCGGCTTTCTGGGAATCGCGATTTCAATCGTGGTCGGCCTGCTCTGCTCCGCAGTGCAATATTTCAAGGTACCGGTGCTGCGGGCAATTGTCGCCGTCTACATTGAATTCAGCAGAAATACGCCGCTTCTGGTACAACTGTTTTTCATCTACTATGGTCTGCCGAAGATCGGTATTCCGACGGACGCCGAGATGTGCGGCGTGATCGGGCTGGCGTTTTTGGGCGGCAGCTACATGGCGGAGGCGTTCCGCAGCGGCCTTGAGGCGATCGAGCCGATCCAGCTGGAGAGCTCGCTGAGTCTCGGCATGACAGGCGCGCAGGCGATGCGCTATGTGATCCTGCCGCAGGCGGTCTCGATCAGCGTTCCGGCGTTTATGGCGAATGTGATCTTTCTTCTGAAGGAGACGAGCGTGTTCAGCGCGATCAGCCTGATGGATCTGATGTTTACCGCGAAGGATCTGATCGGTCTGTATTATAAGACGACGGAGAGCCTGTTTTTGCTGGTTGTATTTTATCTTTTGATCCTGCTGCCGATCTCGCTTCTGGGCAGTCTGCTGGAGAGGAGGCTGCGCTATGCCGGATTTGGGGCTTGAGGTACTGTTCAAAGGGAAAAATATGGTCAGGATCCTGGGAGGACTTGGAGTGGCGCTCCAGATCAGCCTGATCTCGGTGTGCATCAGCATTCCTCTCGGCATTCTGCTTGGCGCGCTCATGACGTGGAGGAATCCGGTCACAAAGGCGATTCTGCGGCTTTATCTGGAGATTATCCGCATCATGCCGCAGATGGTACTGCTGTTTCTGGTTTATTTCGGGACGACGAGGGCGTTCGGCTGGGATCTCTCCGGGGAGGCGTCCGCGATCATCGTGTTCACGCTCTGGGGAACGGCTGAGATGAGCGACCTGGTGCGCGGCGCGCTGATCAGCATACCGGTGCATCAATACGAGAGCAGCGCGGCTCTGGGGTTCACAAAGGCGCAAACGTATCTGTACATCATTATTCCGCAGACGATCCGCCGCCTGATCCCGCTGTCGATCAATCTGATCACGCGCATGATCAAAACGACGAGCCTGATCCTGATGATCGGAGTCGTGGAGGTGCTGAAGGTCGCGCAGCAGATCATCGAGGCGAACCGCATGGCGAGCCCGAACGCGGCGTTCGGCGTGTATCTGACGGTCCTGGTGCTGTACTTTATCGCCTGCTGGCCGATCAGTATGCTGGCGAAATATCTGGAAAAACGGTGGAGGTAGGAAAGATGGCAGAGTCCCTGCTCACAATAGAACATTTGACAAAACGTTTCGGGGATGCGCTGATCTTCGACGATCTCAGCCTGACGGTGCGTCAGGGCGAGGTTGTGGTGGTCGTCGGTCCGAGCGGCTGCGGCAAGAGCACGCTTCTTCGATGTATCAACGCGCTGGAGCCGATCCAGGGCGGCACGATCCGGCTGGAGGGCGAGACGGTCGAGCACAAGGGAAAGAACCTCCCGGAGCTTCGGCAGAAGATCGGCATGGTGTTTCAGAGCTATGAGCTGTTTCCGCATCTGACGGTGCTGGACAATATCCTGCTCGCGCCGATGAAGGTGCAGAAGCGCGGAAAGGAAGATGTGAAAAAGGAAGCGCTCGAGTGGCTGGAGCGCGTCGGGCTGAAGGAGAAGGCGAACAGCTATCCGAGACAGCTCTCCGGCGGTCAGAAGCAGCGTGTGGCGATCGTGCGCGCGCTGTGCATGCATCCGGAAATCCTGCTGTTCGACGAGGTGACGGCGGCGCTGGACCCGGAGATGGTGCGCGAGGTGCTCGACGTGATGCTGGATCTGGCGCGCCAGGGACGGACCATGATCATCGTCACGCACGAGATGCAGTTTGCGCGCGCAGTGGCCGACCGAGTCATCTTTATCGACGACGGGAAGATCCTGGAGGAGGCGACGCCGGATGAGTTTTTTGAGGCCCCAAAGACAGAGCGCGCGAAAAAGTTCCTGAATATGTTTGAATTCCACCGGGAGGCAAAACAGGACGACCGTAAATGAAGCAACAGCTGTCCGGGACGAAGCGGATTGCTTTCGTGAATCCTCAGGGCAGATGCATTAAGAAAAAAAGAGGAGTGAAGTATTATGAAGAAATTGAGAAAAGCAGCAGCAGTTACCCTTTCACTGGCACTTGGCCTTTCCATGGCGACTGGCGTCTCCGCGGACGACGCGGTCTACCGCACGCTGGATGAGATCAAAGAAGACGGCACGATCAATATCGGCGTTTTCTCCGACAAAAATCCGTTCGGCTATGTAGATGAGAACGGCGAGTACCAGGGCTACGACATTTATCTGGCGAACCGTCTGGGCGAGGATCTTGGCGTGGAGATCAATTTCGTCTCCACCGAGGCGGCGAACCGTGTCGAGTATCTGCAGACGGGCAAGGTAGATATCATTCTGGCGAACTTTACTGTCACTGATGAGCGCGCGGAGCAGGTGGATTTTGCGTTGCCGTACATGAACGTTGCGCTCGGCGTGGTCTCACCGGACTCCCGCGTGATCGAGAGCCTTGATGATCTCGGCGAGGACGATCAGGTGATCGTGATCTCCGGAACCACTGCAGAGACATACCTGATCGAGAACTATCCGGATCTGAAGCTGCAGAAGTATGATTCCTACGCGACGGCGAAGAACGCGCTGGAGAATGGCAACGGCGTCTGCTGGGCGAACGACAACACGGAGGTCATCGCTTACGCGCTTCAGAATGAGGGCTACACGGTAGGGATCCCGTCTCTCGGAAGCCAGGACACGATCGCTCCGGCCGTTTCCAAGGGAAATGAATCTCTGCTGAACTGGCTGAACGAGGAGATTACTGCGCTGGGCGAGGAGCAGTTCTTCCATGCGGCGTATGAGGCGACGCTTGCGGATACCTACGGCATGGACTACGAGGAGAGCCTTGTCGTGGAAGGCGGAGTGACCACAGAGCCTCAGAGCGAGGGTGCGACCGAGGCGGAGCTTACCGCCGCTGAGGAGGTCACGGAGGCGGAGTGATCGCTCGCGTTTACTTTTACAGATCTTGCAGCTTGCTGCAGCGGCAGATCGTCTCCGGACGATCTGCTTTTTTGATGCGCAGACCCGCGAGAGGAAAACCTGATAGTTTGCAATTCGCTGCGATCCATGTTAAGATATAAAATCATGGAAAGCGTATGACAAAGACGGAAATCTGATTTGGGAATCTGTTATGAAAACCGGAGATGCGCGAATGGATTTGCCTGTGTGACCGGCACAGGAAGGAGGAAGAACATGAAACAGCAGGTCAAAGCGGTGATCAAGATAGTGCTTATCATGTTAGTAGTTTTTGCACTGGCGATTTTTTTGCTGTCGATCCTATTTATTATCATGAAGCCGAAGGCGGATATCAGTGTGATTCCGCAGGGCCTTGTCATCTCAGCGGATGCCGGTACGGACTCTGAAAATCCTGCGGACGAGGAAAAGTTGAACTGGTATGCAACGCCTGAGGAGGCGGCTGCGGACACAAGCCTGATCGAGGACAGCACTTTTTTTGACGGATATGACACGGCAGAAAGGATCATGGCGTTTGAGAATGACGAGCGATATCTGGCGGTCAATGCCTATGTCAATGAGAATAACAAGAAAAATGATTTTGCCTCATTTGTTCTCTCCTATAAGCAGGACGGGCGGTATTCTCAGCCGTATCGTATCTTTGCGACCTGGATTGACCTGAACAGCGACGAGATGTACAGCTATGACTGCGACGACGCGGCGGTGAGCTTTCTCAGTCTGGAGGACGCGTTCGGGCTGAGTATTGATATGGAGGATGGGAGTCGGGTATACTGCGGGTTCTGGACAGACGAGGCGGAGACGAGATCTCTGAGCTTTGCAGGGCAGGAGACGGACGGGGTGGAGAAAGTAGATTACTATGATACGCCGTACTATTTCTGGCATCTCGCGATTCCGGACGTCGCAGGAAAGCTTCGGGACATTGACTACAGCAGCTATACCTTCCAGCAGCTGATCGACGCGCTGGAAGTGCGGTATGAGAAAGAAGGATCGTGATACCAGAAGGATCCGCGCGGAGACGAAGATGCTTGCAATCTCCTGACATTTCCTGTACAATAGCATATCGGCGAACCGCCTGATTTTCGGAGGAAGCGGGGAGAAAAGACGGATTTGGAAGTACGGGCGAAGACGGGATATTGTCTGTACGGACGGAACTAAGTGAGGAGCGGGACATGGAAGCATATCTGGACAATTCGGCGACGACGCGCTGCACCGAGGGAGTGCGGGACGTCGTCGTGCGCGCGATGACGGAGGATTACGGGAATCCCTCGTCGCAGCACGGGAAAGGCGTGGAGGCGGAGCGAATTCTGCGCGAGGCGCGCGAGACGCTTGCTGCGACGCTCAAAGTCAGCGAGAAGGAGATCTACTTTACATCGGGCGCCACAGAGTCGAATAACTGGGCGATCATCGGTGCTGCGATGGCGAACCGGCGCGCAGGCATGCACCTGATCACGACGGCGATTGAGCACGCGGCGGTGCTGGAGCCGATGGCGTATCTGGAGAAACAGGGCTTTCGCGTAACGTACCTTCCGGTGGACGCGAAAGGACACATCAACCTCAGGGATCTGGAGGAAGCGCTCTGTGAGGAGACGATCCTAGTCTCGATCATGTATGTCAACAATGAGATCGGGACGATCGAGCCGATCGCGGAGGCAGGCAAGCTGATTAAGGCGCACAATCCGCGCACGCTGTTCCATGTGGACGCGGTGCAGGCCTACGGGAAGCTGGAGATTCGCCCGAAGAAGCTGGGCGTGGACCTGCTCTCGGTCAGCGCGCACAAGATCCACGGGCCGAAGGGCGTCGGCTTCTTGTATGTGAATGAGAAAACAAAGCTGCAGCCGATGATGCTCGGTGGCGGACAGCAGAAGGGGATGCGTTCCGGCACGGACAACGTTCCAGGCGCGGCGGGGCTCGCGGAGGCGGCCAGGGAAGCGTACACGCAGCTCGGGCAGAGTACAGAGCAGCTTCTGAAGCTGAAAAAACGCATGATAGACGGGCTGAAAACTCTGTCGAAAAGCGACGCAGAGCCTGTGAAACGGGGCGAAACGGCAGGGAAGCCGGATGCGCAGAAACCTTGCATTGTCATTCACTCGGAGGAGGGAGATAAAAGCGCGCCGCATATCGTGAGCGCGGCGTTCCCGGGGGTGCGCAGCGAGGTGTTGCTGCATGCGCTCGAGGAGCGGGGGATTTACGTCTCGGCCGGCTCGGCCTGCACGACGAACAAGAAGGTTCCGGTCAGCGGCGTGCTGAAGGAGCTTCATCTGCCAAAGGAGCTCGCGGAGTCGACGCTGCGTTTCAGCTTCAGCCGTTTCACGACGGAGGAGGAGATCGACTATTGTCTGGAAGCGCTTTGCGAGCTGCTTCCGGTGCTTGCGCGGTACGCGCGGCACTGAGCGAAGATGTGATATTGAAGAATAGAAAATTTTATATAAGAAAATGATTGCTCGAGATCCGGTAAGGAGGTTGGGCATCATAAACGGAGAGTATATTTATGTTTCAGACATTTCTGATCAAGTACGGAGAGATCGCGATCAAGGGGAAAAATCGGCATCTGTTCGAAGACGCGCTGGTGAAGCAGATCTGCCACGCGCTGAAGGGGGTGGAAGGGGATTTCCATGTGTACAAGGAGCAGGGACGTATCTATATCGACTGCGAGCCGGGCTACGATTACGATGAGACAGTGGAGGCCCTGCAGAAGGTGTTCGGTATCGTCGGGATCTGCCCGGTCATGAAGTGTGAGGACGGAGGCGTGCAGAAGCTTGGGGACGACGTCGTGGAGTTTCTGAGGCAGACCTACGACCGACACGATCAGAGCTTCAAGGTTTTCACGAGACGTCCGAAGAAGAGCTTTCCGATCGACTCAATGGAGGCGAACGCGGAGCTTGGCGGCCGCATTCTGGAAGCGTTCCCGGACATGCGCGTGGACGTGCACGAGCCGGAGCTGCAGCTGTACGTGGAGATCCGCGACGAGATCTTTATCTATTCGAAGGTCATTCCGGGGCCGGGCGGCATGCCGGTCGGGACAAACGGGCGGGCCATGTTGCTGCTCTCCGGAGGCATCGACAGCCCGGTGGCGGGCTACATGATCAGCAAGCGCGGCGTCTGCCTGGACGCGGTGTATTTTCATGCGCCGCCCTACACGAGCGAACGCGCGAAACAGAAGGTGATCGATCTTGCGAAGATCATTGCCGCGTACGCGGGTCCGATCCGCCTGCATGTCGTGAATTTCACGGACATTCAGCTTTATATTTACGACAAGTGTCCGCACGATGAACTGACGATCATCATGCGCCGCTATATGATGCGGATCGCCGAGCATTTTGCCGACGAGACGAATTCCCACGCGCTGGTGACGGGCGAGAGCCTCGGCCAGGTGGCGAGCCAGACGATGCAAAGCCTCGCCGCGACGAACGAGGTGTGTACGATTCCGGTGTTCCGGCCGCTGATCGGTTTCGACAAGCAGGAGATTGTCGACATCGCGCAGAAGATCGATACGTTCGAGACGTCGATTCTGCCGTTCGAGGACTGCTGTACGATCTTTGTGGCGAAGCATCCGGTCACGAAGCCGAATGTGAACATTATCAAGCGCTCTGAGACAAAGCTTGCAGAGAAGATCGACGAGCTGATGCGCACGGCGCTTGAGACGACGGAAGTGCTTTTGATCGAGTAGGTGATATAGCAGCACAAAAAGAGGGACCGTTACAAAACAGTACATCCGGAGATCGGGATGAATGCTGTTTGGTAACAGTCCCATATCAAACTTCTGCAACCGGAGGCGGCAGAAATAAAAAACTTTTTCCGGCTGCGGCTGTAAAAACATTGTGCAGCCGAGATAGGATCGTGCTTAGATGATATATGGAGCGAGTACCTTCAGAACCTCGTCCATATTATCCTCCGCATGGATATTGAGGTCGATCGGCTTCGACAGATCAAGGCTGAAGATTCCCATGATGGACTTTGCATCGATCACGTATCTGCCGGAGACAAGGTCGAAGTCATTGTCGAACTTGGTGACGTCGTTTACAAAAGATTTTACTTTATCGATTGAATTTAAGGATATCTGAACTGTTTTCATAAGTAATCCTCCCCGCATGAGTAATTGATACCATTATCTTAACGGTAAGGGGACGAAAAGTCAAGTTGAAAACAGAAGAAGATGAAAAAAACAAAGGGGTGGCAGGATGGGGAAAAAAGCTGCGCTTCACAACCTTGGCTGTAAGGTAAACGCATATGAGACGGAGGCGATGCGGCAGCTCCTTGAGGCGGCCGGATACGAGATTGTGCCGTTTGCCCCGGGGGCTGATGTGTACGTGATCAACACCTGCACAGTGACGAATATCGCGGATCGCAAGTCGCGCCAGATGCTCCACCGGGCGAAGAAGATGAATCCGGATGCGATCGTCGTGGCGGCCGGCTGCTATGTGCAGACTGCCCGTTTTGCCGGAAAGGACGGGGAGCCGCGCGGCACGGCGGGAGACGGTCCCATGCAGGGAAAGGAAGCCGACGGGTTGGACGCGTCGATTGACATCGTGCTGGGCAATAACTGCAAGAAAAATATTGTGGAGGCGCTGCGCGAGTTTGAGGCGGTGCGGGTCGGGGACGTCGGAATCGTGCGAAAGAGCGCCGGCGCGGACGGCACGGACAAAGGTCGAATGTCGAGTGGAGACGTCTGTCCGAGCGGGATGTGGACGCAGAAGATCGACATCAATCACACGAAGGAATTCGAAGCGCTGAATGTGTCGAAAACGCAGGAGCACACGCGCGCCTACATGAAGGTGCAGGACGGCTGCAACCAGTTCTGCAGCTACTGTATCATCCCCTACGCGCGGGGACGGGTGCGCAGCCGCGCGCTGGAGGATGTGGTGCGCGAGGCGGAAAGGCTTGCGGTAAACGGCTGTAAGGAGATCGTGCTGACCGGGATTCATTTGAGCTCCTACGGCTGCGATCACGACACGACGCTGCTGGATCTGATCCGCGCCGTCCATGAGACGGATGGGATCGAGCGCATCCGGCTTGGCTCTCTGGAGCCCGGCATCGTCACGGAGGAATTTGCGGAAGCGTTGGCGAAACTGCCGAAATTCTGTCCACATTTCCATCTGTCGCTGCAGAGCGGCTGCAACGCCACGCTGAAGCGCATGAATCGCCGCTACACGGCCGGGGAGTACGAGGAAAAATGCAGCCTTTTGCGAAGGACGTTTCGCGATCCTGCCCTCACGACGGATGTGATCGTCGGCTTTCCGGGGGAGACACAGGAGGAATTTGAGGAGACGGTCGCCTTCCTGAAGCGGATCCGGCTCTATGAGACGCACATTTTCAAGTATTCCAGAAGGCAGGGAACCCGCGCGGCCGCGATGCCGGATCAGATTCCGGAGCAGGTCAAGGGTGAGCGCAGCGAGCGGCTGATCGCGCTCGGCGAGGAGAACCGCCGTGCGTTTGAAGCATTGTACGCAGGGCGGAAGGTCGACGTTCTTTTTGAAGAGAAATGTGCGGTCGGAGACCTGGAATACTATACCGGCTACACGAAGGAATACATCCGCGCCGCGGTCTTGGCGGACCGAAACTACGAGAATGTTCTGCTTGAGGGCGTCCTCGGAGAGGAGCTGGAGCCTCATCTCTACCGTTTTTTCGTTTAATTCTGTCGGAAACAATCGGAAAACAATTGTTCGAAGGGGATTGAATTATTTTACGAATTATATTAGAATGGGAATACAAGGTACTAAAGGACGTGAGGATATGGCAGATATCAACAACACACAATACTTTAATTTCAACACAGATCCGGAAGCGCGCGTGAAGAAGGTGCTGGAGGTAGTCTACAATGCGATGGAGGAGAAGGGCTACAATCCGGTGAACCAGATCGTGGGTTATATCATGTCGGGGGATCCGACCTATATCACCAGTCACAACAACGCACGCAGCCTGATTATGAAGGTTGAGAGGGACGAGCTGGTCGAGGAGCTTTTGAGGGAGTACGTGAAGAACAAATCATGGCAGCGGGAGGAACAGTGAGCCGTATCATGGGTCTGGACTTCGGTTCCAGGACCGTGGGAGTGGCCGTCAGCGATGCGCTTGGGCTTACCGCGCAGGGCGTGGAGATTATCAGGCGGGAGCAGGAGAACAAGCTGCGGCGGACGCTTGCCCGGATCGAAGAGCTGATCGTGCAGTATCAGGTGAGCGGGATCGTGCTGGGATATCCAAAGAACATGAACAATACCATCGGAGAGCGCGCTCAGAAAACGCTGGAGTTCGGCGAGACGCTGAAGCGAAGGACGGGTCTTCCGGTGGTGATGTGGGATGAGCGGTTGACGACGGTGGCGGCGAACCGTGCGTTGATCGAGAGTGGAGTGCGCCGCGAGAAGCGAAAAGAATACGTAGATATGATAGCGGCCGTGTATATCCTGCAGGGATATCTCGACAGCTGTGAGAGGGAAACGAATGAATAAAAAAATAGAGTTTTGCCCGGTTGGCGAAGAGGAGACCGTCGGGTTTTTTGTGGTGGAGGAAACACGGATCGGCGGGGTTTCATATCTGCTGGTCACGGAGACGGAAGACGATGAGGCAGACGCGTACATTCTGAAGGACCTGTCAAAGGATGGGGAGGAAGAGGCGCGCTATGTCTTTGTCGAGGACGACGACGAACTGGAAGCGGTGTCGAAGATTTTTGCAGAGCTTTTAGAGGATGTGGATATCGAGCTCTGAGAAAGAATAAGAGGTGCAGATTGAAGAAGAGACAGACAAATCAGAATAGCATAGATAAGACAAATGAGAAGATAAGTGAAAAGGTAAAAATCATTCCGATCGGGGGACTTGGCCTGATCGGAATGAATATGACAGCGTTTGAATACAAGGACAGCATTATCGTGGTGGACTGCGGACTTGCGTTCCCGGAGAACGATATGCTCGGGATCGATCTCGTGATCCCGGACGTCACATATCTGAAGGACAACATTGACAAGGTAAAGGGCATCGTGTTCACACACGGGCACGAGGATCATATCGGCGCGCTGCCGTATGTGCTCATGGAGCTGAACGCGCCCCTGTACGCGACGAAGCTGACGATGGGCCTGATTGAGCGCAAGCTCACGGAGCACAACCTGATGCGCACGACGAAGCGCAAGGTCGTGCGGCCGGGGCAGTCGATCAACCTCGGAGAATTTCGAATCGAATTCATCAAGACAAACCACAGCATCGCGGACGCGGTGGCGCTGGCGATCTACTCGCCGGCCGGGATCATCGTGCACACCGGGGACTTCAAGGTGGATTATACGCCGGTGTTCGGCGATGCGATCGACCTGCAGCGCTTTGCGGAGCTCGGCAAAAAGGGCGTGCTGGCCCTGATGTGCGACAGCACGAACGCGGAGCGCCCGGGCTTTACGGCCTCGGAGCGCACGGTGGGCAGGACGTTTGACAACCTGTTCGCAGAGCACCGCAACCACAGGATCATCATCGCGACCTTCGCGTCGAATGTCGACCGCGTGCAGCAGATCATCAATTCCGCGCACAAGTACGGGCGCAAGGTCGTGGTGGAAGGCAGGAGCATGGTCAATATCATCCAGATCGCTTCGGAGCTCGGCTATCTCGCGATTCCGGAAAATACGCTAATCGACCTGGAGCAGATGAAGAACTATCCCGACGAGCAGATGGTGCTGATCACGACCGGAAGCCAGGGAGAGTCGATGGCGGCGCTCTCGAGGATGGCGGCGGATATGCACAAGAAGGTCAGTATCAAGCCGGGAGACACCGTGATCTTCAGCTCAAATCCGATCCCGGGCAATGAGAAGGCCGTGTCGAACGTGATCAACGAGCTCTCGATGAAGGGGGCGAACGTTATCTTCCAGAACGCCCATACCTCCGGACATGCCTGCCAGGAGGAGATCAAGCTGATCTATTCCCTGGTGAAGCCGCAGTATTCGATCCCGGTGCACGGGGAGTACCGCCACATGAAGGCGCAGGCGGAGCTTGCCGAGGGACTCGGCATCGATAAGGACCATATTTTTATCCTGAAGACCGGGGATGTGCTGGAGCTCGGAGAGGACAGCGCGAAGATCGTCGATCATGTGCAGACTGGGGCAATCCTTGTGGACGGACTTGGCGTCGGCGACGTCGGCAACATCGTGCTGCGCGATCGCCAGCACCTTGCGGAGGACGGGATCGTGATCGCGGTGCTGACGCTTGAGAGGCACACCGGGCAGATTCTTGCAGGGCCGGACATCGTGTCGCGCGGGTTCGTGTACGTGCGGGAGGCCGAGGAGCTGATGGAGGAGGCCCGCAGCGTGGTAGAGGACGCGATGGATTCCTGCAATGCGCACCATGTGACGGACTGGGCAAAGATTAAGAATACGATCCGGGATTCGCTCAGCGATTTCCTGTGGAAGCGGACGAAGCGCCGCCCGATGATCCTGCCGATCATCATGGAAGTAGAATGAGAAGGAAAGAGACCATAGCAAAAGAAATAGAGTGAAGCGTATGACCAAGATGGAGAAATGTACCGAGGACCTGATCCAGTGCATCATCGAGAGCGACGAGTACCGTCAGTTCTGTGAGCTGCGGGACAAGGTACGGGAGGAGCCGGAGTTGCGGAGGCAGATCAATGATTTCCGGCTGCATGTGTTCGAGACGCAGAATTCGCAGGAGCTGCTAGACATGTATCAGGAGCAAAATCGCCTGTGCAACGATTACGAGGAATTCCGGAAGAATCCGCTTGTAAATGGATTTCTGCTCGCGGAGCTTCGGGTGTGCCGCATGGTACAGAAGATCACGGGCGAGATCGTCGGCGCGGTCGATCTCGATTCCGACGACGTGGTGGAGAGGATCCGGATCTAGAAGGCAAAAAGGACAGCGACGCTGCGGAGAGGATCCGGACGGAAAAAAGAACAGCAATGTAGTGGAGAGGATAAGGATACAGATGGTGATTGACGAACGGATGGCGGTCTACATCAACTCTCTGGATACCGGCAACGGGGCGTTTCTGGACGAGCTGGAACGCGAGGCGGCTGCGCAGGAGATCCCGATCATCCGGCAGGACATGCAGAGCTTTCTGAAGGTGCTGCTGGCGATGCAGGCTCCGAAGAGGATTCTGGAGGTGGGGACGGCCATCGGCTTTTCCGCGCTTTTGATGGCGCAGAACACCGCGCCGGACTGCCGGATCACGACGATCGAGAAATATGAGAAGAGAATCCCGCAGGCGAGGGCGAATTTTGCCGCCGCGGGAGTGGAGGAGCGGATCACGCTTCTGGAGGGAGACGCGCTCGAAGTGATGCGCGGTCTGTCAGGGTCGTATGACCTGATCTTCATGGACGCGGCGAAGGGACAGTACATTCATTTTTTGCCGGAGGCGCTGCGGCTGCTGCGCACGGGCGGAGTGCTCGTCTCGGATAACGTACTGCAGGACGGGGACATCATCGAGTCGCATTATGCCGTCGAGCGGAGGAACCGCACGATCTACAGGCGGATGCGCGAGTACCTGTACGTGCTGAAGCACATGGAGGGGCTGCTGACCTCGATCGTCGCGGTCGGTGACGGCGCGGCGGTGACGGTGAAATTAAGGGATGAAATACAAATTGCAACTGAGAAATAAAATGAAATAAACGGGATGCGGAGTAAATGACATACAGTTTGGAGGGGCAATGAACGGAACGGGAAGACATCCGGAGCTTTTGATACCGGCGAGCAGCCTCGAGGTGCTCAAGACCGCCGTGATCTTCGGAGCGGACGCCGTGTACATCGGCGGCGAGGAGTTCGGACTGCGCGCCAAGGCGAAGAATTTTTCCATGGAAGAGATGGCGGAGGGGATCGCGTTCGCGCACGCGCACGGAGTGAAGGTGCATGTGACGGTCAACATCCTCGCGCACAATTACGATCTGGAGGGCGTGAAGACATACCTTCAGGAATTACGGGAACTGCGCCCGGATGCGCTGATCATCGCGGATCCGGGAATTTTTATGCTTGCGAAGCAGATCTGTCCGGAGATCGAACGCCATGTCAGCACGCAGGCGAACAACACAAACTACGAGACCTACCGTTTTTGGTGGGGGCTCGGAGCGAAGCGCGTCGTCTCAGCACGGGAGCTTTCTCTTAAGGAAATCCGCGAGATTCGGGACAACATTCCGCAGGAGATGGAGATTGAGAGTTTTGTGCATGGTGCGATGTGTATTTCCTACTCGGGGCGCTGCCTGCTGAGCAATTTTTTCACGGGCAGGGACGCGAATCAGGGGGAGTGCACGCATCCCTGCCGCTGGAAGTACGCGGTGGTCGAGGAGACGCGCCCCGGCGAGTATTTGCCGATCGAGGAGAACGACCGCGGCACGTTCCTTTTTAATTCCAAGGATCTCTGTATGGTGGAGCACCTGCCGGACATGATCGCGGCCGGGATCGACAGCCTTAAGGTCGAGGGACGCATGAAGACCGCGCTTTATGTGGCGACGGTGGCGCGCACCTACCGGAAGGCGATCGACGATTTCCATAAGGATCCGGCGCTTTACGAGAAGAACATGGGCTGGTACCGGGAGCAGATCGGAAGCTGTACGCACCGCGAATTTACGACGGGCTTCTTCTACGGCAAGCCCGGCGCGGACGCGCAGATCTACGGCGAGAGCACGTATGTCAAAGAATACACCTATCTCGGCATGGTCGGCGTGCGTCGCGGCGATGGCCTGTACGCGCTCGAGCAGCGCAACAAATTTTCAGTCGGCGAGGAGATTGAGATCATGAAGCCGGATGGCCGGAACGTCCGCGTCCGGGTCGCGGGCATTTTCGACGAGGACGGCAATCCGCAGGAAAGCGCACCGCACGCGAAGCAGAAGCTGTGGGTCGACCTCGGCGACACGGCAGACGAGTATGATATCCTGAGACGCGAAGAGAAGGACAGACCGTCCGTTTTATGATAGGAATCGTGTATTTTTTTCATACAACGGACGAAAGTCCTTGCAATACGGACAAAATTGGGCTAAAATAAGATTTGTTTCGGGCGCTTTCCTGTTTTATCAAAGAAAAGCGGTCGAATCGTACAAAAAAGAAATACAGGAGGGAAAAGATTATGAAAAAATTAGCAGCACTTGCATTGTGTGCGACCATGTGCTTCGCAGGGGCGATGAGCGTTTCCGCGGAAGACGTTGTGAAGATCGGTGTGTTTGAGCCGGCGTCGGGCGACAATGGCGCAGGCGGCAAGCAGGAGACGCTTGGTATCCAGTACGCGAACAGTGTGGCCCCGACGGTTGAGATCGGCGGCACGGAGTACACGGTTCAGCTTGAGATCGTTGATAACGAGTCGTCCTCTGAGAAGGCTCCTACTGCAGCGGCGGATCTTGCAGGCCGCGGCGTGTCGATCGTGCTTGGTACATATGGTTCCGACGCGGCAATGGCAGCTTCCGATACATTCGCGCAGGCCGGCGTTCCGGTGCTTGGCGTGACATGCACGAACCCGCAGGTGACCGAGGGCAACACGCACTACTTCCGCATCTGCTTCCTGGATCCGTTCCAGGGCACAGTTCTCGCGAACTTCGCGGCAGATCAGTTTGGGGCGAAAAAAGCATACGTTCTGACGAAGCTCGGCAACGACTATTCGGGCGGACTCGGCTACTACTTTACCGAGGCGTTTGAGGCTCTTGGCGGCGAGGTGATCTCCGATCAGTTCCCGGAGGGCAACGCGGACTTTACTTCCTACATCACGACTGCCGTGAATGAGGGCGCGGACGTTATCTTTGCTCCGACCTCCACCGAGGCTGCTCAGCTGATCATCGATACGGCTGCGTCTCAGGGCGTGACGGTTCCGCTTCTGGCCGGCGATACCTGGGATTCCAACGTGATCCTGAACGCGGCGGAAGGCAAGGATGTACAGATCTATGTGACGACCTTCTATCAGGAGGGCGGCAATGAGGAATTCGATAACGGCATCAAGGAGTGGATCAATGCGGACGATACGAACCTCGCGAACAACGGCGGCGACGATACAGTTGCGGCAGTTACGGCGATGGGCTACGACGCATACTTCACGGCTCTCGAGGCTCTGAAGAATGCCGGCTCCACCGATCCGGCGGCGGTCAATGAAGCGCTCTGGGATACGACCTACACAGGCGTTACCGGCGAGATCGCTTTCGAGTCCGAGAACGGCGACGCGATCCGCGACACTGCGTACGTGAAGCAGGCGAACACCGAGACAGTTGCTTGGGATTTCGTGGCAGAGCAGGGCGTCAACTAAGAAATCATACAAAGCAGAGCAGGAGAGGCTGCAAAAACGCAGCCTCTTCTTTACTATTTACTGTAAAAGCCCGGTCTCCATGCAATGGCAGACGACAAATTGATCTGACAGTCTGATGTTGCATGAGAGATGCAGGATTCTATTTTCTATCAGTATATAGGAAGGAGTTCCGGTATGGATTTTATCAACAAGAACCTGCCTTATCTCCTGGCAGGGATTTCCGTCGGCGGACAGTATGCCCTGATCGCGATCGGTTACACGATGGTCTACGGTATTCTGAGGCTGATCAACTTTGCGCACGGCGATATCTTTATGGTGGCGGCGCTCGTGACGGTGTATGCCACAACGACGATGCCGCTGTATGTGTCGATTCCGCTGACGCTCATCGTCACGGTCGTGCTCGGACTGGCAGTGGAGCGTGTTGCGTACAAGCCGCTGCGGAACGCGCCGCGTATGTCGGTCATGATCTCCGCGATCGGCGTGTCCTACCTGCTGCAGAACCTGGCGCTTTACGTCACGGGCGGCCTGGCGCAGACTTATCCGGCCATCCCGTTTATCTCTGACACGATTCAGATCGGGTCGGCCACCACGAAGATGGTGACGGTCGTGACGCCGATTTTGACGATCATCCTCGTGTTTGCCCTGATGCAGTTGATCAACCACACGAAGATCGGCATGGGCATGCGCGCGGCGGCGAACGATTTCGAGACGAGCCGCCTGATGGGGATCAAGGTGGACAATGTCATCAGTATGACCTTCCTGATCGGCTCGCTTCTGGCGGCGATCGGATCAGTACTTTATTTTACAAACTACGCGTCCGTGGTGCCGACTTCCGGCGCGATGCCCGGATTGAAGGCGTTTGTCGCGGCTGTGTTCGGCGGTATTGGTTCGATCCCCGGCGCGGTGATCGGCGCGTTTATCATCGGTATCTGTGAAAACATCATCAAGGGCCTCGGGTGGACGACGTTTTCGGACGCGTTCACGTTTGCGCTTTTGATCGTCATCCTGATCGTCAAGCCGACCGGTTTGTTCGGCGAGGGTGCGACGGATAAGGTCTGAGGGGAGGCGGTATCTATGGGAAAAAAGAGAAATATGATCCTTGGGGCGCTGCTTCTTCTGGCGGCGATTCTCGCAATTGTGATCCTTGAAAAACAGCTTCCCCCGACGCATATTGCGCTGATGGTGCTGAAGAAGGGCTGCATCTACTCGCTGGTCGCGGTGTCCATGAACCTGCTGAACGGCTTCACCGGACTGTTTTCGCTGGGACAGGCGGGCTTTATGCTGGTCGGAGCGTACGCGTACGCGGTTCTGACGATTCCGGTGGAGGCGCGCGGTTCGGTATATATGTATTTTGACGGCGGCATCATCAATTTTTCTGTTCCGATGCTTGTGGGACTGCTGGCCTCCGGGCTTGCGGCGCTGCTGTTTGCGTGGCTGATCGGACTTCCGGTGCTCCGCCTGAAGAGCGACTATCTGGCGATCGCGACGCTCGGCTTTGCGGAGATTATCCGCGCGTTCTTCCAGTGGGACAAGCTTGGCGTGATCACGAACGGTTCGAATATGCTGCGCAAATACCCGACGTTTAATTCTACGCTGTTTCCTTTCATTGCTTCCGCGATCTGCATCGGGATCATTGTGCTGATGATCCATTCATCCTACGGGCGCGCGTTCCGCGCGATCCGTGACGACGAGGTCGCCGCGGAGGCGATGGGCATCAATCTGGCGAAGCACAAGAGAATGTCTTTCTGTGTTTCTTCCTTTTTCGCGGGGATCGGCGGCGGTCTGCTCGCCATGTATCAGGGCTCGATTCAGGCGGCGGCGTTCAAGTCAGCGATGACTTACGAGATCCTGCTGATCGTTGTGATCGGCGGCCTCGGATCGGTGACCGGAAGCTGCATCGCGTCGTTTCTGTTCATCGCGTCCTCCGAGTGGTGGCTGCGCTTCCTGGACAGCGAGATGACGATCGGAAACTTTAAGGTGCCTTTCCTGCGCGCCGGCTTCCGCAAGGTTGTGTTCTCCGTCATCATCATGTTGATCGTGCTGTTCGCCCGCAAGGGGATCATGGGAGACCACGAATTTTCGATTGACGGGATCTGCAGGTTCTTCAGGAACCTGGGTAAAAAGAAGGAGGTAAAGTCATGAGTACGAATGTCCTCCGGGTAGAAGACGTCACCATGCAATTCGGCGGCGTGGTGGCGGTAGACAACCTTTCCCTCGAGGTGAACGAGGGCGAGATCGTGGCGTTGATCGGGCCGAACGGCGCAGGGAAGACGACCGCGTTCAACTGCATCACCGGCGTGTACGAGCCGACGAACGGCCGGGTGTCGTTTTACGGAAAAGAGCTTGTGGAGAGCTATCCGCACGGCAGGATGAAAAAGACCTACATCGGCGAGAACGGCGGAAGATACACGAAGCGCGTGGTGCCGACGCCGGACAAGATCACGAAAGCGGGGATCGCGCGCACGTTCCAGAATATCCGTCTGTTTTCTTCGATGACCGTGTTTGAGAACGTTCTGATCGCGAAGCACATGCGCGCGAAGCAGAATTTGCTGACCGCGACGTTCCGCCTGAACCACGCGGAGGAAAAGCGGATGCGCGAGGAGACGCTGGAGCTTCTGAAAATGCAGCACCTCGACCATTTGAAGGACGAGATCGCGGGCTCCCTGCCGTACGGCATTCAGCGCCGCCTCGAGATTGCGCGCGCGCTGGCGACAGAGCCGAAGCTTCTGCTGCTCGACGAGCCGGCCGCGGGCATGAACCCGCAGGAGACGCAGGAGCTGGCAGATTTTATCCGGCAGATCCGCGACGAGTATAAGCTGACGATTTTCATCATTGAGCATCACATGGATTTGGTCATGCAGATTTCGGATCGCCTGTATGTGCTGGATTTTGGCAAGCTGCTCGCGCAGGGAACGCCGGAGGAAATCCAGAACGATCAGCGGGTCATAGACGCTTATCTGGGGGTGAGTGAGGATGCTTAAGGTAAACGATCTGAAAGTCAATTACGGCGGCATTGAGGCCGTCAAGGGGATCAGCTTTGAGGTGCCGGAGAAGAGCATCGTCACGCTGATTGGCGCGAACGGCGCAGGCAAATCTACGACGCTGCGCTCGATCGTCTCACTTGTGAAGCCAGCTTCCGGGACGATCGAGTTTATGGGCGAAAACATCACTGGCAAGGACACGAACGAGATTGTGGCGAAGGGCATCACGCTCGTCCCGGAGGGTCGCAAGATCTTTCCGGATCTGACCGTGCTGGAGAACCTGAAGATCGGCGCTTACATGCGCAAGGACAACCTTACCGACGATCTGAACTGGGTTTACGACCTGTTTCCGCGCCTGAAGGAGCGTCACTGGCAGCCGGGCGGCACGCTCTCCGGCGGCGAGCAGCAGATGCTCGCGGTCGCGCGCGCGCTGATGAGCCGGCCGAAGCTGATCATGATGGATGAGCCGTCGCTCGGCCTTGCACCGTTGATCGTGAAGGGAATTTTTGACATCATCAAGGAGATCAACAGGCAGGGCGTGACGATCCTGTTGATTGAGCAGAATGCGAATATGGCGCTGCGCACAGCGGATGTCGGCTACGTCATGGAGACCGGCAGCATCACGATGACCGGAACAGGGGCGGAGCTTTTGGTGAACGAGCAGGTGCGCGCAGCGTATCTCGGGAAATGATGGGAAATGCAAAGATGTGCGGAGATGAACTTCGCAGACAGACCAATGGGTAAAAATAGAAAAGGCGCTTTCGGACGGCAGGTCCGAAGGCGCTTTTTGACGGGAAATTTTGCGTAGAAAAAGTTCCTGATTTCTTTCACAAATATAAAACTTTTATTGTATTTAAGAATAATAAAAATAAAAAATAAGTTGCAAATTATATAAAAAAGTTGTAATATAAAGAAAAAGTCCTTGACAATATGTCTGATAAGACATATAATCAAGGCAAGAAAGGAAAAAGTGGATAAGTATTTTATTGAATTCTATACGAAAGAGAACTATGCGGAGCCTGCGAAAGATTTCATCCTGACACTGGATGCGAAGATGAAAGCGAAGTTACTCCGCATTTTTGATATACTGGAGGAATACGGCCCAGGCGCAAGATTTCCGTATTCGGAACACCTGGATGGCGGCATTTTTGAGATTCGCGCAAAGCATGGATCAGATATTGTTCGAGTGCTGTATTTTTTCTCATCAGGGAAAAGATAATACTGACAAACGGTTTTACGAAGAAACAGCAGAAGACGCCGAGAAGCGAAATCCTGTTGGCTAAGAAGTATCGAAAGGATTATGAGAGGAGGAAGATAGATGAGTGATTTCAGAGAATTCAGACAGGAACTGCTGAATGATCCTGAGGTGCGTCGGGAATACGATGCCCTTGAACCGGAGTTTGATGTGATTCGCGCGATGATCGGCGCCAGAAAGCAGCAGAATATGACACAGGAGGAGTTGGCCAGAAGGACGGGGATCACACAGGCAGACATCAGTCGGATTGAGAACGGTACGAGAAATCCCAGCCTGAATATGCTAAAGAGGCTGGCAGAGGGGCTTGGAATGCGTCTGAAGGTGGAGTTTCTTCCTAAGGCGCAGAGATGAAGTGTCTCGTTTGCTTTCGGTGGATGTACGGAGTATCTCGGGAAATAGCAGATTGTATGTCCTAAATCGGACATTCCTGACATACAAATATAAAATGGTGGAAAAGCACTTTTGGGCGGTTGGTATCATAAGATATCATAAAACCGCTTAGAGGTGCTTTTTTGAAAACATTTAAAAAGCCGCTTTCTCCGGAGGAAGAGAAATATTATCTGGAACGTTACAAGGGAGGAGATACGGCAGCCCGGAATCTGCTGATCGAGCACAATCTAAGGCTGGTTGCGCATGTCGCGAAAAAATATCAGGCGCCGGAGCATGATACGGACGACCTGATCTCGATAGGGATCGTTGGACTGATCAAGGCTGTGATGACGTTTGACAGTGAGAAAAACAATCGTCTGGCCACGTATGCGGCTCGTTGCATCGAGAACGAGCTGCTCATGATGCTCCGTTCACGCAAGAAGCTGACGCGCGAGGTATCTATGTACGAGAAGATCGGGATCGATCAGGAAGGGCGCGAGCTTCAGATCATGGATGTGCTTGAGAGCGAGCCGGTGGACGTCGTGGAGAACCTCGAGACGCAGAAGAACATCCGGCATTTACAAAAATGTCTGGCGGATGTGCTGGACGAGCGCGAGCTTCAGGTGATCTGTGAACGCTATGGGCTTTGCGGAAAAAGGGAGCGGACGCAGAGGGAGATCGCCGCGTCTTTGGGGATCAGCCGTTCCTATGTGTCGAGGATCGAGAAGAAGGCGCTGGAGAAACTGCGTGCGGAGTTTCACAGATATGATCTGGAAGGGTGACAGGAAAGAGAAAAGATGGTATACTCATAAGCATGAACAGTAAAATTTACGTGCGGGAATATGATAAGTCGGGATATATAGGCGGCCTTGAGGCGGACAGCTGCGATCCGGCAGGCGACCGCGCGCTGCAGGAGCAGGCGAAGACATTGCCCCTGCAGCTTCCGGATGGCTGGACGCAAGGCCGGAAATGGGAGGTAAGCCGACAGCGAGTCCTTGCCTGGCTGCTGCTTGGACAGGTCGTTGAGGAGCAGTTTGGATATACGTTTGGGCAGCTTGACATTCGGCGTGACGGGCAGGGAAAGCCCTACAGCGCGGCGCATCCCGAGATACAGTTCAATCTCAGCCATTGCGGGACGGCGTACGCTTGCATTGTCGGGACAGTGCCCGTCGGGATCGATGTGGAGCGGAAATTTCATCCGAAGGACGGCTTAATCAAAAAAGTTTGCCATCCGGAGGAATACAGGCTTCTTACGCAGATGGAGGACAAGCTTCGCATCAGGCAGTTTCGCTTTTTGTGGTCTCTGAAGGAGGCCTTTGTGAAGCAGGACGGACGCGGGCTCGGCTACGGGATGGACAAGGCGAATTTTGTATCGCTGCTGCCGATTGAAACAGAGCCGGGGAGACTTGTTTACAGAACGGTCGACTCTGTGGAATGCGGGATCTGTGAGCAGGAGAATTATACGCTTGCGGTCTGCGAGGCGCTGCGCAGATGAAAAATCGACCGGGGAAGAGGGAGAAAAGTTGGATCTGAAAATACGAAAAGCTGAGCGCAGAGATCTGCAGGCGCTTTTGGACATCTATAATTATGAGGTGGAGCACGGGGTGGCGACGCTCGATCTGCAGCCAAAGGATCTGACACAATGGGAGCTGTGGTTTGACGCGCACAATGTGGAGAATCATCCGCTGCTGGCGGCTGAGATAGACGGACATGTCGCCGGTTACGCAAGCCTGTCCGATTACCGGGAGAAGGAAGCATACAAAAGCACGGTGGAATTGTCCGTCTACATTGCACCGGGCGACCGGCGGAAAGGCGTCGCGACCGCTCTGATGGAGGCGATCCTTGCAGAGGCGCGCAGGGACGAGCGCACGCACACCGTCGTGTCGGTCATCACGGCGGGCAACGAGGCCAGCGTTCGATTGCATAAGCGCTTCGGCTTTGCGTTTTGCGGGACGATCCGCGAGGTCGGCATGAAATTCGGGCGGTTTCTTGACATTGAAAACTACAGTCTGGTAGTCTGACAAATGAGGGTTTTATTATGACAAAACAGGAATTCAAAGAATTAACAGAGCAGGGCGTTGTCCTGATGGATGGCGCGACAGGTTCCAATCTGCGAAAGGCCGGGATGCCGGTCGGCGTATGCACGGAGCAGTGGGTGCTGGAGCACCCGGAGATCATCGTCAGGCTGCAGCGCGCGTATGCGGAGGCGGGCAGCAGGATTATCTACGCGCCGACCTTCTCGGCCAATCGCATCAGTCTGGCAATGCATGGGTTGCAGGACAGACTTGTGGGGCTGAATACCGAGCTTGTCAGACTCACGAGGAAAACAGTCGATGAGGCAAAGACAGGCGGTCGTGTATACGTGGCGGGGGACGTCACTACGACAGGGAAGATGTTGGAGCCGCGCGGGGATATCACGTACCATGAACTGTACGAGGTATATTGTGAGCAGATTCGCGTGCTTGCTGACGCGGGCGTTGACCTAATCGGAGCAGAAACGCTGATGAGCGTCGAGGAGGCACAGGTGATTCTCGACGCGGCGCAGTCGGTCTGTGATCTTCCGGTGATGTGTACGCTGACGCTGGAGGCGGATGGGAACGCGCTGTTCGGCGGCAACGCGGTTGAGCTGGTGGAGACGCTGCAGGAGATGGGCGCGGCTGCGGCCGGGCTGAACTGCTCGGTGGGGCCGGATCAGCTTGAGTCTGTGGTGGCGTCTATGAAGGCGGTCGCGCGGATTCCGGTCATCGCGAAGCCGAACGCCGGAATGCCGACCATGGACGAGCAGGGGATGGCGCATTACAGCATGGGACCGGAGCAGTTTGCGGCGTCCATGCTGCGTCTGGTCAACGCAGGCGCGCAGATCGTCGGCGGCTGCTGCGGCACGGATCCGCGCTATATCAGGGAGCTGCGCAACGAATTACACTCATGAAAAAGGAGGAATTTGTCATGTCAAAAATTACCGTTATGGATCACCCGCTGATTCAGCACAAGATCGGGATCATCCGGAGAAAAGAGACCGGCTCCCGGGATTTTCGCCAGATTATCAGCGAGATTGCGATGCTCATGTGCTATGAGGCGACCAGAGATCTGAAGCTGCAGGACGTGGAGATCGAGACGCCCATTTGCAAGACGACGGCGAAGGAGCTGCAGGGAAAGAAGCTTGCCGTGATCCCGATCCTCCGGGCCGGGATCGGCATGGTGGACGGCATGCTGGCGATGATCCCGTCCGCGAAGGTGGGGCACATCGGACTCTACCGCGATCCCCAGACGCTGAAGCCGGTCGAGTATTACTGCAAGCTGCCGGGCGACTGCGGGGAGCGTGAGGTCTTTGTAGTGGATCCCATGCTGGCGACGGGAGGCTCTGCCGTGGCGGCGATCCAGATGCTGAAGGATAAAGGGATCAAGAAGATTCATTTCATGTGTATCATAGCCGCGCCGGAGGGAATCGCCGCTATGCAGGAGAAACACCCGGACGTCGATCTGTACATCGGCGCGAAGGATGAGCGGCTGAATGAGCACGGCTATATCGTGCCCGGACTCGGCGATGCGGGAGACCGCATTTTCGGTACGAAATAGCGAAGGAGGGATCCAGATTTGGAAGACAGGATTAATAAAAAGAAACTCGCAAAGCGCTCCGGTATTATCGCGGCGGTAGTTGTGATACTGCTCGTGCTGTTCGGGCTGGGGCGCGGGATGTGGTATCAGATTGAGGAGCAGGAGGAGGCGGTCGTCGTGACACTCGGAAAGGCGAAAACCGTGTCCGAGAAAGGCCTGCATTTCAAGCTCCCGCTGATCCAGCAGGTGCATAAGGTCAACACGACGATCCAGGGCTTCCCGATCGGCTACGACCTAGCGACGAACGCGACCGAGGAAGACGAGGCGGTCATGATCACGTCGGATTACAATTTCATCAACGTGGATTTCTTCGTGGAGTATCGGATCTCTGACCCGGTGAAATATCTCTACGCGTCGGCGGTTCCCGAGGAGATTCTGAAGAACATCGCACAGGGCAGCATCCGCACGGTGATCGGCAGCTTTGACGTGGACAGTGTCCTGACGACGGGAAAGTCGGAGATTCAGGCGCAGATCAAGGAGATGATCCTCGCGAAGCTGGAGAAGCAGGACATCGGGCTGACGCTTGTCAACATTTCAATTCAGGATTCCGAGCCGCCGACTGAGGAGATCATGCAGGCGTTCAAGGCGGTGGAGACGGCGAAGCAGGGCAAGGAGACTGCTTTGAACAATGCAAACAAATATCGCAACGAGCAGCTGCCGAAGGCGGAGGCAGAGGCGGACGAGATCGTGAAGGACGCGGAGGCGCAGAAGCAGACACGTATCAACGAGGCCGAGGCACAGGTGGCTCGCTTCAAGGCGATGTACGAGGAATATGAGAAGAATCCGGTCGTCACGAAGCAGCGCATGTTTTACGAGGCGATGGAGGACGTGCTTCCGGATCTGAAGGTGATCATCGACGACGGAGACGGCGTTCAAAAGGTACTGCCGCTGGAGCCGTTCGCGGAGATTCAGACAGAAGAGCCGACGCAGCAGGGCGCTGCGGGCGTACAGTGAGGAGGGGAGACAGGTGAAAAAGAAGCAGATAAAGAAGAAACAGCTTGTAATGATCGCTGCAGTGCTGATCCTGCTCGCCATTCTGTGTTCCTCCTTCGTAGTGACGGCGGAGAACGAATACCGCCTGATCCGCCAGTTCGGACGTATCAGCAAGGTGCTCGACGAGCCGGGCTTAAGCTTCCGCCTTCCGTTCATCCAGACTACGGATACGTTTCCGAAGGAGACGCTGCTGTACGACCTTGTCCCGTCTGAGGTCATCACGAGGGACAAGAAGACGATGATCACGGACAGCTACGTGCTCTGGCGCATCTCAGATCCGATGAAGTTCGCGCAGACATTGAACGGCTCCGTCGTCAATGCGGAGGGCCGTATCAACACGGCGGTGTACAACGCCCTGAAGAACGCGATTAGCAGCATGAACCAGGACGAGGTCATCACGAGCCGCGACGGCGAGCTGTCGGAGCTGGTGATGAGCCGGATCGACGACAACATGGATCAGTACGGCATCGAACTGATGATGTTTGAGACGAAGCAGCTCGACCTGCCAGACGACAACAAGGAAGCCGTCTACGAGCGTATGATTTCCGAGCGCGACAACATCGCGGCGACCTACACGGCTGAGGGAAATTCCGAGGCGCAGGTGATCCGCAATACGACGGACAAGGAGGTCGCGATCAGCATCTCGGAGGCGAAAAAGCAGGCGGAGATTCTCATCGCGGAGGGCGAGGCGGAATACATGCGCATTCTCTCTGAGGCGTACGACACCGAGGACAAGACCGAATTTTACTCCTTCGTGCGCAGTCTCGACGCACTGCGTGAGTCCATGACCGGGGGCGACAAGACGGTCGTGCTCTCCTCCGATTCTCCGATTGCGCAGATTTTCAGCGGATATGCGGAGTGAGAGAAATCATTGAATGTAGAAGGCGATTTTGTATGGATTTTGCGCAGACCCCGTTTGTATTTTACAGACCGGGTCTGCTTTTTGTAAAAGAACAAATGTTCTGGAAAGGTCTATACTTTTTTATTTTTTTATGCTATACTCTCTAAAGCTGGGTAATATCAACTATTATGAGGGATGATTTATGAATCAATTCAGACTACACAGCGAATACCAGCCCACCGGCGACCAGCCGCAGGCCATCGAAAAGCTGGTCCAGGGCTTCAAAGAAGGCAATCAATGCCAGACTTTGCTGGGCGTGACGGGCTCCGGCAAGACGTTCACGATGGCGAACGTGATCCAGGCGCTGAATAAGCCGACTTTGGTACTTGCGCACAATAAGACGCTCGCGGCGCAGCTCTACGGGGAGTTCAAGGAGTTCTTCCCGGAGAACGCGGTGGAGTATTTTGTGTCGTACTATGACTACTATCAGCCAGAGGCGTATGTGCCGTCCTCGGATACTTATATCGCGAAGGATTCCTCGATCAACGATGAGATCGACAAACTGCGGCTCTCGGCGACGGCGTCGCTCGTGGAGCGCAGGGACGTCATCATTGTGTCAAGCGTGTCCTGCATTTATGGCATCGGCAGCCCGGAAGACTACAAGGATCTGGTGCTGTATCTGCGGCAGGGGCAGGAGCGCGACCGGGACGAGGTGTTGCGGAAGCTGATCGATATTCAATACGACCGGAATGAGATGGATTTCCACCGCGGCACGTTCCGGGTGCACGGGGACGTGCTGGAGATCTTTCCGGCGGACGCGGACGACTACGCGTACCGGGTGGAGTTCTTCGGGGACGAGATCGACCGCATTACGGAGATCGACGTGCTGACCGGCGAGATCCGCAGGGGACTGGATTTCATCGCGGTGTTCCCGGCGTCGCACTATGTCGTGCCGATGGAGAAGATCCTGGCGGCGGCGAAGGCGATCGAGGAGGAGCTGGCGGAGCGCGTCGCGTATTTCAAAAGCGAGGACAAGCTGCTGGAGGCGCAGCGGATCGCCGAGCGGACAAACTATGATATCGAAATGCTGCGGGAGACCGGGTTCTGCTCCGGCATCGAGAACTATTCGCGACATCTGGCGGGGCTTCCGGCCGGGGCGACGCCACACACGCTGATTGATTACTTTGGGGACGATTTTCTGTTGATCATCGACGAGTCGCACAAGACGATCCCACAGGTGCGCGGGATGTTTGCGGGCGACCAGTCGCGCAAGACGACGCTCGTGGATTACGGTTTCCGCCTGCCTTCTGCGAAGGACAACCGGCCGTTGAATTTTGAAGAATTTGAGAGCAAGATCGACCAGGTGATGTTTGTCTCGGCGACGCCGGGCGAGTACGAGGAGGAGCACGAGCTGCTGCGGGCGGAGCAGATCATCCGGCCGACCGGGCTGCTGGATCCATATGTCGAGGTGCGCCCGGTCGAAGGGCAGATCGACGATCTGATCGGGGAGATCAACAAGGAGACCGCCGAGGGAAATAAGGTGCTCGTGACGACGCTGACGAAGCGCATGGCGGAGGACCTGACGGATTATATGAAGGAGGTCGGCATCCGCGTGCGCTATCTGCACTCGGACATCGACGCGCTGGAACGCACGGAGATCATCCGCGACATGCGCCTGGATGTCTTCGATGTGCTGGTCGGCATCAACCTTCTGCGCGAGGGTCTGGACATTCCGGAGATTTCGCTGGTGGCGATCCTCGACGCGGACAAGGAGGGCTTTCTGCGTTCGTCGGTCTCGCTGATTCAGACGATCGGGCGCGCGGCCAGAAACGCGCAGGGCCATGTCATCATGTACGCGGATGTGGTTACGGAGTCGATGCAGATTGCGCTGGACGAGACGCAGCGCCGTCGGGAGATGCAGGAGCAGTACAACAAAGAGCACGGCATCACGCCGCAGACGATCAAGAAGGCAGTGCGCGACCTGATCAGCATTTCGAAGTCGATCGCGAAGGAAGAACTGCAGATGGAGAAGGATCCGGAGTCGATGAGCCGCGAGGAGCTGGAGAAACTGATCGCCGATGTGCAGAAGCAGATGAAGAAGGCGGCGGCCGAGCTGAATTTCGAGGCGGCGGCCGAGCTGCGCGACCGGATGATTGAGCTGAAAAAACATCTGCAGGAGCTTGATTAAGAAGTGGGAAAATGATAAAAGATAAAAAGTAAAATAAGAAAAGACAGAAGAAAGAATGGGAAGCATATGGACACTTATGTTGACAAAAAGCAATACATCCGCATCCGGGGAGCGAACGAGCACAATCTGAAGAACATCAGTCTGGACATCCCGAGGAACAAATTCGTGGTGCTGACGGGGCTTTCCGGCTCGGGCAAGTCGTCGCTCGCGTTCGACACGATCTATGCGGAAGGGCAGCGCCGGTACATGGAGTCGCTGTCCTCCTACGCGCGGCAGTTTCTCGGGCAGATGGAGAAGCCGGACGTGGAGAGCATCGAGGGACTTCCGCCCGCGATCTCGATCGACCAGAAATCCACGAACCGCAACCCGCGCTCGACGGTCGGCACGGTGACGGAGATCTACGACTATTTCCGCCTGCTCTACGCGCGCATCGGCATCCCGCACTGTCCGAAGTGCGGACGGGAGATCAAGCGGCAGAGTATCGACCAGATGGTGGACCAGATCATGGCTCTGCCGGAGCGCACGCGAATCCAGATCCTGGCGCCGGTGGTGCGCGGGCGCAAGGGCGAGCATGTGAAGCTGCTCGAGCAGGCGCGGCGCAGCGGCTATGTGCGCGTGCGGATCGACGGTAATATGTATGAGCTGTCCGAGGAGATCAAGCTTGAGAAAAATATCAAGCACAACATCGAGATCGTTGTGGACCGCCTTGTCGTCAAGCCGGGGATTGAGAAGCGTCTGACCGATTCGCTGGAGAACGTGATGCAGCTCGCGGACGGGCTGGCGCTTGTCGATATTCAGGACGGGGAGATACTGAGCTTCAGCCAGAGCTTTTCCTGCCCGGACTGCGGCGTCAGCATCGACGAGATCGAGCCGCGGAGCTTCTCGTTCAACAATCCGTTCGGCGCCTGCCCGGACTGTTTTGGTCTGGGCTACAAGATGGAGTTTGACATCGACCTGATGATCCCGGACAGATCTTTAAGTATCCTCGACGGGGCGATCGTCGTGACGGGCTGGCAGTCCTGCACGGACAAGGGGAGCTTCACGAGAGCCGTGCTGGACGCGCTCGCGAAGGAATACGGGTTCGACTTGGGGACGCCGTTTGAACAGCTCCCGCAGGAGATTCAGGATATGCTGGTACACGGAACGAACGGCCGTGAGGTCAAGGTACACTACCGGGGACAGCGCGGAGTCGGCGTTTACGATGTGGCGTTCGAGGGACTGATCAAAAATGTGGAGCGCAGATACCGCGAGACCGCGTCCGAGACCATGAAGCAGGAGTACGAGAGCTTTATGCAGATCACGCCGTGCAAGACCTGCGGTGGTCAGAGGCTGAAGGCCTCCGCGCTTGCGGTGACGGTGAACGATAAAAACATTCACGAGATCACATCGATGTCGGTCGGCGATCTGCAGGTCTTTCTGGAGCACATGGAGCTGACGAAGCAGCAGGAGCTGATCGGGCACCAGATCCTGAAGGAGATTCGCGCCCGCATTCGTTTCCTCGTGGACGTCGGTCTGGATTACCTCAGCTTGGCGCGCGCGACCGGGACGCTCTCAGGCGGTGAGGCGCAGCGCATCCGCCTCGCGACGCAGATCGGCTCCGGGCTCGTTGGGGTCGCCTACATCCTCGACGAGCCGAGCATCGGACTGCACCAGCGGGACAATGACAAGCTGCTCGCCACCTTGAATAATCTGAGAGATTTGGGAAATACTCTCATCGTAGTAGAGCACGACGAGGATACCATGTACGCGGCGGACTATATCGTGGACATCGGGCCGGGCGCCGGGGAACACGGTGGCGAGGTGATCGCGACGGGCACGGCGCAGGACATTATCGACTGCAAAGAGTCGATCACGGGGGCTTATCTCGGCAAGCGGCTCTCGATCCCTGTCCCGAAGGAACGCAGGAGGCCGAGCGGCTGGCTGGAGGTGCGAGGCGCGCAGGAGAACAACCTCAAGAAGATCAATGTGAAGTTTCCGTTGGGCGTTATGACCTGCGTGACCGGCGTGTCGGGCTCTGGCAAAAGCTCTCTCGTGAATGAGATTATCTACAAGCGGCTGGCGCGCGACCTGAACCGCGCGCGGACGATCCCAGGGAAGCACAGCGATATCATCGGGGAGAAGCAGCTCGACAAGGTCATCAATATCGACCAGTCGCCGATCGGGCGGACGCCACGCTCGAACCCCGCCACCTACACCGGCGTGTTCGACCAGATACGTGATCTTTTCGCGGCCACGGCGGACGCGAAGGCGCGCGGGTACAAGAAGGGCCGCTTTAGCTTCAATGTAAAAGGCGGACGCTGCGAGGCCTGTTCCGGCGACGGCATTCTGAAGATTGAGATGCATTTCCTGCCGGACGTCTATGTACCCTGCGAGGTCTGCCACGGTAAACGCTACAACCGCGAGACGCTGGATGTGAAGTACAAGGGTAAGAGCATCTATGATGTGCTCGACATGACGGTTGAGGAGGCTCTGAAATTTTTTGCGCACATTCCGTCGATCTACCGGAAAATCGAGACGTTGAACGATGTCGGACTTTCTTATATTAAGCTCGGGCAGCCATCGACGACGCTCTCGGGCGGCGAGGCGCAGCGGATCAAGCTAGCGACCGAGCTGAGCAGGCGCAGCACCGGGCGGACGATTTACATCCTCGACGAGCCGACGACGGGTCTGCATTTCGCTGACGTGCACAAGCTGGTTGATATTCTGCACAGGCTGGCCGAGGGCGGCAACACCGTGATTGTGATCGAGCACAACCTCGACGTGATCAAGACAGCCGATTATATCATCGACATGGGGCCGGAGGGCGGAGACCGCGGCGGCACCGTGATCGCCGAGGGGACGCCGGAGGAGGTCGCGAAGAACCCGAAGTCCTACACGGGTCAGTACGTAAAGAAATATTTGAAATAGAAGACAAAGGAAAAAGTCTGACCGAAGTCAGACTTTTCCAGGAAAGAGAAAAATTTGGGTTGAAAATGTTTGAGGGAGTACTTGGCAGCGTGTGGGTGCTGCCAAGTGTGAGTTATGAAATATATCAACTCCTCGTTGATACGAATACAGTTTAGAAAATAAATGTGTTCAAATTATGTTCACTTTATAAAAAAAGAGGAAAATTAATTAAGAAATCCTTGCGAAGGAAAAAAGAATTTCCATTTCTGGGATTTTGTATTATACTACATATTACAGAATTCGCCCGCGGGTTCTGTAATGAAAGCATGACAAAAGCGGATATCTGGAAACAGATCCGGTTGTAGTCTGAATAAATCAAAGAAATCGAAAGGGGCAGGAGACGATGCCGGGTACGGATGTTGGAATCGATCTGGGTACAGCCAGTATTTTAGTATATGTCAGGGGCAAGGGAGTTGTGCTGAAGGAGCCGTCGGTGGTCGCGTACGACAGGGACACGAATAAGATCAAAGCGATCGGCGAGGAGGCGCGGCTGATGCTCGGCAGGACTCCGGGAAATATTGTCGCCGTCCGGCCGATGCGCAAGGGCGTGATCTCGGACTACACGGTGACGGAGCAGATGCTCAAGTATTTTATTCAGAAGGCAATCGGCAGGATGTCGTTCCGCAAACCGCGGGTCAGCATCTGTGTGCCGAGCAGCGTCACTGAGGTGGAGAAGAAGGCTGTGGAGGACGCGACCTATCAGGCGGGAGCCAGGGAGGTGCATATTATCGAGGAGCCGATCGCAGCTGCAATCGGAGCAGGGATCGATATCTCGCGTCCCTGCGGGAACATGATCGTCGATATCGGCGGCGGTACCTGCGACGTGGCAGTGATCTCACTGGATGGTATTGTAGTCAGCGCTTCGCTCAAGGTGGCAGGCGATGATTTTGACGATGCGATTGTGAAATATGTTCGCAAGAAATACGGCCTGATGATCGGCGAGCAGACGGCTGAGGAAATCAAGATCACAATCGGCACCGCGTTTGAGAAACCGGAGCCGAAGGTGATGGAGGTCAAAGGCCGTGATATTGTGACCGGGTTGCCGAAAACGATTCGTGTCACCTCCGAGGATACGCGGGATGCGCTCAAGGAAGTGACAAGCCAGATCGTCGACGCGGTGCACAGCGTGCTGGAGCGCACACCGCCGGAGCTTGCGGCCGACGTAGTTGACCGGGGGATCGTTTTGACAGGTGGCGGAGCTCTGCTTTCCGGGCTGGAGGAATTGATCGAGGCGCGGACCGGCATCAATACGATGACGGCGGAGGATCCGATGACGGTTGTGGCGGTCGGAACCGGACGCTTCGTAGAGCTGACGGCTTCAGATGGCAAGGTTGTGGAGTAAATTCGTCTATAGTTTACAAAACCCGGACGCCGCAGGAGCCGATGTGCCTGTCCACCGCAAACACGTTGTTCTCCTTGATTCGCTGCGCCGCCTATGGACAGCTGTCTACGCAAACTCGCTTCGCTCAGACATGCTCCGACAGCTGTCGCTATGCTCGTGAATCCTGCGTCGAACTGCCTATCGTTTGCGCGCGGACAGGCAACACCCGGCTTTCCTGCGGCTGTTTGTGACAGACGCATAATTCGCTGATTTATTCTGCAAAAATGCAAGAATATAAGAGTATAAATGCTCTGCCGCGTGCCAACACACAGCCCTGAAAAAGGGACTTGCTGTGTCAGGGCAGATCATTGAGGGCCGCCGGTGCTTAGTGAGCGTAAGCGAGCTTATGCACCGCTGCGTGCCCGATTAAGCGCGAGCGGGAGTCGGAAAGCAACGCGAAGCGTTCTCAAATGCTTTCCGACGATATGCCGCTGAACGAATGTGAGGGGGCGCTTCCGCACGGCCCTGACATTGCAAGCCCGTGCAGGGCGTCCGGGTACCCAATATGAAAAACTTGTAGTGAACTATACACGAAGTCAGACCACCATCATTTTACTTGGAGGAGCATGGAAAAATTAGAAGGTTACATTGACCATATTATTTTCCGCAACGCCGACAATGGCTATACGGTCATGGTCCTGACCGTCGACGATGAGGAAGTTACATGCGTTGGGACGCTCTCCTACGTCGGTGAGGGAGAGAAGGTCGAGCTGAGCGGACAGTACATATCACACCCGTCGTATGGGGAGCAGTTTAAAATTGAGACCTGCACGGTCAAGACGCCGGAGGATGAGGAGGCTGTCGAGCGCTATCTGGGCTCTGGAGCGATCAAGGGCGTCGGAGCTGCGCTTGCGGCCAGAATTGTGAGACATTTCCGGGAGGACACTCTACGGATCATCGAGGAGGAGCCGGAGCGTCTTGCGGAGATCAAAGGGATCAGTGAGAAAAAAGCGCGCGAGATTGCGCAGCAGGTATACGAGAAGCGCGACATGCGTAAGGCGATGATCTTTCTGCAGCAGTACGGAATTACGACGACGCTGGCAGCTAAGATCTACCAGCAGTATGGGCAGGAGCTTTACCGGGTAATGCAGGAGAATCCGTACCGTCTTGCAGAGGATATTGACGGCGTAGGCTTTCGCATCGCGGACGAGATTGCAATGCGGGCAGGAGTCCGCGCGGATTCTGAGTATCGCGTGAAGTGTGCGGTTTTTTATATTCTGAAAAAAGCCGGCGGAGAAGGTCATATTTTTCTGCCGAAGGATCAGCTCATGCAGAGGGCAGGAGAGCTGCTTGGTGTGCCGCTCGAGAACATTGATCAATATCTGATCGATTTGTCGATCGAGCGAAAGATCGTGATCAAACGGGAGGAGCAGGAGCGAGTGTACAGCGCGTCTGCGTACTTCACCGAACTAGACACGGCACGTATGCTGTGCGATCTCAACATTACCGGAGAGATTGACGAAGCGACGATCCAGAAGAAAATAGCCGAGATCGAGAAGGAGACGGGCACGTATCTGGATGAGATGCAGAAAAAGGCGGTGATCGAATCCGTGCGCTGCGGCTTGCTCGTGATCACAGGAGGGCCGGGTACAGGAAAGACGACAACGATCAACACACTGATCTCTTATTTTGAGTCGGAGGGTCTGCAGATCCTTCTGGCTGCCCCGACCGGTCGTGCCGCAAAGCGGATGACGGAGGCGACCGGATATGAGGCGAGGACGATTCATCGGATGCTGGAGATCTCGGGCGCGCAGGATGGGAATGCGGTCAGCTTTTCGAAAAATGCACAGGATCCTCTGGAGGCAGATGTTGTGATCATCGATGAGATGTCAATGGTAGACATCCACCTGATGCATGCGCTGTTGGATGCAATTACGGTCGGGACGCGCCTGATCATGGTCGGAGACCGAAACCAGCTTCCTTCTGTGGGTCCCGGAAGTGTGTTGAAGGATATTATTGATTCGGAAAAGGTGCCTGTGGTATGCCTGACAAAGATTTTCCGGCAAGCGTCAGAGAGTGATATTGTTGTGAATGCACACCGCATCAACCGGGGGGAACAGGTAGCGCTGGATAACAAGAGCCGGGACTTTTTCTTCCTGAAGCGGTATGACGCGAATGTGATCATCAGCATTGTAATTCAGTTGATCAGGGAAAAACTGCCGCGCTATGTGGACGCGGAGCCGTTTGATATCCAGGTGCTGACGCCGATGCGCAAAGGGCTGCTTGGCGTAGAACGACTGAATCGCATTCTGCAGGAGTATCTGAATCCGCCGAATCGTGAGAAGTGCGAGCATGAGTATGGCGGGCAGATCTTCCGCGAGGGTGACAAGGTCATGCAGATCAAAAACAATTATCAGATCGAATGGGAGATACGCGGCCGCTACGGAATTCCGGTCGAGAAGGGTGAAGGAATCTTCAATGGAGATATGGGGATCATCCGGGAGATCAACCTGCACACGGAGCGGGTGACCGTCGAGTTCGATGAGCATCGCATAGTGGAGTATCCATATTCTGGGCTGGAGGAGCTGGAGCTTGCATATGCTGTGACGATTCATAAGTCGCAGGGAAGCGAATATCCGGCCGTTGTGATACCTCTGCTGAGCGGTCCACGCATGCTGATGAATCGCAACCTTCTGTACACGGCCGTGACACGTGCGCGGAAATGTGTGACGATTGTAGGAGACCCGGAGACGTTTGCTCAGATGATCGACAACACGATGGAACAGAAACGCTATACTTCTCTGACGGAACGAATCTGTGAGTTGGCGCAGGGGGAGAGAACAGGAAAGACCGATTGAACAGGAATATAGGAAATATCAGGAATACCAGGAATACCAGGAATACCAGAAGAAAGGAAGCGCTGTTGAATCTTCTTTATCCTCCGCGCTGTCCGATCTGCGACGAGGTTTTGGACATAAGATGGAAGCGCTGTTGTCCATCCTGCGTGAAAGCTTTGCCGTGGGTCGGGGAGAATGCGTGCATGAAATGCGGCAAGCCAGTCGGAGACGAAGGACAGGAATACTGTGAGGACTGTCAGAAGCAAGCTCATTATTATGACCGAGGTGTCGCGGCGTTTACCTATACGGGAGCGCTGCGGCATTCTGTATATCGCATGAAATCATCCAATCGACGGGAGTATGTGCCATTTTTTGCAGAGTCGATGAGCAGAGTGCTTGTGCAGTATCTTCCGCGTTGGAGGCCGGAGGCTATCCTTCCGGTTCCGATGTATCCACGGAAGCGGCGCAGCCGCGGCTATAACCAATCAGAGCTTCTTGCAGAGGAGATCGGCAGGCTGACCGGCATCCCGGTGGAGAATACCCTTTTGTACTGTACGCGCATGGTTCGCCCTCAGAAGACGCTCAACAGACAGGAGCGGATGAAAAATCTGCGAGGATGTTTTGCTGTGCGCGGAGGTTTTTCACCGTTTCGCTGTGTGCTTCTGGTGGATGACGTGTACACAACCGGGAGCACGATGGACGAGCTCGGACGCGTTCTGAGAAAAAGTGGTGTGCAATTTATATTTTTTGTCGTTTTATGTACCGGAAAAGGAAAAAAGGCGGTATGCACAGCGAAGAAAGTGTGATATACTTACTCTGTATTAGGTAATTGCGAAACTCGTCGACAAATTGACTACTGACAAGCAGGGGGCTCAAAAAAGGGCTGATTTTTGAGGAGG